>NZUK01000035.1 GCA_002701365.1 Flavobacteriales bacterium
TTTTTTTGAATTTTAGTATTCTGCATTAGACAATTATTAACTAATGACATAATATATGTCAATTAAATAGGAGGGAATTTATGGAAGTAAAAAATGCTGTTTTGCCCAATGAAAATCAAATAAAAGAGTTTAATGAACAAATAGAAGATAAACCGATTTATATGATTAACCTCCTAAAATTTAGAGAAAAAGCAATATACCCTGATAAAAGAGAAACCAATCTTACTGGAGAAGAGGCTTATGCAATATATACCAAAGAAGTTGAGGAACATCTTTTAAATGTTGGAGGAAAACCTGTATTTGGAGGAAATATTGAAAGACTTATGTTGGGTGAGGTAGAGGATTTATGGGATAAAATTTATATCGCTATGTATCCTTCAAGAAAGGCTATGCTTCAAATGATTACTAATCCAGACTATATTAAAAGTGCTCAGCACAGGGTAGCAGGGTTAGAAGGTCAGTTAAATATTGAAACTTCATTAAATTTTTTAGACTAAGATGATTAATAAAGACAGAATTACTTTGATAGGGTTACCTCCATCTCCTTATACAAGAAAAATGATTGCTTTATTGCGATATAGACAAATTCCTTATCAAGTGATTTGGGGAAGCCCGCATGATACATTTAAAAATAAGGGTATTTTTAATGATTTAGGGATCGAAGCACCTAAACCTGCTCTCTTACCAACATTTATTTTACCGAATGATAAAGGAGAGTTTGAAACAGTTACTGACTCAACCCCCATTATTAGAAGGCTTGAAGATGATTTTAAGAAAAGAAGTGTTATACCGGAAAACCCAGCGCTATGCTTTCTGAATTATCTTCTTGAAGACTTTGGCGACGAATGGGTTACTAAGTATATGTTTCATTATAGATGGCATTTTGACGAAGATGCGGACAATGCATCATCTATTTTGCCTTTGCATAATAAAGTTGATCTTGCAGATGACGCTTGGCAGTTGTTTAAGGATAGCATTGGCTCCAGACAAATTGAAAGGCTTCGTGTTGTAGGTTCTAATGATGTTACCGCGCCTATTATTGAGAAAAGTTATAAACGTTTTCTTAAAATCATGGAAAATCATTTGAGTAATTTTCCATTTCTTTTTGGATATAGACCTAGTTCTGCAGACTTTGCTATTTATGGTCAGCTTACTCAATTGATTGGATTAGACCCTACTTCTAGAGCAATTGCTCACAAATTATCACTTAGAACTACAGCTTGGGTAGATAATATGGAGGACATGTCCGGTTTAAATCCTAATGAAAATCCATGGGAAACTTTTGAAACTTTATCTGAAAATATGAAGCCTATTTTAGAAGAAATAGGTCGTGCTTATGTACCTGCTTTATTGGCTAATAGTAGCGCAATAGAAAATGGAGAAGAAGTTTGGGAAACTGAAATTGATGGATCAAAATGGTCTCAAAATACATTCAATTATCAAGCTAAATGTCTTCAATGGATAAACGCAGAGTTTTTTAGTCTAAGCAGTGATGATCAAAAAAGAATACTAGATCTTTTTAACGGAACTGGATGTGAAAAATTACTAATAAAAGAGCAATAAAATGAAAATATTAAGAACACCCGATGAGTGTTTTAAGATAGTTACTGATTTTAACTATGAACCTTGTTACACAAATATAAAAACTGAAGATGGAAGTGAATTACGAATACATCATATAGATGAAGGACCTAGAGATGGACCTATTTTATTGGCGATGCATGGTCAGCCAGTATGGTGTTATCTTTATTCAAGGATGTTACCTTTTTTGACTGAAGCGGGAATAAGAGTTATTGCTCCAGATTTACCAGGTTATGGAAAGTCTGACAAACCAGCCTCTATAGATGATTATAGCTATCAAAATCAGGTTGATTGGATGGTTTCTTGGTTACAAAAAAATGACTTTAAAAATTTAACTTTCTTCGGTCAAGATTGGGGTGGCCTAATAGGTTTAAGGATGATAGCAGAAGATCCAGACAGATTTACAAGAGTCGCAATGGGTAATACAGGACTTCCCTACAATCCAAATACTCCAAAAGAAGTGATTGATAAAATAAAGAAGTTTAGATCTTCGAATAAAAAAATTACACTATTCTCTGTAGGAGCGGCATTGAATAAAATGGATGGTAAAAGCTTGTCAGCTGATAAAAAAGAAAAACATCATCCAGCTACTAAATTTATGTATTGGCAAAAATTTACTTGGGAAACAAAAAATTTACCAATTGGTATGATTAACGCCATGCAAATGGATAAAGTATTTAAATCAAAATTTTCAACTCTCATTCATTATGTCTTACAAAGGGTTGGGCTTGAAAAAATTTCACCTTTTTATTCTTATTTAATGAAAGTTTATGAGGCTCCTTTTCCTAACTCATCTTATAAAATGGGAACAAGAGCTATGCCAAGCCATGTTCCAACAATTCCAGATCAGTCATTAGAGGCTCAGAAAAAGGCAAGAGAATTTTTTAAAAAATCAGATAAACCATTTTTATCTGTTTTTGCAGGAGATGATCCTGTAACAAATGGAATTGAAAAAGATGTTTTANAAATGGCACCAAATGCAAAAAGTGCCCCACATATTGGCGGAGGTCATTTNTTTCAATGGACTAGACCAAAGCAACTATCTGATGTTCTTATTAATTTTATGAAGGAANAAAAATGAACAGAGTGATCAAGCATACGGGAGCTAAATACCCAATTATTCAAGCACCAATGGGATGGATAGCTAGAAGCCAGCTGGCATCTGCAGTTTGTAATGCTGGAGGTCTAGGAGTAATTGAAACATCTTCAGGTGAGGTAGATAACTGTAAAGCTGAAATAGAAAAGATGTCTGAATTAACAGACCAGCCTTTTGGAGTAAATTTACCTTTGCTCTTTTTAAAGGATGATAGCATGCTTGAATTTTGTGTTCAGCATGGTGTTAATTTTGTGACTACTTCAGCAGGTGATCCCTCAAAATATATAGATAAATTAAAAAATGCTGGAATAATTGTCTATCATGCAGTTCCAAGTGTTGAGGGAGCTTTAAAAGCTGCAAATTGTGGTGTTGATGGACTTGTTGTGGAAGGTACAGAGGGTGGTGGATTTAAAAGTCCTGAGGAAGTAGGTCTTTTCGTATTGATACAGGCAATAAGAAAACAAGTAGACTTACCAATTATTGCCGCAGGTGGAATTGCAGATGGGGCTGGAATGGCAGCAGCTTTTGCAGTTGGTGCCGAGGGTATTCAAATGGGAACTAGATTTGTTTCTAGTAAAGAAAGCCCCGTTCATGAAAATTTTAAGAATTATATATTTGAATCTCCCCTTAACGGTACTTGGATACTTAATAAAAATTCTAAACCAGTAATAAGAGCCCTTCGAACAGATTTTACAAAAGAAATACTTGATACTGGAGAGATGGATATGACTGCTATGAAAAAAATACAAGAGCTTTATTTTGAAGGAAATATGAATGCAGCTCCTGCTCTTTCAGGACAATCAGTAGGCATAATTGATAGTATTAAATCAGCTGAAGATATAATTAATGATACAATAAAAGAGTTTAACGAAACTTGTTCTAGGCTTGGAGGATTAAAACTATGAGGAGTTTTAATTTTAATTTATTACCTTCTCCAGCCGACAATATATACAGTGGACATAAGGTTGCTTTTTGGTTTTTTATCGCTTTCAACGCCTTAATGACATGGAGATCTATAATCCATATGTTTTTCGAAGAATTTGGAGCTCATGGAATTGCTAATCTAATTGTCTTATCAGGTGATCCTGATCCAATGCCCCTAATTTATTCATTTTTTTCTTTATGGGGATTTGCACAATTAATTTTTTGTTGTGTTTCTTGGATCGTTATATTTAGATACAAATCTTTAATATCTCTGATGTATTTATTTTATTTGATTGAATGGTTCATAAGGGGATTTTTATATCCTTTTCTTCAAAAATCTGCAGTAGCTAGTGGTATATATTCCTCTGGAAAAACACCTGGAATTGAATTAGCTCCATATGTAACTTTCTTATTAATTTTAATGTTTACACTCTCAATAAGAGAAAAATATGAGAAATAGACAATGATCAAAAAATTATCTTATTCTCTTTTAATATTAATTTTATCTGGATTTTTAATTTGGGAGTACAAAGTAAATTTAATAATATGGACTTTACCGAAAATAATGAATTTCATATCTCCAATTCAAGCGAACATTCCTATAGATTGGACTGAAGGACCCTCTGAAGTTTTAAACAAAGATGATAAACGACCAAATATAATTTTAATTTTGGCAGATGATATGGGTTATAATGATATTTCTTTGCATAATGGTGGCGCAGCAGATGGATCACTAAAAACTACACATATTGATTCTCTAGCTAAAAATGGTGTTAGGTTTTCAAAAGGTTACGCAGCAAATGCTACATGCTCTCCATCAAGGGCTTCTATAATGACTGGAAAGTATTCAACACGATTTGGGTTCGAATTTACTCCTATTCCTGATGCAGGAAGAACAGTTTTAACCTGGCTTCTTGAAGAGGATGACTCAGAATTAAAGGCAAGAATTGATAGAGAAGTTGCAATGAATTTACCGGCATTTATGCAACAGGGCATGCCTTCTGAACAATTGACAATTGCTGAGATTTTAAAGGCTGAGGGATATTACACAGCTCATATTGGAAAATGGCATCTTGGTCATGCAGATGGAATGAATCCACAAAGTCAAGGATTTGAAGACTCTTTAAATTTACACGGTGCATATTATCTTCCAAAAAGCCACCCAGATGTCGTTAATGCGAAGTTTGATACCACCATTGATAAAATGATTTGGAGTTCAGGACAGTATTCAGCCACATTTAATGGAGGAGATCCCTTTGCCCCAGATAAGTATGTAACTGATTATTATACCGATGAAGCTTTAAAGGTTATTGAAAAAAATAAAAATAGACCATTTTTTTTATATTTAAGTCATTGGGCAATTCACAACCCTCTTCAAGCTTTAAGATCTGATGTTGAACAAATGAGTCACATGCATGGGCATAATCTTCAAGTTTATGCAGGTATGATTGCAGCGCTTGATAGAAGTGTTGGAAAAATAGTTCAGAAATTAAAAGATTTAGATATTTATGGTAAAACAATGATAATTTTTACCAGCGATAATGGTGGCGCTAATTACATAGAACTTGAAGATATAAATAAACCTTTTCGAGGATGGAAAATAAGTTTTTTTGAGGGTGGAATAAGAGTCCCTTTTATTATTAGTTGGCCTGATGAAATTAATCCTGGATCAATCTTTAATAGTGCAGTACATCATTTTGACATTTTTCCTACAATTGCTTCGGCAGCAAAAGCAACTTCATTTAACGAAAAAGATTTGGATGGAGTAAATTTACTACCTTACATAAAAAATGAAAATCCTGATGAACCTCATCAAACACTTTTTTGGCGATCCGGTAATCATCAATCCGTATTGCATAAAAAATGGAAATACATAGTTAGTAAAAAAGAAAATAAACGTTGGTTATTTGATACATCAATTGATCCTTTAGAGAAAAATAATCTTTTAGCGAGCTTTCCTGATGAAGTTGAAAAAATAGAAAATCTTTTAGAAAAGTTTAATTCTGAACAGAAAGAGCCTCTTTTTTCTTCAAGTTATGATGCTCCTATAATGATAGATAAATACGACGGACAAACCTATGAAGAAGGGGATGAATATATTTACTGGTCCAATTAAATAATTTAAAATCTATAAATTAAAAAATATTGGGATTATGGCGTTTTTATTACCTATACATATTTTAGCAGGAATAATAGCCTTATTTTGTGCAGCTTTAGCCGTTGTTTCAAAAAAAGGAAAACGTTTTCATGTTTTATCGGGTATAGCTTATTTTTGGTCTATGGCTGTTATTTTTATAACAGCTATCCCAATGTCAATTATTGGTGGAAACGTTTTTTTATTTCTAATAGCTGTTTTTTCCTTTTATTTAGCTTTTGCCGGTATGCGCTTTGCTAGAAATAGAGATGGCATTGCAACTACTTTGGATTGGGTTGCTATTGGCTTAATGATTTTATCAGGTTTAGGAATGTTAATATTGGCTGCAGTTTACTTTTTAAATAATAATTCCCAGTACATTGTACTTATTGTTTTTGGATTGATATCCATTGCCTTAGGCTCTGCTGATTTTAGAAGTTATAAAAACAATTCTGCAACAGGAAAAGAGAGAATATCAAGACACTTAACAAATATGATGGGGGGTACTATTGCTGTCATAACAGCAGTTTTAGTGGTTAACCCTCCTTTTGAACCAGAATGGATTTGGTGGATATTCCCTACAATACTTATAACTCCGATTATATTCTGGTGGAACTATAAAATTTTAAAATGATATTAACTTAATCTTAAATTATTTAATTTCTTTTCGTTATCATCTTCCAAATACTCACGGCAATTTTTAAGTTAAGGAATGGTTTTACAATTTTATAAACCTTGCCTGGAATAATTTCTAATTTTCCTTTTAAAGAAGCTTTTTCTGTTTCCATAACTACCTGTTCAGGTGTAACCCACATCCAATTAGGTACTTTTTTTAAAAGATGATCTAATCCTGCTCTCTCATGAGCTTCGGTTTTAACATATCCAGGAAGGCTTACTGTAACTGAAATATTTTGATTTTTGAGCTCTGTTGAAATTGATTTACCATAGGCGTATATACCTGCTTTTATAGATGAATATAATGATGATTTTGGCATGGAGACTTTTGCTCCAATACTAGAAATTATCACAATCCTTCCATTTTTCTTATGAAGTATTTTTGGAATAAAACCCTCAATTAAATCTATAACACCTCCGCACATCAAGTAGTAGTAATACTCTTTTTCATCCTGTTTGATATCTCCAATAGCCCCATTAATTGCTATGCCAGCATTTGCCACTATTAAATCGGGAGTTTCAAAATTATTAATTATTGAATTAATTGAATCTTTTTTACCTAAATCAAATATATGAAATTGTGCTTTTTCACATGATAGTTTTTTCTTTGACTCCATAGACCTAGATTTATGTTGGGATATTAAGTCTAGATCCCAACCTTTATTTGATAAATATCTCGCATATTCAAAACCTATACCGGTAGAAGATCCTGTGATTAGTGCTCTTTTAGTCATTAAACAATCTTATATTAATAATTTTTTTCATCAATTTTTTTACATAAGCTAAATTCACTTTATCTGATATTATTAATTATGATTTTGTTAGTGTTTTATTTAAGGAATTAAAATGGATCCAGTTTCTCAAGGAACAGTTGGTGCAGCTTTTGCACAGTCTTCGGCTAATAAAACTAATATAGTTAAGGTTGGTTTTATTGGCTTTCTTGCAGGATTAGCTCCGGATTTAGATATATTAATAAGATCAGAGAGTGATCCTATTTTATTTCTTGAATATCATCGACAGTTCACCCATTCACTTTTTTTTATTCCCTTTGGCTCTTTAATTGTCGCTCTTCTTATATTCCCTTTTGTTAAAGGGTCAATGACTATAAAAACCGTTTATATTGCAAGTTTTTTGGGATACGCAACTCACGGATTACTTGATGCATGTACGTCTTACGGGACTCTACTTTTTTGGCCTTTTTCAGATGAGCGAGTTACTTGGAATAATATATCTATCGTTGATCCAATTTTTACAATTCCTATACTCATTTTGCTTGGTATAGCGATAAAAACAAAAAAAAGAATATTTAGTTTTTTCGCTATTGGGTGGGTTATTTTTTATTTATCACTTGGTTTTTTTCAATATGAAAGGACCTTATCAGCTGCTTTCAAGCTTGCTGATTCAAGAGGGCATAATCCAGAGCGTATGACTCTTAAGCCATCTTTTGGTAATTTGATTTTATGGAAATCAATTTATCAACATGAAGATACTTTTTATGTTGATGCAATTAGATCCGTTCAATCAATCACTTGGTGTTTAGGAGATAGCATTAGAATATTCGATTATGAAAATCATTTACCAAACCTTGATAAAGAAAGTCAACAAAGTAAGGACATAGAGAGATTTCGTTGGTTTTCTCAAAATTATTTGGGTTATGATAAAGAAAAGAGTCTTATTACAGATATTCGTTATTCAATGATCCCAAATCAAATTACCCCTATGTGGGGGCTTTTAATAGATGATCAGATTGGTTTAAGTGAACATGCTGTTTGGTGGACAAGTCGTGGCTTGGATGAGGGTCAGTTGGATTTGTTTAAGGATATGTTAAATGGTAAAAACTGTGGGGATTTAAAGTAAAAATGTCTGGCGCTTCTTTAGTTATTGGTTCAACAGGTCTAATTGGTAAGAAATTAATTTTTGAACTAGCAAAAAAAGATTCAGAAGTCATAGCTATTGCCCGAAGACCCATAAGCAACCTTCCAAAAAACGTGAGTCTTCTTAATATAAATTTTGACGATTTTTTTGAAAATGGAAGTCTTCCATCTTGTGATCATATATATATATGTTTAGGTACAACTATAAAAAAGGCTGGTAGTCAAAGTGAATTTAAAAAAGTTGATTTCGACTATTGTGTATTTTTTGCAAAGAAAGCAAGAGAGGCTGGTGCCACAAAAATTAGTTTAGTTTCTTCTGTCGGTGCAAACCCATATGTAAAAAATTTCTATTTAAAAACAAAAGGAGAGGTCGAGGAAGAAATTAAAAAAATTGATTTTCAT
>NZUK01000036.1 GCA_002701365.1 Flavobacteriales bacterium
GTCAAATATAAAACCTTGTGATTGAGTACATGTGTCTATTTCTGATTCTAATAATTGAATAGTTACTGAATCCGGTACTAATTGACCCTTGTTCATATATGAACTAGCCATTTGACCCAAAGTTGTTTCTAAAGAAATATTCTTTCTAAATATATCACCTGTAGAAATATGAACTAATTTTTTTTCTTTAATAATAGATTGTGCCTGAGTACCTTTTCCAGAACCTGGGGGTCCAAATAATATAAGATTTATCATCACTAATTAATTTTATGAATTGTATTTTTGTAAATATTCTTTAAAGATCGACCTTTTTCATTAAAATCCATTCCATATCCAACAACAAATTCATCACCTATATTAAACCCTATGTAATTTGGTTTAATTTCATATTGATATTTAGATGGCTTAAATAATAGAGTGACACATTCAACTCGATTAGCACCATGGTTTGTTAATTCACTTTTTAAAAAATCTAATGTCAGGCCACTATCTACAATATCCTCAATTAATAAGATGTTTCTATTTTTGATCAAATTATAAGGAATGTAATCTACAGTGATTTTATTTGTTGAATTTAAACCTTTATATGAATACACTTTCAACGAACTTATCTCAACTTCAGATCCAATATTTTGCAACAATTCATTAGCAAAAACTGCAGCACCATTTAATACAACTAAACATAGTGGCCATTTTTTTTTATAGTTAATGAGCAACGTATCATATAAGAATTTTACTTTTTTAGAAATTTCTTCCTTAGAAATTAACGTTCCAAAACATAAACCATCTATCTCGATATTCTTCATTAAATTACTTAATATATAAATACATTTTATAAATAGTTATTATAAAACAAAAATACTAAATTTGGATCATAATAATTTGAAAAAAACTACCAATGAATCCTCTTGTAAGTATTATTATGGGCAGTACTTCAGACTGGCCTATTATGAAAAAAGCAGCTTTATTTTTTGAAGAAATGGAAATTCCATTTGAAGTAAATGCATTATCAGCTCATCGAACTCCTGAAAAAGTGGAAAAGTTTGCAAAAAATGCTTCTGATAAAGGTATCAAAATCATTATTGCTGGAGCAGGAATGGCTGCACATCTACCTGGAGTGATTGCGGCAATGACTCCAATACCAGTAATTGGAGTTCCTATAAAAGCCTCTCTTGACGGATTAGATTCCTTGCTTGCAATTGTTCAAATGCCTCCAGGAATTCCTGTGGCAACTGTAGCCATAAACGGTTCTTTAAATGCTGGGATTCTAGCGGCTCAAATACTCTCTGTAAATAACAACGACATGTTTAATAAAACCGTTGACTACAAAGAAAATTTAAAGCTGAAAATTGTTAAAGCAAACGAGGAATTACAAAAAGAAAAATTCAATTATAGAACTAATTAATTTAATATAAACCTCCTTTAAATAGTTTAATCGCAATAGCGAGTAAAATTATTCCAAATACTCTACGAAGTACATCGATACCTGCTTTACCAAGTATTCTTTCAATTATATTTGTTGTTTTAAGTACACAAAAAACAAATAATAAATTCAAAATAATACCTACAGTAATTTCCGAGTACGAAAAATCTTCGATGGCTCTTAAAGATAGAATTGTGGTCAGTGTTCCTGCTCCTGCAATAAGAGGAAAAGCAACAGGAACAATTGTTCCTGAATTAGATTCATGATCATTAGGCTTAAAAAGTTCTACATTTAAAATCATTTCTAATGCAAGTAAGAAAATTACAATAGATCCAGCTATAGAGAATGATTGAACATCAATACCAATTAAATGTAAAATATTCTCTCCAATAAATAAAAATAGCATCATAATGCAAAAAGAAACAAGAGTCGCTTGAATAGAATTGATATGTCCATTCTTCTGCCTAATACTAATTATTAGCGGAAGTGAACCAAGAATATCAACCACGGCAAATAAAGTTAGTGTAATTGTTACGACATCATTTATATTCATGACTATTCAAAGTTTTCTATTCTAACACCAAATTTAATTAAATCTGACCAATAATTAGGATATGATTTATTAATTACTGACGGATTATCTATTTGTAATTTCCAATCCAATAATACAAGTGTAGAAAAAGCTAATGCAACTCTATGGTCATCATGCGAATTTATTATAATTAATTGTTTTTTTTTCATAATACTTTTTTTACAAGGGCGAACCAAAAGTTGATTATCTCTTTTAATTTCAAAAAAACAGTTAAACTTTTTTGCCTCAGAAATCATTGACTGAACTCTATTACTTTCCTTGTACTTAAGAGACTCTATACCAGTAGCACACAAATCTATATTAAAACCTAAACACGCAACTACAATTGTTGGAAACACATCTGGATTTTGATTAAAATCCCATACAATCTTTTGAGGAATATTAAGTTCTATAATTTTATTTAAAAAAATATGATCTGAATAAAATTGTGTCTGAATTCCCAAAAGTGCAAAAAAATCAACTATAATTTTATCTGGTTGTAAACTATCTTTATAAAGACTACTAATTCTTATTTTTTTTAAGTTGGAAAAAGCAAAAGACAAGAATAAATATGAAGCAGAAGTCCAATCAGATTCTACTGTTTTAACAACATCGGAGTAACCCTTGTTTAAAACTTTTATTACATTTTCTTTCCATGTTAAATTTGACCCACAATTTTCCATTATTTTCACAGTCATTTTAATATATGGCAAAGAGAGTAATTCTGGAGGCAATTTTAATGTAATGCCGCTAGGTAAATACGGAGAAATCAATAAGATGGAAGAAACAAATTGGCTAGTATACATTTTTTGAAAACTAATAGAACCACTACGCAAATTGCAATATTCAATGATTATTTTATTATTATGTTGTTTTATATTGGCGCCTAATTTTTCTAAAGACTCTATTAAATATTTTAAAGGGCGACGAAACAACGATTTTTTCCCCGTTATTGTAACATTCCGATTTTCATAAGCAAAGAGTGATATTAAAAATCGTAAAACTGTACCGGATTGTTTAACATAAATTAAATCATTTTGAGTATACAATGCTTCTTTTAAAAGCATTGTATCTTCAGATTCAGAAATGTTTTCAAATTTCGTATCAAGTTTAGATAAATAATTTATAATTAATAAACGATGACTAATACTCTTAGAGCCTGAAAGCATAAAACTTGCATCTTGATTTTCTTGATGAGCGTTATATAAAATTATATGCGACATTTCCTATAAAATTCTAAAGATGAGAGAATCTCTTCATTGGAAACTGAACAATTAACAACAGCACTTCCTATGTCTTTAATTAAAGTGAAATTTAATGAACTATTTGATTTTTTCTTATCTCCATGTATAAAATCTAAAATTTGAACATCATACTTTGAGTCAATAAATATGTAAGGAAAATGATTTAATAGGGTATTAACTATAGTATATAATTTTGAATCACTAAAACCAAACCTAATTTGTGAAATATAAGTTTCACAAATTATTCCAGCAGAAAGCGCCAAACCATGAGATATTGGATCAAATTCATTAAAAAATAAACTTTCAATGGCATGAGATATTGAATGTCCAAAGTTTAATTTCCTTCGTTCTGAATAATCGTAATAATCTTGATTAACAATATCGACCTTCATCCTAATACAATCAGATATAATTAACTTTAAACTTGATGTTATCGAGAATTTTTTTGAAGTAATTTTATTCCAAAATAATTGGCTTGAAATTAAACCATATTTAAACACTTCTGCTTGAGCAAATAAAATATCTTCAGGGGGAAGTGTTTTTAAATAATCGGGATATATTATAACTTTATCCGGATCATTAAATAAGCCCACTTGATTTTTATACTTGTTTATATTTAAAGCAACCTTACCGCCTATAGATGCATCAATTTGTGCCATCAGCGTAGTTGGAATATTTATAAACTTGACACCTCTTTTTATTACAGATGCAACAAAACCACCAACATCTGAAACAACTCCACCACCCAAATTGATAATTAAACTATTTCTATCTATCTGTAGATTAACTAATTGTAAACAAATTTGATTTAACACTTGAAGAGACTTAGATGCTTCGCCGGGATTAATCTCAATGACTTTACTGTTAGCAAGAGATGAGTTTATAGAAATAAAATCTTTTAAACAATACTTTTTTGAGTTGCTATCAACAATAATAAAAATGCTACTGATATTATTGTGATGAATAAAATTTCCAAATAAATCTATTTTTTTTTCTACAATTTGAATAGATGTTTTGTTTAGTAAAAATTTCGTTTCCATTTTTGATAATTGTATCTTCAAAAACAAATTAATAAATAAAACACAATATACTATACATTTATTGCCTCGATCTATATTTGTAATATTTTAAAAATATGATATTTAGTAATCAATACACAGATTATTCATCAAAAACAAAAAAAGAATTATATCAAACTTTAATTCTATTTTCTATTTTATCAAATAAAAATATTGTACTGTTTGGAAAAATACTTCTCAAAATTGCTTTAAAATTAAGACTACCTATTTTAAAATTAATTAAAAACACAATTTTTAAACAATTTTGCGGTGGAGAAGATATATTAGAATCACAAAAAAAAATTAAACATTTAGGAAGATTTAATATAAAAACAATCTTAGATTATTCAATTGAAGGAAAAAATGAAAATATTTTTTTTCAAAAAACATATAATGAAATTATGAATAATTTAGAAGAAGGCAAAAAGAATCCTCTGATTCCTTTTTGTGTATTTAAAATAACAGGACTCGCAAATTTTCAACTTCTAACTAAAATTAATCAAAATCAAAAATTATCTAAAAAAGACAAAGAAGAATTTGAAATTCTACAGCAACGTTTAGATAAAATTGCTCAAAAAGCACAAAAATTTAAAATACCAATTCTAATTGATGCCGAAGAAAGTTGGATTCAAAATACAATTGACAACTTAGTGGAAAACATGATGCTAAAATATAATAGAAAAGTTGTTGTTGTGTATAATACGATTCAATTATATAGATGGGATAAATTAGACTATATCAAGCAATTACACTTGAAAGCAAAAAAAGAAAAATTTAAATTAGGTTTTAAATTAGTGAGAGGAGCATATATGGAAAAAGAGAGAAAGCGTGCTAAAGAAAAAAAATACAAATCTCCAATACATTTAAATAAAAATAATTGTGATAACGACTTTAATACTGCATCAAAATACTGTATTGATAATATACATGATATGGCAATTTGTTTTGGTACACATAATGAGGATAGTACTAAATTTATTATTGATTTAATGAAAGCAAATAACATTAAACATAGTGATAAGAGAGTATATTTTTCTCAATTACTAGGAATGAGTGACAATATCACATTTTACTTGAGTCATTTCAACTATAATGTCGCTAAGTATGTACCTTATGGACCAGTAAAAGAAGCACTACCTTACTTGATTAGAAGGGCAGAAGAAAATTCATCTATTACAAAACAAACAAACAGAGAAATTCTAAGGATTAAGCAATTATTGAAAAAATACTAATAACATTGTTGACAATTGAATTCTAAAGGACGTCCAGATGCATTATAAAATGGCGATGAGAAATCAAAAAAAACATCTATTAAATTAATACTGTCGTCATTTGTCTGAAACAATAAATAACTTTGATTAGTTAAATTTTTATCTGGATAACTAAAAAACAAGTAATATGTTTTTAAATCAAATCCTCTTATTTTACTTTTTTTAAAATCAACTTTTGAACGCATAATAAAATCTGATAATAAAGTGTCAAAATTGTGACAATTCATTTTACATATAGCTTTTTCAGAAAGCATTATTTCTTTTTTAAGAAATTGCTTCTTAACTCTACTATTAGGAAAATAATCAAATTCAATAGGATTTTCTCTCATTTTCAGTGATAAAAAGACTAACACCAATCCGAGTGAGATACCAATAAAAAAAAAAGAAAATCGATATATAAGATTCAAAATTATAAGTTTATAATAAATTAGAAGATTGATATGGTAAATTAAACCAATCAGCAATTCCTTTATTAACTAATTTGCCATTAATTATATAAGCACCTTGCCCAATATTGGGTTTATTAAAAATGATTTTGTTAACCCCGCCATATTGTCCTATATCTAGCAATAGAGAGGAAAAAATATTACTTAAAGAAAATGAGGCTGTTCTAGCTACTCTAGATGGAATATTAGGAACACAATAATGAATTACACCATGCTTAATGAAAGTTGGATTTTTGTGAGAAGTTATTTCTGAAGTTTCAACACAGCCGCCCCTATCAATACTAACATCTACGACTACAGATCCTGGCTTCATTAACTTAACCATATCTTCCGAAATTAAGCATGGAGTTCTTTCATCTCTTGATCTGATTGCACCAATTACTACATCAGCACGTCTAACAGATTTTTCTAATGCTTTTGGATTAATCGTATTCATATCGACTCTTGTATTTAATGTGTCTTGTAATCTCCTTAATTTGGATAAAGATTTATCAAATATTTTCACAGACGCTCCTAAGCCGATTGCTGACCTAGCAGCAAATTCTCCTACAGTACCAGCTCCTAATATCACAACATCTGTAGTACTTACACCAGCAACACCTCCCATTAATAACCCCTTGCCATTATTTAAATTACTTAAACACTCTGATGCAATTAAAATAGAAGCATTACCAGCTATCTCACTCATTGATCTTACAACTGGAAAAATACCATCTTCGTCCTGAATATAATCATACGCGATTGCGGTAATTTTTTTATCAATTAAATTTTGGAAAAAAGTTGGATTTTGAATTTTAAGCTGTAAAGCTGAAATCAATGTTTGATTTTTACCCATTAACTCAATTTCTTCAGAATTAGGCGGAGAAACTTTCAAGATTATGTCCGCCTTATACACTTCCTTAGCAGTGTCCACAATACTAGCTCCACATTCACTATATTCTTTATCTGTAAAGTTAATCACATCTCCAACACCACTTTGAACAATTACATTATGACCGTGGTTAGTAAGTAAATTAACGGCATCCGGGACTAAACCAATCCTTTTTTCCTGTAAAAGTACTTCCTTTGGAATACCAATAGTGAGTTGTTGTTGTTTTGATTTCAGTTCTAAGACTTCTTCTTGAGGTAAAGTAAAACCGCCCTCAGAAAAAGATAAAAATTTGTCTTTCATAGTCATTTATTATAGTACAATTAATTCCTTTTTTGCGTTATTATTTCGCATTTTAATCACGTGATATTTCTTAGGTAAGAATGGCTCCATTAAACTCGGCCACTCAATAAAGCAATAATATCCAGAATTTAAATATGTTTCAACACCAAGTTTCTCAACCTCTTCTAGATTGTTTAACCTATATAAATCAAAATGAAATACTTTATTATTATCAATGGTTATATATTCATTTACAATAGAAAAAGTTGGACTAGAAATAGGATCAACAACTTTTAAATGTGAGCAACAATACTTAATAAAAGTTGTTTTACCTACCCCCATCTCTCCATAAAAAGCAAAAATACGATTATCTGATAAGGTTAACAATTTTATTGCAACTTCAGATAAGTGATTAAAATTAGAAATATCATACACGTTTGGTGTCATATTTTATTTTTCAATGTTATAACTGGCAGTATCATTTCTTCCATAGAGACTCCCCCATGTTGATAAGTATTAATGTAATGATGAGCATAATGATTATAATTATTGGGATACACAAAATACTTGTTTGGAGATGCAAAAATATATGAATCACTTAGATTAGTTTGAGGTAATAAAATATCCCCAGGATCATCTACATGAAAAACATCTCTATTATCAAATTTGATTTTTCTTCCTGTCTTATACCTTAAATTAGTAGAAATATTTTTTTCTCCAATAACTTTACTTGGCTCATTGACGTTTATTGTACCATGATCAGAGGTAATTACAACTGTACAATCAATTGAAGAAAGTTGTTTTAATAAATCAAAAAGAGGAGAGTTTTTAAACCAAGTTAATGTTAAATCACGATAAGATTTCTCATCATTTGTTAGCTCTTTAATCATTCTCATCTCTGTTTTGGCATGTGATAAAATATCTACAAAATTATATACTATTACATTTAATGGTTTTTTTAAAAATTCATTCAATTTATCTAACACTTTCTTACCATGCTCAAGATTAAATACTTTATTAAAGGTAATATCTTGAAAGGAAGAAAACTTTTTTAATTGATTAATTAAAAGTTCTTTTTCATGTAAATTCTTCCCCCCCTCATCACTATCATCTAACCATAATTCAGGGAATTTTAGCTTAATTTCACTTGGCATCAATCCAGAGAATAAAGCATTTCTAGAATACTGAGTGGCTGTAGGTAAAATACTACAATATGCATCATCCTTGATGCCAAAATACGGAGCTATAATTGGCTCAATAACTTTCCATTGATCAAATCTCAGATTATCTATTAACAAGAAAAAAACTGGCTTTTTATTTGAAATTTCTGGAACAACATACTTTTCAAAAATATTATGTGAAAATATAATATCATGTTGAATTTGATTCTGTATTAATTGAGTATAATTTTTCTTAATATATTTAAAAAATTGAGCGTTAGCCTCTTTTTTTTGACTAAGCAAAATCTCAAGCATACTGTTCTCTTCAAGGGAATCAAGTGCCAGTTCCCAGTATACAATTTTTTTGTATACATTAACCCAATTAGAAAAAGAATCAACCTCATTAAGCATAGTGCCTATGGATAAAAATTCTTTTTGATAATCTGAATTAGTTTTATGATTAACAAGTTTTGTAAATTCTAAGTTCTTCTTGATAGCTAATAATATTTGATTAGGATTAACAGGTTTAATTAAATAATCTGATATTTTAGCACCAATAGCATCCTCCATAATATGTTCCTGTTCACTTTTTGTGATCATAATAACTGGTGAATTGGTAATTTCTTTTAATTGACTTAAAGTATCTAAACCACTGATTCCAGGCATATTTTCATCTAGAAAAATAATATCATAATAGTAGGCCTTAACCCTGTTAATAGCATCATATCCATTTGTAACAGTATCAACTTTAAAACCTTTTTCATTTAAAAATAATATGTGGGACTTCAATGAATCTACTTCATCATCAATCCATAAAATATTACAAGAGTTCATTGTTCTATGTTTTTGTTTTTTAAATTTATGGTATAAATTCTAAATAAATGTCATATCTCAAAAATAAAATTATTAATGATCCTATATATGGTTTCATACACATCCATTTTGATATTATATGGAAAATCATTGAACATCCATATTTTCAAAGACTAAGACGAATTTCTCAACTTGGTCTATCCTCATTAGTTTATCCAGGAGCAAATCATAATCGTTTTCATCATGCAATTGGAGCCATGCACCTAATGCACAAAGCGATTGAAACTCTAAAATCAAAGGGACATGAAATCACTGAAAAAGAACATGAAGGAGCATTAATTGCTATACTATTACATGACATCGGTCACGGACCTTTTTCTCATGCACTAGAAGATAGTATAGTCAATAATTTATCTCATGAAAAAATATCATTAATGTTTATGAATAAATTAAATGAGATATTTGAAGGAAAATTGTCAATAGCTATTAAAATCTTTACAAAAAAATACAAAAAACAATTTCTTCACCAGTTAATCTCTAGTCAACTAGATGTTGATCGTCTGGACTACTTAAATAGAGATAGTTTTTACTCCGGTGTTAACGAAGGAATTATTAATTCCAATCGTATAATTTCTATGTTAAATGTTTACAAAAATCAACTAGTTGTAGATTATAAGGGATTATACTCAATAGAAAAGTTTATTATTGCCCGTAAATTAATGTATTGGCAAGTATATCTTCACAAAACCGTACTGTCTGCCGAACACACTTTAATGAAAGTTTTACAACGTGCAAAAAAATTAACACAAACAGGCTTTGAAATTTTTACAACCCCTGCATTTAAAAAATTTTTATTTGAGAAAGAAACAATTAATGATTTTTTTTTTATTAAGCATAACTTGTTAGAAGCATTTGCCATTATAGATGATTACGATATTTTAACATGTATTAAAAATTGGGTACACGAAGATGACAAGGTGCTTAGAATTTTATCAAAAACTATCATTAATAGAAAATTATTTAAAATTCAATCTGTCAATGAAGAAGAACTACATGAAAAATTAAGTATAATACAAAAACGAGCAAGTAAAAAATTAAAAATTTTTGACAATAATCTAGACTATTTAGTTTTTCCCATAAAGATTAAAAATGAAATATATAATTTCAAAGAAAATGAAATAAAGTTTCTAAATAAAAAAAATACTTTAATTCGATTATCTGAAATAAAAAAAGAATTTAGTGTTAATACAGAAAATTCAAATATTATTAAACATTATATTTGTTGTCCTGAAGATTGTATAAATTAATTTGAAACATGGAGCTAAAGGCTAAAGAAATAGCAAGAATAATAAACGGAAAAATTACGGGTAATCCTGACATAGCCATCTCATCTTTTGCAAATATTAAAGACGCTAAAAAAGGAGACATCACATTTCTTTCGGACAAAAAATATCTAAAATATCTCCACTTAACAAAAGCGTCTTTAATTATAACACCCTTAAAACATATTCACACTACAACTACAACTATAGCTGTGAAAGATCCTGTGTTAGAATTTTCCAAAATACTAAAAATGTTGCAACCTGAGCATGAAACAAGTGCTGAAATATCAAAAAAGTCAAATATTGACAAATCTGTAGAAATAGGTAAAAATGTCACAATAGGTGACTTTTGTATTATACGAAAAGATGTGATAATTGGTGACAATTGTATTATTTCACCCAACACATTTATTGATCATAATGTAGAGATTAAAAAAGATTGCCATATCGGTCCAAATGTCAGTATTTACAGCAACTCTAAAATAGGGCAAAAATGTATAATTCATGCAGGTGTAGTTATTGGCAGTCATGGCTTTGGATTTGTTCCAAATAAAAATACAATATCAAAAATGCCACAAGTTGGAAAAGTAATTATTGAAAATAACGTAGAAATTGGCTCAAACACCACAATAGACAGAGGCACACTAAATGATACGATTATAGAAGACAATGTCAAATTAGATAATTTAATTCAAATAGGACATAACGTACATATAGGCAAAAATACAATTATTGCTGCTCAAAGCGGTATTGCAGGTTCTTCTCAAATTGGCTCTAACTGTATGATAGGAGGCCAAGTTGCAATTTCTAATCATATTAAAATTGGTAATAATGTTAAAATTGCTGGGAAATCAGGTGTAATTAAAAATTTAGATGATAATGAAGTTGTTCAAGGCCCATTAGCTTTTGATTTGAAAACTTTTCAAAAAGCCTATGTTCATTTCAAAAATCTTAACCATATTGTACAAGAATTAGAAAACATAAAAAAACAAATAAGTGTTTCAAAAAACAATAAAAAATAAAATTGTAATTAGTGGTAAAGGGCTACATACTGGTCATTTTATTAAGATGCAATTATTACCAGCCCCAGTAAATACAGGCATAAAATTTAAGCGAACAGACATTAATAATCAACCATGTGTAAAAGCTGACATAAATAATGTATTTGAAACAAATAGAAGAACAGTTTTAAAAGAAAATGAGATACAAATAGAAACCGTAGAACACTTGTTGGCCGCTGTTTTTAGTAGTTCAATTAATAACCTAATTATAGAATTAAATGGTCCTGAAATCCCAATTTTAGATGGTAGCTCTAAATTATTTGTTGATAAAATTGATGAAGTAGGTGTCATTGATCAAAGTGAGAAAAAAAATCAAGTTGAAATACCTAATTATTTTAAAGTTGAAAACAAAGAAGATAATTCAAAAATTGAATTTTATCCACATAATAAACTAGAAATAGAGGTAAATATTAGCTATCAATCAGATGTGTTAAGAAAACAAAAAGCAAAAATGGAAAATTTAGCAGATTTTAAAAAAAATATTGCAAGTGCTAGAACTTTTTGTTTTTTACATGAATTAGACTATCTATTAAATAATAATTTAATTCAAGGTGGAGATATTGACAATGGGATTGTTTTTGTTGAAGAAGATACAAACATTAAAAAATTAGGAAAGCTAGCTGATTTACTACCATATGGATTAGAAAAGATTAAGAAAGGTGTTTTTTTAGACAAAAGAATGCACTTTGAAAATGAACAAGCAAAACATAAATTACTTGACTTAATAGGAGACATAGCTTTAGCTGGCTTTGAAATTCGAGGTAAAATTATCGCTAAAAAACCTGGTCATAAAATAAATGCCATGTTTACTAAAAAACTCATTCAACTAACAAAAAAATGCAAAATAGACATGAAAAAGAAACCTTTAATGGATAGAGACGATATTAAAAAAATTCTACCACACAGAGAACCATTTTTATTTATTGATGAAATTCGAGATTTAGAAGAAAATAGAGTGACTGGAATTAAATATGTAACAAAAGATGAGTATTATTTTAAAGGACATTTTCCTGGATCACCAGTAATGCCTGGCGTACTTCAAATTGAAGCAATGGCACAAACTGGAGGTATTCTAGCATTAAATAGTGTTCCAGACCCTGAAAACTATTTAACATACTTTATGAAAATTGATAAAGTTAAATTTAAACAAAAAGTGGAACCAAATTGCACCTTAGTATTTAAACTGCATTTGCTATCTCCAATAAGAAGAGGCATATGTCACATGCAAGCACAAGCGTATATCAATGATCAAATTGTCACAGAAGCCGAATTAATGGCAAAAATTGTTAAAGAAAAGAAATGAAAGAATTGGTAATTATTAGTAAAGATGCTTTAATCGGTAAAAATGTTCAAATTGATCCTTTTTCCACCATTCATGAAAATGTTACAATTGGTGACAACTGTTGGATTGGCTCAAATGTAACGATCTATCCCGGAGCACGAATTGGTTCAAATTGCAAGATTTTTCCAGGATCTGTTATTTCAGCTATTCCACAAGATCTGAAGTTTAAGGGCGAAGATACTACAACAATAATTGGAGATAATGTTATAATACGAGAATGTGTTACCATTAATAGAGGAACCTCTTATCGCAATACAACAATTATTGAAAATGATGTTTTTCTAATGGCATATTCACATGTTGCACATGACTGCATTATTCGTAAAAATGCAATTATTGCAAACGGTGTAGCAATAGCTGGGCATGTAGAAATAGATGAATTTGCTATTATTGGAGGTCTATCAGCCATTCAACAATTTAGTAGAATTGGAAAATATAGTATGATTTCTGGTGGATCATTAGTTAGAAAAGATGTACCACCATATGTTAAAGTTGCCAAAGAACCCCTAAGATTTATTGGAATTAACAGTATAGGACTAAAACGCAATGGATTTAACAAAGATTCTATTGATAGAATCAGTGCCATATTTCGCGTAATTTTTCAAGACGGAAATAATATTTCAATGGCAATGCAAATTTTAGAAAAAAATCAAGAAGAATCGTCAGAGAAAAAGGAAATTCTTAAATTTATTAGAAAATCAAAAACAGGAATAATTAAAGGATTTTATTAAATATGGCAACAACATCAGATTTTAAAAATGGACTATGCATAAAACATAATGGTGATTTATGGAAAATTGAATCATTTCAACATGTTAAACCTGGGAAAGGACCAGCATTTGTAAGAACAAAGATTCGAAATTTAAATACCTCTAGAGTATTAGAGAATACTTTCACTGCAGGAGTAAAAATTGAAATTGTCAGAATTGAAAATAGAGCACATCAATTTTTATATAAAGAAGGTAGTGACACTTATCATTTTATGAATCAAAAAAATTATGAGCAAGTTGCGATACAAAAAAATATGATAAACGCGCCAGAGTATTTAAAAGAGGGAAGTACTGTAGATATTATGTTTCTTGCTGAAGATGAAAAGCCATTATCATGCACATTGCCACCCAATGTGATTTTAGAAATTACTTTCACAGAACCAGGTGAAAAAGGTAATACAGCGACTAATGCATTAAAACCCGCACAGACTGAAACGGGTGTTGAAATAAAAGTTCCTTTATTTATAAACAAAGGTGACTCAGTAAAAATTGACACATCAAATGGAAACTATATTGAACGAGTAAAATAGTAAACTACTCAACAATTAGAACATCTCTAGCAATCAATTTGTCGTAATTAATTTCTATAATATACAAACCAATAGAGAAACTAGACGATGACAAATGAAACACATCAGAATTAACTGACTCTTTATACACTGATTTTCCAGATAAACTAAAAATTTCTACTTGTATTAAGTGGAAATTTGGATTATTAAATCTAATTGTTGTATGATTTGAGAAAGGATTAGGATATATTTCATACTGCATGTGAATACTATTATCAATAGAGAAAATTTCTTCACAAGCATCCCCAATGCCATTTTCATCGGCATCAAATTGATTAGGATTCCAAAAATCTGGACAATTATCAACCATATCACAGATATCATCACCATCTAAATCATCATAATCTCCATCATTATTTAAATCTGCACAATAACCTAAGCAGTCATATGGCCCTGTTACATAACCAATACTTTCCACAAAGTATTCAGTAGGGTAATTTTCACAATCATTTAGATAACAATACACACAACAATCTGCAAGACCATCACCATTATTATCATCACAGGCAAAATCTGCCCAAATATCAAAATTGCAGGCTGTATCATCTATACATCCAATTTGTGTAGTCGCATCATTGTCATCACAAGAATTACCAATTCCATCACCATCGGAGTCAGTCTGAAGAGGATTGTAGTAATCTTCATAATTAATATTATCTAAGCAATCTGGAATATTATCCGGACCTATTTCTAGGGTAATATTGTTTACAAGGTCGAAATCTATAATTGGCACACAATTATCGACTTGAATTGGATCAGTAAATAATAAACAATCTGGCACACCATCTGGCGAATCTAAAAGAGTTGTATTATTGACAAGGTCTGTCACAATAAGATTACCTAAAAGATCAAAACAATGCGGTAACCAATCACAAATACCATCATTATCACAATCGTACAAACAATTATCATCACAATCGTAGCCAACAATTGGATATTGGCAAGGGTTTTGAAAATCATCCAAGGAAATAAAATTTACGTTTGCCATTGGGTCATAATTACATGCTGCTAATCCTGGGATATATGAAAAATCATGTAAACCATCATCCATACAACCATAATAAAAACAAAGACCATTATCAATATCAGCGTTAGGATCATAATTGTCAGCATTTTCATCCATGCAACCTTCTGCAGGAGTACATGCGTCACAATCATTATTTGAATTATCTGTACATACAACAGAATACTCATAGTTATTACAACTATAATTACAATACTGTTGAGTAGAAAAAATAATGTCAGGTTCATTATTAACAGCGAGTTCACCTGTAATTTGATTAGCTAAAGATAAACCATCAAACTTCCAGTATCCTTCTAGTTGCCCAATAGCATTGTTCTGTTCAGCTAAAATATTTAAATTAATATCTATATTATCCCCGATTCTTTCTATAACTTCCAAACTAGAAAGTGCTCTACTCCAAACTCTAAACTCATCGATTCTAACATCACAAAACTGAGTTCCAAATTGATCAGAGCCAATGATTTTAAGATCTGTATCCTCTAGTGAAAAAATAGGTCCTGGTGTATAATTGTTTGTCATTGATTGTTGCACAATATTTCCATCAACATATAATCTAACTGCATTCGCACAAAAAACAGCCGTAATATTTTTCCAATTACATTCTCCTGATTCCCACCAATTATACACATTAGGATTATTGCTGTAATCAGCTGGAGGGATTATATATGTTGCACTAGTCTGCTCAGAAGTATAACATGGACTAGAAATACAATTACCGTAATTAGGATTGAAATTTGGATTTTGCGTAATACCATCTGATAAAAATTCATTAGGAGAACCATCTGAGTCAATATTTTTCTCATAGAATGCTTGAATACCTTTAACATCATCACGCCATCTAACTACATATCTAGTATTGAGAGAAGATCCAAAGTCAAAAAAGTACCCAAAACTATTTTGATTATTTTCTGACAAAGACCAGTTATCATCATACATCCAGAAAGAGATTGTTACACCGGTAGCTTCTTCAAAATGTAAGTCATTCACTTCTAAAAAATTATTATTATCAATAAAATCAATACTTCCACAAGTATAATCAATACTATTACAATCGTCATTTAGCTCTACATAATCACAGCCAAATTGAAAATTAGAAACATTAAATACTAAGGATACAGCTTGTGATTCTGTAACATAATTATTAGATATTTGATTTTGCTGACCAACCATAAAATCTTCACCATCAATTAAAACAACAGAGGTCTCAAACACGACATAAACATTGTTTTCTATCTCTCGATTAATAAAAAAGTAAATTGTTTCATTTTCTAAAAAACCATCCTGATAAATAGTTAATGGATCATCTCCATAAATTGTTATAACATTGTTTTCCCCTGAAAAAATTAATGAACCTGCACAAATAAAATCTCCATTCTCATTAGTATAAAAAGCTCCAATCTCGTCATTAACCATTAAATTATTTTCCAATGTCGTTACTATACCTACTACCATACTAGAGCCAGTTGCAAGAGGAGTGTTAAAAATTAGATTAGACTGAGTTGCACTAGAATCGTAATTACAAGCTATTTCATCCATACAACCAAAATCTTGAGCATACATCAATTGACAAAACAATAGAAAAAAAGTGATTATAAATCTGTACATAAATATTTAAATCTAGTTTATGTTACTAAAGTTAAGCAAATTACCACTAAACATAAGAATCAAATTGGTTGTTTTTTATTGTTTAGTAAATCGATAGCAATAAGTATAGAAACACAACACCAAATAGCCACAGATGCCTTATCAGTATCTAAGAAATTATTTAATAATCCATGAATAAAATAGCTTATTAGTGCAGTAACAATAGCAAGTAACCAAATGCTATCCGTTCTATTATTGGCAGTATAATACATATTTATTGCACGAATAACAATCACCAAAACTAAAGAAAAAAAACTCAAAAAACCTATTAAACCTGTTTCACATAGAGCAGATAAATACTCACTATGAGCATTACCCATATCTCCAAAATTTGAACTTATTATAGTTCGATCCTTACTTAACTGAAATGAGCTATATTGAAATTGGTACGTTCCGGGACCCCAGCCATATAATGGCTTTTCAATAAACATTTTCAATGCACATTTCCATCTATTAATTCTCTCCATATTAGAAGCATCAGTAGAAATATTTGACATAGAAGAAATGTGTTCAATTAAATTATCAGAACTATCTTGTTTATTTGTTTCTAAATTTTTTATAATAGATCCACTAAACAATAATAACATCACTGATAATACAACAGGGGAAATAAATAGTAGGACTCTATTAATTTTTAATCTCAAAAATATAAAAACAATAAATGCAATAAATAAACTAATCCAAGCGGCCCTTGTAAATGAAAGAATTAGTCCTATTGAGAGAATCAATAACATCACTAATGACAATAATCTTATCCAAGTATTTTTATGAACGTAAAATAATGCAACATTAAAAGGTAAAAAAAAAGCAATCATGGCTCCATATGAAGTGTGATCATTAAAAAAAGGTGACATCATATAATGTGCTGAATGCTTGTCGAAAAAAAAATTTGCATGTTTAATTATTGTATAACTAACAACCATTGTTAAAGCAATAGTATACAATAAAACAAAAGAAGAAATAGAATTAGGTTTCTTAAATAAGAAAACACCCATAAAAACCAATGGTAGCACATACCAAACTCTATTCAGAAAAAACTTAAACGAAACTAGCGGCATTGACGAAGTGAATGTGGTAATAAGAATCCAAAATAAATAAAAGAGAAGAACCAATGTAATAGGATGTTTAAATATAGACCTGAATTGTTTGAAATTATATGACAATTTCCAGATCGTCAATAGCATTAAACCAAACAAAATTGGTTCAGTGGGAAAAGCAAAGTTTAAACCTAAGTGGTCAAGACCCAGTTCAGAAATAGGAATTGAAAGAGGCGTTATGAAAAATATAATATATAGGACATAATTAAACCTATAAATAGCCATAAAGATAATAGCTAATAAACAAGGAGCTAAAAGAATGAAATTTACACTCTCTTTTAGAAAGTAAGCTATAAAAAATAAATAGATTACTGAACAAATAAAAACAACTACATGATTGTAATAATTCATCATTTTTTTAGATACATCGATGATTCTAAAATTGATAAAAATAAAATTGATAAAAATAAAACAGACATTAAAGAACCTAATACAATTACTGAACGAATAGGCTGAGATTTTTTATCAGATGGATACGCTTTATTGATAATAAATTTGTTTTCTAATATATAATTAGCATCAACCCTAACTCTATCAACTTCAAACTCAATCGCAGAAAGTTCATCCTCAATGTGATAACTTTTTCTAAGTAACATGTCGTGCTTTCCTGCGTGTAGAGCTAATTTATCTAATTCTTTTTTAATTCGTGATGCTCCACTTAAATTATTGGCTGCTAATGCTATAGCATATTGCTCTGTTAAACGCTCAGTTTGAGCAGTAATAGAAATAATTCCATTTAATCTAAATTCTTGAAGTGAATCTTGTGTTAAATTTCTTTCTTTATAGAGTAATTCTTTTCTGTTTTGCAAAATGCTTAATGCCTGAGTTGCTCTATTATGTTTTATTCGACTAATAACAACATCCATTAAACTAAGATAAGAATTAGCTATATTGGCAGCTATGATTGGATTTTTATCCATTACTGTTATTCGAATAGAGTTGAATTTTGTTTTTTGAATTTTAACCGAACCCTTATAAAGGGTATGAATCATAGTTTTATGAAATGTTTCATTTTGACTTATATTATAGTGATTATATAAATCAAACTTATTAATGATAGAATCTCGCATTTCATCACTATTCAAAATTTGGAGTAATTGCTCAGCCTCTTCCTCTTCACCAAATTCTAAAATATCTTTTCTATATGGGTTATGCTCAATCAATAGAGCCTGGGAGACAGAATTGGTTGTAGTAGGATATATAATAACCGAAGAAGAAAACTTTTCTTCTATTAAGAATATAGATACTAAAGATGAAGTTAAAATAGTTAATAATGATATAATAATAAGTAGTTTATATTGTCTTGTAATTAAACGTAATAACCAAATAAAATCAAAATTCGAATCTTTCATAATACTCTTATTTAATATAATGTCAAATATAACCTATTTGATTTGAAATTTATTTTCAATCAATAAATAAAAATCAGAGACTTTAAAAAGTCTTGTAACAAACAACGATAACAAGCAACAAAGACTGTACAATACTAAACTACCTTCAATTGAATAATTTTGTTTATATATAAAATATGTAGAAATAAGCAAGCATACTACAAAAAATAATAACCTAGCAAAGGTTAAAAACAATGAAAATCTAAATATATACACGCATAACAGAATCTGTAACAGACCTGTGAGAAACTGAGTAATTAGACTAGCCGTAGCAGAGCCAATAGCATTGTACTGGGGAATTAAAATTAAATTTAAAACAACATTCAAAACAACACCAAAAGCGGCCACTAAATTTAAATAAAACAAATTGCCATTTGCAGTTAATAATGTGCCGTAGATGTATGTTGAAGAAACACACAAAAAACAAATCATTAAAATTTTGAATATAATAGACGACTCTAAGATGTTTTCTGCATATCTAATATCCATTATTTCGTAACTAAAAAAAAAGCAAAAAACAGAGAGTATTAATCCAAAACTCATAAGAATCTTAAAAGAAAAATTTACTAATTCATAAACCGATTCATTATTTTTTAACATTCTAGAAAAAATTGGCAATAACAAAGCAGCAAATAAATAAGCAAACATATTTGATGCTTCAAAAAATCTATAAGCTTGAGCATATATTCCTGCTTGAACTGAGTTGTCATTAATCATGCGTTCTAACATAATACTGTCAATTCTATAATATATAGTCATTAAAAGAATTAATAATGCGTAAGGCAAGCTTTTTTTAATGATAATAACAGCGAAAGGCAAATTCCATTTAAAGCTAAAAGATGATGTTTTACTAAGTACCAAAGAAAAACATACTAACAATGTAATTACATATGCTAATGTCTGAGAATAGATAAACCATTCAATTTGAAATGCATTTTCAGTTATCCCCCCCCACAGCAAAATAGAACAAATAATTATTAACAATACTCTATCTAAAATAGAAATTAAACCATCTTCTAAAAAAAGATGTAAGCCTGCAAGGTTCGATCTTATGTACAAGATGAAAGCCACTAAGGACTGATTTAAAGCTAATAATAATAATATTTTAAGTTGTAAAAAATCATACCCAAGAATAAGCGCAATGAAAAAAGTTGCACACAGATATAGTACAACTAAACAAATACGTAAAGTAATAATTCCAGAGAAATGCTTATCTAATAATTGATGATACTGTGCAATATTTTTAATATTATAATTTGTAATTCCTAGATCAAGAATTATATTAAGTAAAAAAGAAAAATTAATTAATGCAAAATAATTTCCATATACACTAGCACCCACTCTATTAATTATTTCAGCATCAATACCCAGTATATAAAATGGCTTAATTAATAGATTAAGGATTAAAATTAAAATTAAATTCCAAGTAAATTTCTTTTTCATAAAAGATGTTTTATTTACAACTTTTTTAAGTTAACGTAAAATATCTAATTATCATATCCATAATTATTTATAATTGCTTAAATTCAAAACATGAGAGTTGCAGTCAATACAAGATTATTAATAAAAAATAAAATGGATGGCATCGGAAGATATGCTTTTGAAATTTTAAAACGTGTTACACAAAATAACCCTACAGTAGAATTTCATTTTATTTTTGACAGACAATACAATTCTGACGAGTTCCTATTTAGCAAGAATATAATTCCACATGTTCTAAAACCTAAAACAAGACATCCTATACTATGGTATATTTGGCTAGAAATACAACTACCTTGTCTTCTAAGAAAAATTCAGCCAGACATATTTTTTTCTCCAGATGGCTTTCTTCCAAGATACAATACTTGCCCATCAATTACTACAATTCACGACATTAACTTTGAGCACAGACCAAAAGATTTGAGATGGTCTCACAGTCTGTTTTATAGAACATATTTTAAAAAATATGCTCAATTATCAAATCACATAATTACTGTTTCAAATTATTCGAAACAAGACATCGCGAAAACATATAATATTAATGTAAATAAAATTAGCGTTGTCTACAATGGTGTATCTGAAAAATTTAATAAAACAAACTATACTGAACAAATAAAAATCAAACAAAAATACTCTCAAAATCAAGACTTTTTTATTTTCATTGGAAGTCTACATAAACGAAAAAATTTAAAGAACTTGTTACTAGCATTTAATGATTACAAAGTACTCAAAGGCAAGTATAAATTAATAATTATTGGGGAAGAAAAATGGATAGATCACAATACAAAAAAAATATATCAAAATTTACTTTTTAAAGAAGATGTAATCTTTTTAGGTCGCGTTGAAGACTCTGAATTGTTTTCAATTCTATCGGCAGCTAAAGCACTCTGTTTTGTATCACTTTTTGAAGGGTTTGGTTTACCAATTATTGAAGCTATGAGAGCATCTATACCTGTAATTGCCTCCAACACAAGTGCGATGCCAGAAATTTGCAACAATGCAAGTAGATTAGTAAATCCTTACAACATTGCAGATATTTCAAAATCTTTATTAGAAATTGAAAAAAATCCTAAATATAGACTAGAATTAATAAAAAAGGGAGATCAGCGCGTCAAAGATTTTAACTGGGATAAATCTGCAATAGAAATTTGGAAAATTATTGAATCAACGTTAAAAAAATGTACGTAAAACAATATAAAAGTAAACATATTATTTGTGGATGTGACGAGGCTGGTCGTGGTGCTTTAGCAGGACCAGTAATAGCAGGCGCTGTTGTTTTGCCAAAAAATTTTTCTCATAACAACCTAAATGATTCAAAAAAACTATCTGAAAAATCTCGAAATGACATGGCTGATTTCATTAAAAACAAAAGCTTATTTTGGAGTATCGGAATAGCAAATGTTGCTAAAATAGATAAAATGAACATATTAAATGCATCGATTTATGCTATGCATGATGCCATTAATAATATTATTACTAAAATGAACCACCCCCCCGAACTATTATTAATTGATGGCAACCGATTTAAAACATATAAAAATATAAAGCATCAATGTATAATCAAAGGTGATGCAAAATACTGCTCTATCTCTGCTGCCTCAATCATTGCAAAAACATATCGTGATCAATTAATGATAAAACTAGATCAAAAACACCCTCATTATAATTGGAAAAAAAATAAAGGCTACCCTACCAAAGAACATAGAAAACAAATCTGTAAATTAGGGACTACCAAACACCACAGAACAAGTTTTAAACTATTAGAAACTCAATACACCTTACCACTCTAACTATGAAAAAATATCTAATTTTCATTATCACATCAATAATTATATCTTGCTCATTAGAGAAAAAAGACTCTAATAAATTGATTACTAAGGCAATCCCAACTAATTCTGAACTTATTATTAAGTTTCATAATATTGATAAAATATACCAAGAAATACAAACTTTTGAGTGGTGGGAACAATTAAAGAATACCGAACTTTTTTACGAAAATCTCAATTTGTTAGATAAACTCAATAAAGACTATCAAATCGAAGAGTTTTTTTTAAATCAAAACACATACCTAAGTGCAAGACCCTCAATTGGACAAAAAATTGATTTTTTATTTATTACATCAATAAGTGATATGCAAATTAAATCTCATAAACTAATGCGGACCATAAATAGCAGTTTAAATAAACCTAGAAACTATGAGGGTGTTCAAATTAATAACATAGAAAGTCATGCAAATATTTATTTTGCTTATTATGAAAATATATTTTTATTAAGTTTATCTTCGATTCTTATAGAAGAAAGTATTAGAAAATTAAAATCTGATCAAGATATTTTTCAGTCTGATCCAATTGAAAAATTAAGTCAAAACTTACCCAAATACAGTGATATAAATATAATACTTAAAACTCCCCTATTAGAGCGGATAATCGGACATAAAAATATTTTTCTAAAATCAGACACCTGGTCTTGGTTTGATGCAGAATTAACTAAGAATAGTATTATACTCAACGGAGTCACAAACAGGGGTGAAGTTACATATTTATCAAACAGTGAATATAGTGATGCTAAAAAATCTAATATTGAAAATATTTTACCAAGACATATTACTGGCTTTTACAAATATCAAATTAACAACTATTCAGATTTAAATGAAGTAATAAATACTATTAGCAAGGGAGCACATAAAAACATCTATCATTTGTCAGACAAAGTATGGTTCCCAGAAGAAATCAATATTGCATATAATGACGAAAAATTTGCAAACAAATCCTACATTGTCTGTAAAGCTAGCAATATCAATGAAGCTGTAAAATTCTTAAACAATTCAATTGATTCAGAAAAATATAATTATTTAAATTTCAATATACTAAAACTCAAATCGGACAATAATTCCATAAACTGGATCAATCAAATTTTAACTGGGTGGAATCATTATTTTTTTTGTACCATTGGAGATTACATTATATTTAGTAACTCTATCAAAAAGATAAAATCACTAATCAACAACACAATCTCAAACCAAACAATTGGAAAAAACAAGTCTATTCAAACAATAAATCAAAAGTTAGGAAATAAATCTCACACATTGTTTTATCTAAACTTCCAAGAAACCAATAAAGAATGGAAACAGATTTTTAATTCTATTGTAGCCAAAAACACAGCATCAAAAGAATATTTCTTCAACTCAATAATTCTCTTACATCAAAATCAAACCTTTCAAAACCCGACCCTATGGAGTGTTAATTTAGATGCTGAAACTAATTACAAGCCACAGATAGTTGTTAATCATTACTCACAAGACAAAGAAATAATAACTCAGGATATTGAAAACAATATTTACTTAATAAATAATAATGGCCAACGATTATGGAAAAAAAATATTGGGAACTCAATTATTGGAGACATTCATCAAATTGATGCATTTAAGAATAAAAAATTACAATACTTATTTAATACAAAAGACTCTATATACCTAATTGATAGAAATGGAAAACATGTAAATCCTTTTCCAATAAAAAGCGAAAATACAATGACAACTCCAATTGCAGTTTTTGATTACGATAATAATAGAGATTATCGGATTTTAGCTCCAATGAAAAATCGTCTATCCATGTATAACCATAAAGGTGAGATTGTTTCTGGATGGGAATTTTTACAAACTTCATCAAACATTATCATGCCTCCTGAACATTATCAATTATTTAATAAAGATTACATTATAATTAGTGAAGAAGATGGCTCAACCTATTTATTAAATAGAAAAGGGCAAATACGAAATCCTTTAAAATCAAAAATTTACAGATCTAAAAAAAATACTAATCTTATAATAGGGTCATCTTTAAATGACAGTAAATTAATTGTTCCAAATACTCAAGGTGAATTAATATCAATATATTTTAACGGTGAAATTGATACATTAAAAATTCAAAATTTTAAAAAACAAGATGAATATATTTCTAACAATAATTATACTATTCAGTTAAAAGATAAAAAACTAACGTTTTTATCTAAAGAAAATCAGTTTGAATATATATTTAAAATAGTTCCTAATTCTAAGCCAAAAATTTTCCACACAAATGAGTCCATCGTTATTGGTGTAAGAAATGAATCAGAGAATTTGATTTATCTATTCAATGAACATGGGGGATTATACCAAAAACCTTTTTTTGGTACAACGAAATTTAGTATTGGAAAAATGGATCAATCAGACAATATTAATTTAATTGTAGGTAGCAGCGAAGGTTTAATATATAATTACCAAGTTAATTAAATTTAATTTTTTTAATAAGATTTATTTTTTGACCAACGTAAGGTTCGCTGCCCATCTCCATGCGATTTTTCTTATATAATTGTTTTAACTTAATACCATGCAACTGAGAGATCGAATACATATTTTCTCCTTCCTGAACAATATGGTAAGGTTTAACACCCTTCCTTCTTTTAGGTTGTAAGTAAACTTTCTCGCCCTCAATAAGAGTTCTATCAATATCACATTCATTATATTTTAAAAGTTCCCAAAGCCAAACATCCATTGCTTCAGCAATATCATCATAATACTGACCATCTTTTGCTAAAATATATTTTGTATAATTTTTTTCAAAAATTTCTGAATCTGACACTAAAGATACTTCTACTTGAAGCTTATTTAGTTCTTTTCGATTTAGTTTTTTCTGATCATATCTTGACAAATCATACTCATTGATGAGGTTTATTAATTTTTTTGAATAGGTCTTACTAGTCGCATAACCTGCTTTCTGCAAACCTTTTGCCCATCCCTTGTAATCAGTTTTTCGCAATTCAAATAAAAATGCATATCTACTTCTTTCAGATAAAAAGATTGAGTGATCTCTATAAGATTCCGATACATTTTGATATTTCCTAAAACATTCATTTTTTTCATCATCATCATGATAAATAGAAGGCCCCACCCAGTGAACATGACATTTGATACCAAAATGATTATTAGCTTTCAGTGCTAATGTACTAGTCCCACTACCCGATTCTAATATACCTTGTGCTAAGGTGATGCTAGCTGGAATACTATACAGGTTCATTTCATGAATAGCTAGTGCACTATATTCTTTTATGTAATCTCTTGGTGTTTGAGCTTTACTAAAAGAACAAAGAAATAAAAAAATAAAAACTAGTTTTAAATTCATGAGTAACTAAAATTAAATCCATTTAATCCTTGTAGACCACCTGTGTGAATAACTAATATCTTGGTTCTTTTATCAAAAGCATCGTTTTTGATCATATTAAATAATGAATAAAATAATTTTCCTGTATAAATTAAATCTAATTCCATATTAAAATCGCTCTTAAAACGACGAACAAATTTAATTAAATTACTATCAATTTTACCAAAACCACCAAAATGAATATCAGAAATTAATTCCCAATTATTGTATAATTGAAAATCACAAAAATTTTTAATATTTTCACTTTGCTCTATTGTCTTTGTAAATGGAGCAAATCCAATAAATTTTTTATTATTTTTCATACCCTTAATTAAGCCTGCTGCTGTACAACCAGTTCCAACTGGAGAACATAAATAATCATAATCAATATCAATTTCATCAAAAATTTCTTGACAACCTTTAATTCCTAATAAATTATTTCCTCCTTCAGGTATTAAATAAAATTTTCCAAATTTCTTCCTTAATAAATTAATTGTTTGAATAGATTTTTTTTGTCTATACTGATTACGATCCAAATAATATAATTTCATTTTATTTTTTTTACAAAAAGATAAAGTCGGTGTTTCTTTTTTTGCATGAGTATCTCTTACTACACCAATTGAACCAAAACCAAAATAATTGCAAGCATAACTTAAAGCATGTAAGTGGTTAGAAAATACACCACCAAAACTTAGTATTTTATCACAACCTTCATCAGAAGCAGCTTGGAAATTATATTTTAATTTGCGCCATTTATTACCTGAAATAATTGGATGTATGACATCATCTCTTTTAATAAAAATATCAACTTGCTTTTGATGTAAAAAATTACTACTTATTTTTGTAATTTTAGAAGGTAAATTTAAATTCAATTTTTTAACAAATTATAAATTATAATGTGTCAATATAATTGATTATTATTAAAATCCAATATCAATGAAACATGCCCTCAAAATAAATACACTATTAATAATACTGTTATTCTTTTTATCAGGATGTAAGAAAGAAACCTGTTATTATTGTAAAAATTACGATTTAGATAATATTGACACTCAGTTAGAAAATTACAAAACATCATTCTACCTCTGTGAAATTGACGACCTATGGGATGAGATAATATGGCAAGACAATGATTACAATGAAGGTGGACAGTTAACATTTATTGATTATGATGTATATATTGTTGGTTTTCGAGCTATTGAAAATCCTGATATAGATGGAGATGGAATCTTAAATGAAAATGACAATGATATAGACGGCGATGGAGTTATAAATCAAAATGATTATACAATTACAGGTTTCCAGGACAATACAGTTCAAGAATTAATTTTATGCACTAGTAATAGTTTAGTTATTAACTAATAGCGTTAATTTTAATAAATGCGTGAAAATTTAAATAAGTTTAATCTAGCAACTGAAGATTACTATATGTCTAAAGAGGGTTATATAGTATTCACTGCCAAGTATCATTTAAAACGAGGCTATTGCTGTAGCTCAAATTGCCTTCATTGCCCATATAAAAAAAATAATTTATGAAAAAAATAGATTTTGCAGAAGCGATTAAATTAGGTATACCTGAACAATTTCCTAATAAAAAAAAATTTCCTAATAGCATTAATCGCGCACCTTCAAAAAAACACAATCTGTCATCTGAAGAAAAAATTCTTGCAATAAAAAATGCATTAAGATATTTTCCTCAAAAAAATCATAAAATTTTAATAAAAGAGTTTACACAGGAGTTAGAGTCTTTTGGCAAAATCTATATGTATCGCTTTAAACCTGATTACACAATTAAAGCTCGAAGTATTGAGGAATTTCCGCACAAATCTAAACAAGCAGCAAGTATTATGTTAATGATTCATAATAATTTAGATAATGTAGTTGCTCAGCATCCTTATGAGCTAATTACATATGGTGGTAACGGCTCTGTGTTTCAAAATTGGGCTCAATACTTACTAACAATGAAATATCTTTCAGAAATGAATGATAGTCAAACACTTGTTTTATATTCAGGACATCCCCTGGGTTTGTTTCCATCTGACATGAATGCACCAAGAGTCGTAATAACAAATGGGATGATGATACCTAACTATTCATTACCAAAGGATTATAATAAATTCAATGCATTAGGTGTGACTCAATACGGACAAATGACTGCTGGATCATTTATGTATATTGGGCCACAAGGTATCGTACATGGAACTGCAATTACTATTCTAAATGCAAGCCGTCTATTAAATAATAATACTAATACTACTAAACTATTTGTTTCATCTGGACTTGGAGGCATGAGCGGTGCTCAGCCGAAGGCAGCTAAAATTGCAGGCTTGATAAGTGTAACTGCCGAAGTAAATAAAAAAGCGATAGAAAAAAGATATGACCAAGGATGGATTGACATAAAAACTAGTAGCTTAACTAAATTAGTTAAACTCATAAAAGATGCTCAAAAAAATCAAAAAATTATAGCAATAGGATTTCACGGGAATATTATTGATGTATGGGAAAAATTATATTTGGAAAATATCTTTATAGATATTGGCTCTGACCAAACATCACTACATAATCCATTTCATGGTGGTTATTATCCTAATAATATAACTTTTGAACAGTCAAACAAAATGATTAAAGAAGAGCCTGTGAAGTTTAGAAAAAATGTTCAAAATTCATTAAAAAGACACGTAAGTATAATCAATAAACATGTCAGTAAAGGAACATATTTTTTTGATTATGGGAATGCATTTTTATTAGAATCAGGACGTGCGAAAGCCAATATATTTAATAAAGATGGACATTATAAATACCCTTCTTATGTGCAAGATATTATGGGCCCGATGTGTTTTGATTATGGTTTTGGACCATTTCGCTGGGTTTGTGCAACAAATAAAAAAGAAGATTTAAAAAAAACTGACAAAATAGCTCAAAAAGTACTTGAGACATTACTTAAATCATCTCCGAAAGAAATTCAACAACAAATGATTGATAATATTGAGTGGATTAAAGCTGCTCAAAAAAACAAACTAGTTGTTGGATCACAATCACGTATTTTATATGCAAATAGTGATGGTAGAATAGAAATTGCAAAAGCATTCAACAAAGCTATTAAAAAAGGTGATATTGGACCAATTATAATAGGACGAGATCACCATGATGTATCGGGAACAGATTCACCTTACAGAGAAACATCTAATATTTATGATGGATCTCAATTTACTTCTGATATGGCAATTCAAAATGTTATTGGAGATAGTTTTAGAGGAGCAACATGGGTATCCATTCATAATGGTGGTGGTGTTGGCTGGGGGGAGTCTATAAATGGTGGCTTTGGACTTTTACTTGATGGATCTCAAAAAGCTAATAAAAATTTACAAAATATGCTTCATTGGGATGTAAATAACGGAGTGGCAAGAAGAGCTTGGGCAAGGAATAAGGAAGCTGTACAAGCTATAGAAAAAGCTATGAAAAAAAATAAATTTTTAAAAATTACATTACCAAATTTAGTAGACAAAGAAATGCTTAAAGATTTGTAATGATTTGTTTAAAATGTTTCAAAACTTGGGTAATCCCTCCTATCTTATCTCCCGAAGCCACTGCAAAGAATGGTTGTCCTCCTCCTTTTCCATTAATATCAATACTTATTTGATTGACAATTGTAGAAGCATTGAATCTAGGATTACTAATTAACTGTTTACTAAAACCAACATTTAAAATAACTTTACCATTACTTTTTGTAACTAAGGCTACACATATATTATCGTATTTTTTAAAAAAAGAAAAACAGATGTTTTTCATATCAGCAATATCACAATCAAGTTCTGAAGTTAAGATTTTAAGACTGTTTAAGTCTATAATTCTTGAATCTAATGATTGTATTAAATTTTGTAATTTATTCTTATTTGCATTTGACGCTAAAATTTGCAATTCTTTATTTTCGTAAATTATTTTTTGGATAGATTTCAAAACGTTATCAGTGTTTTTAAATAAATCGCCAATTTCATTTAAAGTATTGATTTTTTTATTAAAAAAATGATAAGCCGACTGGCTAGTAACAGCCTCAATTCTACGAATACCTGCCGCAACTGAAGACTCTGAAACAATTTTAAACAATCCTATCTCATTGATATTATTAACATGTGTGCCTCCACATAATTCGATAGATTTATTAGAATCTAAACTAAATTGTATTACTCTGACACTGTCATCATACTTTTCTCCAAATAATGCCAAGGCACCCATTTCTCTAGCCTGATCTATTGGTAAACTTCTCACTTCCTCTAAATCACTTCCTAAAAAAATATAATCATTAATTGTATTTTCTATTTCTACTAATTTTGAATTTTGAATTTTTTGAAAATGAGAAAAATCAAATCTTAAGTAATCGGAACCAACATACGAACCTCTTTGTTCAACATGAATACCAAATTTTTTTCTTAAAACATGATGTAGTAAATGAGTTGCTGAATGATTCCTTTCTGTTAAAACACGTTTTTTATAATTTACTTGTAGTGTATATTTAATATTTGAAAAATGATTATCTGGCCAAGAATTTGCTATATGGATAATTAAATTACCTTCTCGTATTGTATTATGTATTTGACAACATAATGTGTCTTTTTTATTATCAATTGACATGAAAATCACTTCTCCCGCATCACCAACCTGTCCCCCTCCTTCAGCATAAAATGGCGTTGTATTAAATACTAGATGTATTTGCTTGTGCCCCCTACTAGTAACATATCTATATTTAACAAGTTCAGCATCTTGAATCACAAGTGTATCATATCCAATAAAGTCGGTAGTTGAAACTTTATTAACATGAACCCAATCACCAACTACTATTTCGCTTGCTGAACGAGATCGGGATTTTTGTTGCTGCATGTAATCATTAAATTCAGGCATATCAAATGCAAGATTTTTTTCTTTTAATATTAAAGAAGTTAAGTCAGGTGGAAATCCATATGTATCATATAATTCAAATACAACCTTACCAGATATTTTTGTAACATTAGGCTTCAATTCAATAATAAATTGATTGATCAAAGCTAGACCTTTTCCTAATGTTTTAAGAAATGCTCTTTCTTCCTCTCTAATAATATTTGAAATTGCACTTTTTTGCTCAGAAATTTCTGGGTACACATCTTTAAATTGAGTAGATATTAAATCAACTAATATATAAATAAAGGGCTCTTCTAATTTCAAGTATGTATAGGCATATCTAACTGCTCTTCTTAGAATTCTTCTTATCACATAACCTGCACCTGTATTACTAGGAATCTGTCCGTCTGATATAGTGAAAACTATTGCTCGAACATGATCTACAATAACACGCATAGCAATATCTGTGTGAACATTATCTCCATAGTTTAATTTAGAAATATTTGCAACTTTTGTAATTAAATGAGAAAATATATCAGTATCATATGTTGATTTTTTATCCTGGAGTACCATACAAAGTCTTTCAAAACCCATACCTGTGTCAACATGTGTATTAGGCAAAGATTCTAATACATTATTTTCTTTTCTATTATAAGAGATAAACACGATATTCCATATTTCTATAACTTCTGGATGATCACGGTTGATTAGGCTACTAGTCGAAACTCGTTTCCTTTCTAAATCGGATCTTAAATCAATATGGATTTCGGTAGAAGGTCCACAAGGACCTGTCTTGCCCATTTCCCAAAAATTATCTTCCTTAGAACTAGGAATAATTTTATCAATTGAAATTAATTTACTCCAAATATCTCTTGTATCATTATCTATAAGTAGATTATCTTTATCATCACCTTGAAAAAAGGTAACATATAATCTATCCTCCGATATTTTTAATTCCTTGGTTAAAAAATCCCATGCTAAATTAATAGCTTCTTGTTTAAAATAGTCTCCGAATGACCAGTTACCAAGCATTTCAAACATAGTATGATGATAGGTGTCATGACCTACTTCTTCTAAATCATTGTGTTTTCCAGATACACGTAAACATTTTTGACTATTTACAACTCTTTTTGAAACAGGTCGAACATTACCTAAAAAAATATCTTTAAATTGATTCATTCCAGCATTAACAAATAATAATGTAGGATCATCTTTTAGAACCATAGGAGAGGATGGAATAAAAGTATGCTTTCTCGATTTAAAAAAATCGATGAATTTTTGTCTTAACACTATAGATTTCATATCAAAATAAATTTACAAACAATTGATTGGAAATAATTCCATAAATTTACAAACTATTTGAATTCTCATGAAAATAAATATGGTTATTTCAAAATATGCTTAATAATAAAACAAAATACTACTACGATAAAAAAAGTTTAAGCTATAAAGCTATTCGTTCTCAGGATAATTTATTTTTTTCAATACTTAAGTACTTAACTAGTTCAATCATAATTGCATCAATTATAACTTTTGGTTTGTTCAATTTTATTGATTCTCCAAAAGAAAAAACACTAAAACGAGAAATCCAAAATCTAGAACTTCAATATAACTCAATTCTAGAGTCTATGCATAGAGCGGAATTAGTTTTAGATGACATTCAAAAAAGAGATGATAATATTTATCGCATGATTTTTGGTGTAGAACCAATAGATACAAGTATTAGAAAAGCAGGATTTGGGGGAGTGAATAGATATGAACAATATAAAGGATATAGTTATTCTCAAATTATCATTGAAGCAAAAAAAACCATAGATAAACTTAATAAACAACTATTTATTCAATCTAAATCTTTTGATGAAGTTATTTTGCTAGGCCAGAATAAAGCTAAAATGTTATCTAGTATTCCTGCGATACAACCTGTTTCTAATGAGGATTTAACAAGGATGGCATCAGGTTATGGCATGAGGATTGACCCTATCTACAAAACAAACAAATTTCACTATGGAATGGATTTTGCCGCTCCAATTGGCACACCAGTATACGCTACCGGAGATGGTTTTGTAGAAAAAATAAAAAAATCTAGAAGTAAAAAAGATTATGGGAATTATATTTTAATTGACCATGGATATGACTATCAAAGTTTTTATGCTCATTTAGATAAAATACTTATTAGTAAAGGCAAAAAAGTAAAAAGAGGTGATTTAATAGGATACGTAGGAAATACTGGTAAGTCAACAGCACCTCATTTACATTATGAAGTCAGATACAAAAAAGAAAAAATAAATCCAGTTAATTTTTATCACAGTGACCTAACTCCTGAACAATATGAAGAAATGTTATTTATATCTTCACAAGTAAACCAATCTTTTGACTAGTTATGAAAGATGATAATAAATTATATTATTCAATTGGTGAAATTGCTAATATTCTGAAAGTAAATAATTCATTAATACGATTTTGGGAAAAAGAGTTTGAAATCATTAAACCTAAAAAAAATTCGAGAGGTAATCGTATTTTTACAAAAAAAGATTTAGAAAATATCACATTAATTCACCATCTATTAAAAGAAAAAAAATATACAATTGATGGTGCAAGAAAAAAAATAAGAGAAAACAAAGATGGAGCTCAAAAAAATTTTCAAATAATTGATAAGCTAAAGAATATACGACAAAAATTATCAGAGATCAGGAATGAATTAAAATAAAAATTATGTACATAACTAGAAGAGAACGTTTTTCGGCAAGTCACAAACTATATAATGATGAATTACAAGATCATGAAAACGAAAAACTATTTGGAAAATGTTTTAATCTACATGGGCATAATTATGAATTATTTGTAACTGTTACCGGCAAAATAAATCCAATATCGGGATTTATAATAGATTTAAAAAACTTAAAAAAAGTAATTCATGAAAGAATTATTAATAAGATAGATCATAATGATATCAATAATGTTGATTTTATGAAAAACAAAATATCAACTACCGAAAATTTATGTATAGGAATTTGGAATGAACTTGAAAATCCAATTGAAATTTTAGGAGGAAAACTACATAAAATTAAATTAAATGAAACTGAAAACAACTCTTTTGAATACTTTGGAAAAATAAATAATTATGTATAAAAAAACTGAAGAATACAACACCAAAAAAACTGAAAAAATTAGTAAAACATATTATGATATCATTAAATTAATTGGGGAAGATGTTGAGCGTGAAGGTCTCAAAAAAACACCAGAACGATGCGCTAAAGCAATTCAGTTTTTGACCCAAGGTTATAATATAAACCCTAATCAAATACTACAAGGAGCACTATTTAAAGAAGATTATAATCAAATGGTATTAATTAAAAATATTGAATTGTACTCATTATGCGAGCATCATTTAGTGCCATTTTTCGGAAAAGCACATGTTGCATATATCCCTAATGGTCAAATTGTAGGGTTAAGCAAAATACCTAGAATTGTTGATGTTTTTTCTAGAAGACTTCAAGTACAAGAAAGATTGACAAAAGAAATTAGTGAGTGTATAGAAAAAAATTTAAAACCCGAAGGTGTTGCTGTAGTCATAGAAGCTTCTCATCTATGTATGCAAATGCGAGGAGTAGAAAAACAAAACTCTGTAACTACCACATCCTCGTTTAAAGGTGTTTTTTTAAAAGAAGAAAAAACAAGGTTAGAATTTATGAACTTAATACAATCACAGTTAAAATGAAAGCATTTATTTTTCCGGGTCAAGGGTCACAGTTTTCAGGAATGGGTTATGATTTATATAAATCATCGCAACAAGCTAAAGATTTTTTTGATTTAGCAAATAAAATCATAGGATTTGATATATGTAAAATTATGTTCGAAGGTTCTGATAAAGAATTGCAACAAACAAAAGTAACACAACCTGCTATCTTTATTCATTCAGTTATTTTATCTTGTTGCATAAAGGATGTACCAAGTGTAGTCGCAGGACATTCACTAGGAGAATTTTCTGCACTTGTTTCTGCTGATTGCATATCTTTTGAGGATGGACTAAGATTAGTTGTAGAAAGAGCTGAAGCTATGCAAATCGCATGCACTAAAAGTGAATCAACAATGGCGGCAGTCATTGGATTAAATTCGAAAATAATCGAAGAAATTTGTGCACAACAAGCAGGAATTGTTGTACCAGCCAATTATAACTCTCCCAATCAAATTGTTATTTCTGGAGAAAGAAAAGCAATAGAAAAAACTTGTCAAGTATTAATTGACAATGGTGCAAAAAAAACCGTTATACTTCCAGTAAGCGGAGCTTTCCATTCACCAATTATGGAGACAGCAAAAACAAAATTAAAATTAGCTATTGAAAACACCTATTTTAAAGACGCAAAATACCCTGTATATCAAAATGTATATGCTCAACCTGTAAGTGACAAAAATAATATAAAAGAAAATTTAATTTCACAACTAACATCACCTGTTAAATGGTACCAAACTATTGAGAACATGATCAATCAAGGAGTTTCTGAATTTATAGAGGTAGGACCTAAAAATGTATTAACAGGTTTAAATAGGAGAATTAACCGAGAAGTAAGTTCTATAAAAGCTGAGATTTAAATCTAAAAATTAGATTTTACTAAATTTTTTAATATACCAATCAATTGTTTCAGATATTGCATTATTAAAATTATAAATTGGCATCCAATTTAATTCACTACGTAAAAGTTGCGATTCAATTGCATATCTTCTGTCATGCCCTAATCTATCAGAAACAAATGAAATTAATTTTCGAGGGTTAGGGTGTATTTTTTTTTCTAAACATAGATCACAAATTATTTCAACTAAATTTAAATTTGATATTTCATTATCTGCACCAATATTATATGTTTTACCAGGACTGGATTTATGAAAAATTAAATCAAGAGCTAAAACATGATCTAGAACATAAAGCCAGTCTCTAATATTACTACCACTACCATAAATTGGAATTTTTTGATTATTATAAATTGATGCCAAAACTGTCGGAATAAACTTCTCAATATGTTGATGAGGACCATAATTATTTGAACAATTAGTAATAATAGCATCAATACCATATGTTCTATGGTAAGATCGAACTAAATGATCAGAAGCAGCCTTAGAGGCAGAGTATGGAGAACTAGGATTGTAAGGGGAATTTTCAGTAAATGCAAGATCTGAAAAATTTAAATCACCATAAACCTCATCAGTAGAGATATGATGAAACCGCCCCACAGAATAAGTTTTAAATGCATCTAAGATATTTAAAGTTCCAATAATATTAGTGTTTGCAAAAAGCAAAGGGTTATTAATCGAATTATCCACATGTGACTCAGCTGCTAAATGAATAACATCAGTAAAAGAATACTGAGCAAATAAATTTATAATCTCTTTCCTATTAAAAATATCAATTTGATGAAAAAAATAATTCTTATTTTTTTCTAATATTTTAGTATGTGTACGATCCGAGGCATAAGTTAGTATATCTAAACCATGAATTTGATAATCAGGATATTTTGAAACAAAATAATTGATTAAATGTGAACCTATAAAACCTGATTCTCCTGTAATTAAAATTCTTTTGACATTGCTCATAGTTTCAAAACATATTTCGATGCCTTAAATATAAAAGAAAATCTTTTGATACCAACTTTTTAGTTACTTTTGAAGTATGAATAAATTGATATTAACCGTGTTTCTAATATCATCGTTACTTATTTGCCAAGAAAATGATGATTCTAAAAGTTCAACTATATTATTATCAATTAATCATACGGCTCAGATGCCATTTGGAGACCTGTCGGACAGATTTGGATTAAACTCAAATGTAGGTTTAACCTTAACTTATCAAACAGCTACTAACTTTATAATTAATCTTGAAAGTGGATTATTATTCGGATCCGACGTAAAAGAAAATGATATATTTAATGCAATAAATGGCGATGATGGTGATATATTAAGTACAAGTGGTGAAATACCAACTATTAGGCTATTTGAAAGAGGGGGATATTTTGATGTCAGTTTTGGGAAATACATTAAATTAAATAATAAAAAACATGAATCAGGCATTGTAATGACTTTAGGGGCAGGTTATTTGTATCATAAAATTTTTATTGAAACCATTGTAACTGCATTACCTCAGTTAAATAATGAATTATTAAAAGGCTATGACCGATTATCTGGTGGAATTCTAACAAAACAATTTATTGGCTACTATTTCTTTAGTAGCACTAGTACAATAAGATTTTTTCTTGGTCTAGAAGCAATGCAGGGTTTTACAAAAGATCTACGCGGATATAATTATACTACACAAACGTATGTCACTAATAATAGAATTGATCAATTAGTTGGGATTAAGTGTGGTTTTATTATACCGATTAAAAAACGTAGAACCGGTAAATACTATTATTATTAATACATGTATAATTTTATCCTTCGCATAATATACCTACTAATAAATATTTATTGTCTATTTTTTAAAAAGTATAGACAATGGCTTAGAAAACAAAAAAAAATAATTCAGAATACTTCAAAAAACTCTAAAAAAGTAATTTGGATTCATTGTGCATCAATGGGTGAATATGAGAGTATAAAACCTCTTTTAATAAAATTGAAAAACACCAGATTTAAAACCAATATTACTTTTTTTTCCCCATCGGGTTATAATAATTTTAAAGATTTTCATTTAGTTGAAAAAATTAACTACCTGCCAATTGACATAAAAAATAATATGGATCTTTTTATAAAAAAAATTAATCCAATGATAGTTATAATATCTCAAAATGATATATGGCCAAATATGATTACAATTTTAAAAAAGAATAATATACCTATCTATGGTGTTGGTTTAAAACTAAATCAAACAAAAATAAGCAACTGGTTTATCAAACAATATTATAATAAATACTTAAATATGTTTTCACATATTTTTTGCCTAGATGATTTAACATATAAGTTTTTAAATAAAAATAAAATATCCAAATCATCTATCATCAACAATATAAGATTCAACCAGGTTTTAAATGAATTAGAAATTACCTATCAGGATGATCACCTAACAACATTTCTCAAGAATAAAACAACAATGATATATGCAAGTATAGAAAAAGAAGACTATCCAATTATAGCAGATCATATTAATACCAAATCAAATATGAATCATATTATAGTTCCTCACGAGATTGATGTAAATACAATTGAAAATTTAAAAAAAATCATCCGCAAAAAACATATACTTTATTCTAACTTAAAAAATGGGTTATTTGATAGAAATATTATCATCATTGATGTATTTGGTTTATTAAAAAAACTATATAAATTTTCTAAAATTGCATATGTTGGAGGAGGATTTAAAAATGGTGTGCATAATACATTAGAGCCTGCAGCATATGGCAATACTATCTTGTTTGGTCCTAATTATAAAAATTTTCCAGAAACATTTTTTTTTATTGAAAAAAAAGTTGCGTTTTCAGTAAAAAATAAAAAAGATTTTGAAAATACATTCAACAAAATAATTGCAGATAAAAAACTAAAAAAAGATATTCTAAAAATTAACTTAAATTACTTAAATGCTGGCAAACAAGACTTAGAGAATATCCTGGGGCATATTAAAAATGATCTAAAAAAAAATTAATTTGAAATACAATCCTGTATCCAGTTTTTTGTTTCTTCATTATTCCAGTCATGTGTAACTAATTTTTGAAAATCATCTGAATAATTTTTCTCTAGTTTTGAATATATACATTTACAATATTCTTTTGTAATTGGATCATCACCAGGAGCACAATTAGACATAAATGTGATTTTAAAAGAATCATTACTTGTATTAGAACAAGAATATAAGCATATAGTAAATAGTATAAATAACCTTTTCATAAACATCAATTTTTATATATATCTGATTCTTTTAATAAATATAATTTAATTTAATTTTTTTTTGATCAAAATAAGATTTTATAATATCTGATTTTGCGATAGGGACTAATAGGGTAATAACACATCTCTGTTGGAACGAGGAGCTTACAATAGTTAAGTTGTTTTTTTTGATAAATAACATAACATCTTGTATTTGTTCTATATTAAAAAAAACCTGATATTTTTCTTGTATTAATTTTGTAACAATATCGGCTCCTTCAATTGCATTAAAAGCAGCTGTTTTGTACGCACGAATTAAACCTGGAACACCTAGCTTAATGCCACCAAAATACCTAACCACAATGATCAATATATTAGTTAGATTATAAGCTTCAATTTGTTTAAAAATAGGTTTTCCTGCCGTGTAAGCAGGCTCACCATCATCATTAAATCGAAAATCAGATTTATCCGGATGTAAGCGATATGCATAACAATGATGATTAGCTGAATTTTCTTTTTTCTTGATTTCTTTTAGTATATTTTTAATGCTATCAACAGAGTAAACAGGATAAGCATATGAAATAAATTTACTAGATTTTTCTTTATAAAAACCTCTAGATTTTTTTTTAATTTCTAGATATGTATCTTCAAATAACAATGATGTTAATTTAATTTATGCGTATTTTTTTTTTCGACACTACCATCGTTAAAAATACTAAGAACAAAATTAGATTTTAAAATATCTCTTCCCAAGAGGTCAATATTTCTAAGACAAATCTTGGTATTGGGTAGCTGATCTAAAATAGTAGTTGTATTATTAATTACGCCGTTAATATCATATTTATTAAAAAAATTCCATATCTCCTGAGAAGCATTAAAGTCTTGATTGGTGTTATTTCCAGTGAGGGGGATTAATGCGCCTGGCCAAGTATGACCACCATCAATAACTTTATATAGTTCAACACTCGTACCATTTAAACCACTGTCATATACATAATGCTCAGTTTGACTTAAATCTAATAAATTAACATCTGGAACATTACTAACAACTGGATCTAAACTACATTGATTAAAATTTGCCCAATAAGAAATAACATTGTCAATAGAAGCAATATTTTCATTTCCTTCATAAGGGACAATTAAATCCGAAGTGCCATGAATTTGCATAACTGGCATAGGATGTTCTGAGTTGCAATTTAAAAACTGCGACTCTATCATACTTCCAGTAACAGAAGCAATTGCAGAAATTCTATTACTAAGCTCACAAGCTAATGTATAACTCATAAATCCTCCATTTGACATGCCCATGCTATATACTCTATCTAAATTTATGTTATAATCAGTGGCAATGGTGTCTATTAATGAACTTAAAAATCCTACATCATCAACTTCAGTAATTCCACCACTATTCCAATATGCAAATCCTTGATTATCCAGTGTACCTTGAGGATGTACAAGAATAAAGCCTTCTAAATCTGCTAGTGTATAAAAATTACTGTATATCATTTGCTGACCAGCATTACTACTATAGCCATGTAGATTTAAAACTAATGGTGTTGGATTAAGACTTGAGTATGAATCTGGCACATATAATATATAAGATCTAGTTATATCATCATGTACAATAACTTCTTCCATGACCTGTTGAGCATGTAGCATAGTGTATGTAGCTGTTAAAAGAATTAAGATTTTTTTTACCATATCAATTTTATTTGATAACAAATATAACTACTTTCAACTATTCATCATATCATTATGCATTATGTTAAACTTAAAACTTTCAACAGATCCAAGGTGGGTCAATTTAGCAGAAAAAAAATTAGAAGACATTCTTACAGATCATGCATACTGCGAACAAAAAGCAGCAACCAGCTGTATTTCATTAATAGTTGTATATCCTGATTTGAAGCCAATAGTAGAAAAATTAACGCCGATCGTTTCTGAGGAGTGGAGTCATTTTTCTATGGTATTAAGAGAAATATATAAAAGAGGTTATGTTTTGGGTTATCCAAGAAAAGATGAATATGTTAACCTATTATTAAAATTTCAAAATAAAAATGGCAATCGCAATGATCTATTAGTAGAAAAATTATTAACAAATGCATTAATTGAAGCAAGAAGTTGTGAACGATTTAGAATTTTGTCATTGCAATTAGAAGATGAATACCTAAGGAAATTCTATCATGGCTTCATGGTTTCCGAAGCAGGTCATTATAGGTTATTTATGGATTTAGCTAAATTATATAAAGAAAAAAAATACGTTGATAATAGGTGGCATCAATATTTAGAATATGAAAAAGAAATTTTTAATATAATCCAACTTAGAGGAGATAGAATGCACTAAAAAAAAGGGGAGTCAAAATACTCCCCTCTATTTTTAGATTTTTAATATAATAAAATACTAATCAACAAAAACTAATCTTTCTTTATGATATTCATCCGTTGTAACACTAATAATATATGTTCCTCTCGATATTGTACTTAAATCTAAATCATAAGAACTATTATTTGAGTAATTATCAATACTATTGTTAAAAATTGACTTGCCTAATAAATCAAATATCTCAACTTCTACTCTATCAAAATTTCCATTAAATGATAAAGAAAAAATACCATTGTTTGGATTTGGATAGATGATAAAATCTTGCAATTGTGTTTCACTAATTGATGAATTATCTATATCAAATCCACAAATTTCAATATTATCATACCATGCTTCACCAACACATCCTGTTCCGGTACAAAAACCATAAAAATTTAATGCAGCTAATACACTAGATGAGCCCGCAGATCCATCGCTCCAATTCCAAGATGCAATAAAATCATCATTATAATATAAATTAATTAAATCATTACTAATATCAATTTCATGTCGCACTTCAACCCAAGTGTCATATAAAGCATCAAAATAAACTGGATTTTCTAGATCAATAAAAGACTGATCTCCTGAATTCTGAGAAGCAAATAAAACTTGAAATGCCCAGTTTGAATTATTACCGTCATAATCATGTAACATATTATAATAAGCACCTGCATCTCCTGAGGGAATATAAATGTAGAAAATTACTTCTCCTGAACCTACAAAAGAATTAAACATATGAAGTATATCATCATCTTGTTCAACCAGTATTGATTGGCTACTCATAAATCCTGCATCTGTGCCATTTGCAAAATCATCAGTAACATCTACACCTGAATTCGCACCATCCCAACCAATCCAATCAGACTGAGAATCTATATTACTATCATCATAACTTTCAAAATCTTCAAACCAAATTTGATTATTACAAGCTTCCCAAGTATATGAATACTCACAACTTCCGTCGTTAATTACAGCATCCGGATTATAATTATTAGCGTTAGGATCCGTACAACCTTCTAAATATTCACAACTTCCATCATCTACATTCGCACTTGAATCATAATTTTCTGCAGTTGAATCCATACATCCTTCAATGATGAATGTTTCACAACTTCCATCATCTATATTCGCACTTGAATCATATTCTAAATAATTCGAATCTGTGCAACCTAAATATTCACAACTTCCATCATTAGTATTAGCATTCGGATCGTAATTATCAGCTTGTGAATCTGTACACCCATATACTGGTTCACCTGCAGATATACAAAAGTTATAAGAGGCAGAACATGGGCCATTTTCACCTCCTACTACACAATCTCCAAAAGCTGGGTCAGTTTCTTCAAATAAAACTGTACCATTTTCATCAGTTATTGAAAAAGGTGCTCCATCTACTTCACAAGTAAATTCTGATCCACTAAGACCATCTCCAAAACTATCCATAATAATAAAAGTATAGCAACCTGAACTTAAACAAATTTCTTCATTTTGTAAACTTCCTCCTTCCTCCATTGTATCTGAAGTACTACCGCCAGGATAAGTTCCTCCATTAACAGATGCTACCACTACAAAATTATCATTAATAAGTTCCCAACTTATCTCTTCTCCATAGCAATCAAGATGTAATTCCAATGCAACATTATTATCACATGCATATTGACAACTGCCATCATCATAATCAGCATCTGAGTCAAAGTTTAACGCTGATGAATCTGTACAACCATAGACAGCATCTTCATTGCAAAATGATGTTTGATTCGAACATACAGCACCATTAGTGTTATCACATATCCAGTCTATAAAATAAGATACTCTACTATACACACCTGGGTAGCCTGCTTCAGCACATCCATAACCCCAACTAACAACACCAGACTGAAGGTATGTTTGTCCATCTGCAGCTAAAACAACCATAGGACCACCACTATCTCCTTGACATGAGTCATACCCGCCATCGGAATACCCTGCCATAATCATATCATCATCTATTTGATTACCATAATTAGAAGAATTAGTAATTGGAACACCGACAACTTGAAGTTGTGTAGAATTAGTAGTACCCTCTGTCTCTCCCCATCCAGTAATCCATGACATTTCACCAGACTCTTCAACTCCAAGATCAACTTGCGGATCACACATTAACAGAACTGGTTGTGTAGTATTATTAAATGAGATTGGATTTTCTAATCTAATTAGCGCAATATCATTGTTCATGGTGTTAGAGTTATAATTTGGGTGAGATATGATTTCTGCAGCATCATATGTTTCACCCCCTGATGCGTAGTTCGAATCACTTCCCATTCTAACTGCTGTATTATTTGCTGATTCACCTTGAATACAATGTGCAGCTGTTAATATCCAATACTCATTAATGATTGAACCTCCGCAATATGCGTATCCTCCACCCCAACCACCAGTACTAAGTAATGCAACCTGATACGGATAGTCTTGTATATCAGCATCTTCACCACCAACAATATCTGCCTGCGCAAAAAGATTATGGGATGGTAAAATAAAAAAAGTAAATATAATAAGTAGTATAAAATTTCTCATAGAATATATTTTTAAAAATTAAAGTTATCTAAATACTAAAGGGGCAGTCCAAAGATACAAAAAAGAATACTCATTCTAAAACCTATTTAAAAAAAACATATTAAGTAATAAATTCTAATCTACTATATTTGTAAATATGAGATTACTAAGTTTTCTAGTTCTAATAATTTTCTTAAACAGTTGTAATAAAAATGGTGATAGCCAACGGAATTTAAAAATTAATGAAGTTGCATTTTCAGAGTTCAATACTAATCATTTAGAGTATATTGAAATATATAATCCAAATCAATCTAAAATTACAATTGACTCAATCAGTGTATTAATAAATAAAAAAAAATATGTAATTGATTCTGTAGATAGTATTGATGGCAATAAAACTATTTTTACATATCTAAAAATCGCAATCACTGATCCTGAATTAAACATCGAATTACTTGTTAATGGTAGAAAAACAGATGTTTTTAAATGGCATAATAAAAAATCGACTCCCTATCTTGGAAGATATCCAGATGGCAGTAAATTAATTGTTTCAATGACTTCCAGAAGTCTTGGAAAAACAAATAATGAAAGCAAAATAAAATTATTTAAACCTAAATTTAATTTAGAGTCTGGTCTTTATGATGAATACAAAACACTATTCATACGACCTGAATATACCAATACACCTCTTTACTACACTTTAGACGGAAGTACACCTACAAGTAATTCTATGCTTTTTACAGATAGTTTAGTCATTAAAAATAATAGCACCATTAAAGCAAGATTTATTATTGATCATCACAAAAGTCCTATTAAACATCTTTCGCTTTTTATTGGTGAAAATACTACTCTACCAATTGTATCTATTATTGTAGACAATAAATCTTTTTGGAACGATACAATAGGAATTATGCAAAAAGGATTAGCAGCCGAAGATCAATTCCCCTATAAAGGAGCCAATTATTGGAAAAAAATACAATTACCATCATATATAGAGTACTTTGACCAAGAAAAAAAAATAATACTAAGTGAAAAATCTAAAATTAAAATCCATGGCAACTATTCTATAGTGGAACCAATAAAATCACTGAGAATTAAAGCAAATAATAAAAATGGTGTGTTTGATTTTAATCCATTTGAAGCAAATGGCAGTAACAACTTTTCTGAATTAATTCTTAGAAACTCTGGACAAGACGCATTGAAATTACACTTTAGAGATGCGTTTATACATAATTACGTAAATGAGATGTTAAATGTTGATATTCAGCGTGCTCAACCAGTAATAGTCTTCATTAATGGAGATTACTATGGCTTACTAAATCTTCGAGAAAGATATAATGAAACTTTTTTTGAACAAAAACATGGGAAAGAACAAACATATAATCTTTTAAAACTGTGGGGGGTACCAATAATTGGAGATGACCAAGAATACATAAAAATAAGAGAAGAAGTAAAAGAGATTCACGAAAATCAAGGTAGTCCAAGGTCTGTATTACAGTATTTTGATATATTAAATTGGATAGATTACTATATAATTGAGACATATACTGCAAATCTAGATTGGATACCAAATAATACTATGTATTGGTCTTCAAATCAAACTAACAAATGGCGTTATTTACTTAATGACTTAGATGCATCGATGAATTCAAAAAACGATACCATGTACAAAAAAGACATGTTTACTTGGATATTTAATAATTCTCCGAGTAAAGAATTTGCAGTTTTCATGAGAGATACAGTTGTAAAAAATAAATTTATTACTAGGTATATGGACTTGTTAAATACTATATTTAAACCAAACGACATAATCTATTCTGCAAGAAATTATCAGAAAAAAATTGAACATGAAATACCTAGACTTCTAAAAAATTATTCGTTAAATAATAAATTAAACAGCGATACTGAAATTATAGATTATTGGCAAACTAACAATGTTGAACCATTTCATGACTTTTTAAATAAACGTCCCGCTTTCATGAAAAATCAATTAAAAAATCAATTTAAATTAGGTGCGATAAAAAACATTCACATCCTATCTTCCTTTCCCTATCATTTTAATAGCCTCGAACTTGATAGTAATTTTTCTGGAGAGTACTATACTGGCATGAATTATAAAATTAGTGTTGACACTATAAAAAATCCGAAATTTTCACATTTTAAAATTAATGGCAAAGATATATTCCAAAACCCATTCTCATTTAAATTAATCGATAACATAGAGATTAGTATAATAACTAATTGATTCAATAAAGTGTTATATTTGTAAAAAAAAACCTAAATACCATGAAAAAATTTATTCTTTTTTTAACACTAATCTTTAGCTTTTCTTATATAAATGCGCAGACAGGTTGCACAAATGAAAATGCTTGTAATTATAATTCTGCAGCAACTGAAGGAGATAATAGTTGTATTTTTACAGACGGTGTTTGTGAAACTTGTTCTGGTGCATCAGATGGTACAGGTTTTGTTGTTGATAATGATGCAGATAATGACACTATATGTGATCTCGATGAAATTACTGGTTGTACAGAACCTAACGCTGATAATTATAATTCATTAGCAACTGATGATGGACCATGTATATATTATGGTTGTATAGATTCTACAGCCATTAATTATGATGCAACAGCAAATACTGATGACAATTCATGTATAGCAGCCATATTTGGCTGTACAGATTCCACAGCTCTTAATTATAATCCAGAAGCGAACACGGAAACATTGACAGATGATGATTTGAATATTGTTTCTTCATACTATTACATGGGAGCTGACCTTGGTTTTGTAGATGATATTACATTAGATACCGCAAAAGAATGGATTAAGAATCAATCAGGAAATGGAGAGTTTAATGGATTAATTTCTTCTATTCGATCGTGGTCATGGTCATCTTATGATTCTGGCACTAATGCATTAGGACGTATGTATTGGAAATCGGCTAAACTTTACAATACTCCAGGTGATGCTAGTAGCGGTGTTTATTGGGGTTGGACATCGGGCAATTATGGTAATGATCAAATGTTTGCTGGAGAAAATCCTTATTATAATAATCTAGATTTTCCATGTGTCCCAATTATTAATGGATGTATTGATTCTACTGCGTTTAATTATGATGACACTGCCAATACTGATGATAGTTCATGTTATTATAATCCTGGTTGTACAGATTCAAATTACTTAGAATATGATGCTACTTATGATTATAATGATGGATCATGTTTAAATTTAGTTGTTTTTGGTTGTACTGATCCAGGTGCGGTTAATTACAACTCAAATGCAAATAATTATGATAATTCTTGTTATTACAATCCAGGTTGTACTGATCCTACAGCGTGTAACTATGATGAAGCTTATGACTATGATGATGGTTCCTGTTTAGAGAATGATTGCGCAGGTGCTTGTGGTGGAACATCAGTAGAAGATTGCGCAGGTGCTTGTGGTGGAACATCAGTAGAAGATGATTGTGGTGAATGTGATGGAAATAATGCTACTTGTTCTATTCAAGAATTGATTGATATTGCTATAGAAGGAGAAGTAATTACGGTTCAAAGTGGTAATTATATATTAGATGCAACGATTTTTATAAACAAAAATATTTCTCTCGAATGTGAAGCAGCTGGTAGTTGTGTCATTGATGCAACAAATGTTGCAGGAGCATTTAGTATAACTGCTTGTGGCGCAGATATTAGTGGCTTTTCTATAGAAGGTGATGATAGTACAGTTTTTGGTATCTCTATTTCTACAGGCTCTCTGGACTGTAATGCTGGCAATAACACAAGTACTATAGAGAATAATGAGATTTATGGGATGTCAATGCCTAACTCAAACCAATCGCCATTATCATACGGAATTTTAACTTATGGTACAGATCTATCATCAATGACTGCAAATATTGAAATTTCAAATAATACTATCTACAATATTGCTGGTTCAGGAATTTCACTAGGTACATTCTCTAGTGACATTAATATTAATAATAATGAAATCAGAGATATCATTCCTGTCAGCCTTTTAGGTGAAGATTTTAGTGTAGGTATTCAGGCCCAGAGTTGCATGAATGTTATAATGAATAATAATTCATTTGAAAACATTATCATTGGATCGAATATTACATTTTCAACATATGTATATTACTATTCTTCAACTTTCACAAATGTAACTGTTATCCACTCTGAAAGTCAAGACTTTCCACTTTCACTAGGGTTTAATTTTCCTGTTTGGACTATAGATAGTTCTGTTGAAGTTTTTGGTATGACTTTTAATAGCACATCTTATTATAATGACTTAGCTACTGCTGCATTTATTGCTTTTTCAGCAGATTTAGATCTTTATGATGAAAATGATAATTTAGTTTCATTAGATTGTACTGGAACTGTAGATGGAACTGCCTTTATAGATGAATGTGATGATTGCGTTGAAGGTAATACTGGCCTTACTGCATGTGTACAAGACTGCGCAGATGTATGGGGTGGTTTAGCTACTACAGACGACTGTGGTGTTTGTGATACTGATGACACTAATAACAATTCAACATGTGTACAAGACTGTGCAGATGTATGGGGTGGTTTAGCTACTACAGACGACTGTGGTGTTTGTGATGGAGACAATTCATCATGTACAGATTGCGAAGGTGTAGTGAATGGCACATCAGTATTAGATGAATGTGGTGAATGTAATGGGTCAGGTCCAGCTGAAAATGCTAACTGTGACGGGGCTTGTATAGCAGGTTATGTTTTAGTTAACGGGGCTTGTGTTGCTGAGATCTTTGGTTGTACAGATGATACTTTCTGTAATTATGATGTTACAGCAAATACTGACGATTCTTCATGTTCTAATGATGCTGATTTAGGCTGTGGATGTGATGAGCCAGCAGCTGCAGAAAATGCTAACTGTGACGGTACTTGTTTAGCGGGTTATGTTTTAGTTGACGAGTCTTGTGTTGCTGAGCTACTTGGCTGTACAGATGATACGTTCTGTAATTATGATGCTACTGCAAATACAGATGATTCTTCATGTTCTAACGCTGCTGATTTAGGATGTGGATGTGATGAGCCAGCAGCGCCTGATAATGCTAACTGTGACGGCACTTGTTTAGCGGGTTATGTTTTAGTTGACGGGTCTTGTGTTGCTGAATTATTAGGTTGTACAGATTCAAATGCTTGTAACTACAATGTAGATGCTACAATTGATGACGGGGAATGTTTATATGCTTTAGGATGTGATTCATGTTACGGAGGAAGTGATGGTACAGGTTATGTTTTAGACGGAGACCTTGATAATGATGGTATTTGTGATGAATTTGAAATATATGGCTGTGACAACACTGAGGCATGTAATTATAATAATTTTGCTACGGAAAATGATGAAAGCTGCACATACCCTGGAAATGATTGTGAATTAGAAAGTGGCATAACAGGAATATATAATGATCTTTGTGAATGTATTGAAAATAATACTTCAATAATAGAAAATAATGATAAAAAACAAATCCTACACATTATTAATGTAATTGGACAAAGCACATCAAACAGAACAATGAACCTATATATTTATGACGATGGATCTATTGAAAAAAAGTACTTATTAAAATAGATTAGCTATAGCCTAGATTTATTTTCGCGCTAGAAAATTTATTATAATGAGAAAATTTATTCTTGTATTATTATTTCCATTAATTACCTTTTGTCAAGAAAATTTTCCAGTTAATGGTGTTCGAGAAACAAATCAAATAACTTTTGCATTTATTAATGTAAATATTTACACTACCTATAATACGAAAATTGATAATGGGATACTGATAGTCAAAGAGGATAAAATTGTTAAGGTTGGAAAAAATATTAAAATACCAAAAGATGCAAAAATAATTGACTTGAAAGGGTATCAAATATGCGCTTCATTTATTGATTTATTTAGTGATTATGGACAGTTGCCTGGAATTAGTAATACTAATTTATCATCCTGGAATCCAGCATTAAAAATTGAATTTAATGCACTTGAAAACTTTAAAATTAAAAAAGAAAAAGCGAAATCTTTTATTCATAAAGGTTTTGGACTAATTAATACATTAAGAAAAGATGGTATAATAAGAGGTTCATCCGCTATGGTTTTTTTATCTTATGACAGTCCTCATCAATCTATTCTTAAGGACCAATCAGCCTTATGTATGTCTTTTAAAAAAGGTAGCTCAAAAGTAGATTATCCTAAATCATTAATGGGATCAATCGCTCTTTTAAGACAAGCATATTTCGACTTAGAATGGTATCAAAATCAAAATCAGAGTTTTAATAATTCACTAAAAGCATTTAGTGACAAAAGGAATCTTCCAAAAATTTTCGAAGTCACTAACTACCAGGATATTTTTAGAGCAAATAAAATTGCTACCGAGTTTAATGAAAATTACATTTTTAAAACTAATGGAGATGAATATAAAAGAGCCTCTGAAATAAAAAAATTAGATCTAAAATTAATTGTACCAATTAAATTTCCAACTTTAAAAATTAATAATGATCCTTATGAGAACCTTCACATATCTTTAGCATCCTTAAAACATGCTGATACAGCACCATTTAATATATCAATACTATTGGAAAACAATATTGATATAGCAATTACTACAGATGGATTAAAAGATTTATCAAAATTTTATAAGAGTCTAAGTCAAATTATATCCACAGGTGTTGAACCTAATCAAGTACTTAAAGCCCTAACATATAACCCAGCAAGTTTCTTAAATATCTATGATCAAATAGGCTCTATTGAAAATGGTAAAAAAGCAAATTTTTTAATTTTTAGTGGAGATCTCTTTCAAGAAGATTTTTGTATTCATGAGAACTGGATCAATGGTAAAAAGTTCGATATCAAAAGTATTAGCTCTAATAAACTAATTGGAAACTATACTTTTTTTATAAATAATCAAGAGCAGTGCGACATTGAGGCTATTATAAAAGATCAAAAAATAACTATTAAAATTAAAAATGATTCTATACTAAAAAATCAATTTAAAAAATTGGAAATCGATGGACACAAAATAAGTTTTAATAAAAATAATTCTTTTTTTAGCGGTGTTTTTTCTGATTCGATTTATCAAGGTGAACTATATGACTCTTTAGGAAATTGGGGATCTTGGAAATTTATAAAACTAGATTCTCAGCAAGTAAAACTGATCACTAAACAAGAAAATAATAAGCATCAATCATATAGTAAAATAACATATCCTAATATGGCTTATGGGGTTTCAGAATTACCCATTCAAGAGTCGATACTGTTTCAAAATGCAACTGTTTGGACGAATGAAAATGAGGGGGTAATAGATAATTGCGATGTAGCAATTGAAAAAGGAAAAATAATTGCGGTAGGAAAAAATCTAGATCCAAGGGTTTTTAAAAATGCCAAAAACATAGTTTTTATTGATGCTACAAATAAACATATTACATCTGGCATTATTGACGAGCATTCACATATTGCAATAAGCAGAGGAGTAAACGAAGGAACACAAGCAGTAACTTCAGAAGTTAGAATTGGAGATGTTATTAATGCTGATGATATTAATATATACAGACAACTAGCTGGTGGTGTTACAATTGCTCAACTACTTCATGGATCTGCTAATCCTATAGGTGGTCAATCAGCAATAATTAAATTAAGATGGGGACAAATGGCCGAAGATTTAAAATATGAAAAAGCTAAACCCTTTATTAAATTTGCTCTAGGTGAAAATGTAAAGCAATCTAATTGGGGCAGCAAATATAGAACACGTTTCCCTCAAACTAGAATGGGTGTTGAACAAATAATGTATGACGCTTTAGTTCGAGCTAAAGAATATGAAGAGAATCACATTAAATATAAAAAAAATAATACTCGAATAAAGCCTAGAAGGGATCTGGAGCTAGATGCTTTAGTTGAAGTTATGAATCAGGAAAGATTGGTAACATGTCACTCATATATACAGTCAGAAATATTAATGCTTATGAGTTTAGCAGAAAAATTTGACTTTACAATTAATACATTTACTCATATTNTAGAAGGATATAAAATTGCAAGTGAATTAAAANATCATGGAGCTAATGCNTCNACNTTTTCTGATTGGTGGGCNTANAAATATGANGTAAATGATGCGATACCATATAACGCAACNTTATTAGCACANGCAGGTGTAAATACTGCAATTAATTCGGATGANGCAGAAATGGGNAGANGACTAAATCAAGAAGCAGCAAAAATGATTAAATATGGTCAANCCTCTCAAGAAGAAGCATGGAANTCTGTNACATTAAATCCTGCAAAAATGTTNCAAATTGATGAATTTGTTGGTAGCATAAAAAAAAGTAAAGATGCAGATATTGTAATATGGTCAAATAACCCATTATCGATGTACTCAATTGTTGAAAAAACATTTATTGATGGTAGATGTTACTTCTCATTGGAAAAAGACTTACACAATAGAGAAATTATTCAGGAAGAAAAAGCAGCTCTTTTAAACAAAATTGTAAAAAAACCTTAATGACAACCAAGATAACCATATTATTTTTTTTAATAGTTCAATGTATTTATCCGCAAACTAAAACACAAAGTATTTTAGTTGGTGGAACAGCTCATATTGGCAATGGGCAAACTATTGAGAATTGTGTAATAATTATAAAAGATGGTAAAATTGAAAAAATTGGATCAGAAGACACGTTATATTTTGATAAAACAAAATACAACATAATTAATACTGAAAATAAACATATCTACCCTTCTTTAATACTTCCAAATACAACATTAGGCTTAGCAGAAATTGATGCAGTACGAGCAAGTCGAGATGAAAGAGAAGTAGGATTAATAAATTCCAATGTTCGTTCTCAAGTTGCATTTAATACGGAATCAATTGTAGTAAGTACAGTTAGATCTAACGGTATTTTACTAGCACAAGCAACTCCTCGTGGAGGTCTAATTTCTGGAAGCTCTTCAATCATGAAACTAGAGGGTAAAAATTGGAAAGATGCCACATACTTTCAAGATGATGGGATTCATATAAATTGGCCTGAAGATTACCATAGAAACCATTGGACACATAGTCATGACTTTACTGCAAAAGACAAGGATATAGAAAAAGAAGACATGGTTAGGAAAAAAAATAAAAAATCAATTGCAAAATTATATGAATTCTTTGATAACGCTATTCAATATAACATTATTACAAAACAAAAATTAGATTTAAAATTTGAAGCTTTAAAAAGTGTTTTTGAAGGAAATAGTAGTTTATATATTCACGCCAACACAGTAGACGGTATAAAAGAGAGTATACTATTTGCAAAACAATTTAATATAAAAAAAATTGTGATAGTCGGTGGATCAGAGTCATGGAGAATTACTGACTTTATAATTGAACATAAAATCCCGATTATTTTAGATCGGATACATCGTCTGCCAGGCAATGAAGATGATGACATAGATCAACCATTCAAAACTCCAAAAATCCTTAGAGATGCAGGTATATTATTTTGCTTAGACTACAAAGGAGATATGGAGAGAATGGGATCTAGAAATTTGCCATTTTTAGCAGGGACAACTGTCAATTATGGCTTCAGTAAAGAAGAAGCATTACAATTAGTCACGCTAAATGCATCCAAGATTTTAGGAATATCCAATAGAACAGGATCTTTGGAAAAAGGCAAAGATGCCAATTTATGTATTTCATCCGGTGATATTTTAGATGTATTATCCAATAATATAGAATTAGCGTTTTTGATGGGAGAAAAAATTAATTTAAGCAACCATCAAACTCATTTATATGAAAAATACTTAAAAAAAGACGCTAAGTAATTATTTATTTACTTAAACATTACTGAAATAACCTATCTTTATTACGTGAAAAAGTTGATATTAATATTTTTTCTCCCATTAATAACCCTTGGACAAATCAATGATTTTGACATGAGCTATAATAAAAAACTGACTAAGCAAGAAAAAGAGGTCATTATAAATAAAGGAACCGAACATCCTTTTAGTGGTGAGTACAATGATTTTTATGAAGAAGGCACATATAATTGTAAAGCATGTGACCAAGAATTATACAAATCAAATTTTAAGTTTAAATCTAATTGTGGATGGCCATCGTTTGACGATGAAATTGAAGGTGCAACTATTAAAACAGAGGATAATTCTTTTGGCATGAGAAGAATTGAAATATGTTGCTCAAATTGCAATGGTCACTTAGGTCATTTATTTTATGGAGAAAATTACACTACTACAAATACAAGACATTGCGTTAACTCAATATCTTTAAATTTCAAACCTAAATAATAATTTAAAATTATACTATGAAAAAAATACTACTTATAATTATTCTAATTATTCCTTTTTTAAGTGTCAAAATGATAGCACAATGTAATGATAATCAATTTGAAATACTGTGTTCCACTTTTAGTGGGGAATGGGCTGAAGAAATAAGTTGGTCAATAATTAATAATGAAGGGAATACTATATTTTCTTTTAGTGGTTTCGAAACAGAAAATAATACCGAGTATAATGATATAGTTTGTTTGGAAAGTGGATGTTATGTTTTTGAAGCAAATGATTCTTACGGAGATGGCTGGAATGAAGCTTATGTGGATATTAGTTCTGAAGAAAATTCTATAGATTTTAATCAAAATAACTCAACTATTGAATTAGAAAGCGGAAGTATAAGTTATACATTATTTAATGTCAATGACTCAAATTGTGTGTTTTATGGACTAGGATGCACAGATGAAAATGCTAACAACTATAGTGACATCGCATTCATAGATAATAATTCTTGTGTATATGATGATTGTGAAGAAAATATGTATCAATTACAAATTGAAACATACACAGGTAACTGGGGTGAAGAAATGAGTTGGGAGATACATGACACAAACTCATGGGAGACACAAGGCACCCCTTTAACTAGTTTTACTGGAACTATAAGTCAACAAACTATTACAACACAGATTTGTATTGAAAATGGTTGTTATTTAATAGAGGGAATCGACACGTTTGGAGATGGGTGGAATCAAGGCTCAGTAACAGTATCATTTAATAAGAATGGTGATACATTCTCAGAAACATTTAGTTTTAATGAAGGATATTATGGATACTTTGATTTTGAGGTAGCACAAAAATCATGTGAATGGGAAATACCCGGATGTACTAATCAAGATGCATATAATTATAATGAATTTGCAACTATTGATGATGGGTCATGTATTCTTGCTGATTTTTTCGACTTTGACAAAATAGAACGCGAATTCATATTATACATGCCCGAAAATTTAGAGGAAAATGCTCCTCTAGTATTTGTACTTCATGGGTATACAGGCAGTGCTATCGACATTATGAATTACTCTAGCATGAATACTATTGCAGACGAAAATGGATTTGCTGTTTGTTACCCACAAGGTATCGAAGATAATTTCGGAAATACATTTTTTAACGTTGGATATGCTTTTCAAGAAAATGAAACTGTCAATGATGTTGGTTTTATTGTTAGTTTAGCAGAATACCTTCAGAGCACATATTCATTAAGTACAACTAATACTTTTGCAACAGGAATGTCAAACGGAGGAGATATGAGTTACATGTTAGCGTGCCAAGCAAGTAATACATTTCGAGCAATTGCACCTGTTGCTGGAGCAATTTTTGAAGATATTTATAATTCATGTAACCCCGTTAATCCCATTCCTGTTTTTGAAACCCATGGAACAAATGACGATGTAACACTTTTTGAGGGTGATCCAGATAATAATGATGGATGGGGTGTTTATTTAGACATCCCCTCAACTATAGACTACTTTGTAAATCAAAATAATCTTACAACAATGAATGTTGAAAATTTACCTGACATTAATGACAATGATGGTAGTACTATAGAAAGTTATATTTACTCCTCAACTGAAACAACTAATGAAGTATGGCTATATAAGGTAATTAATGGTGGTCATGATTGGCCTGGAGCATATGGTAACATGGATGTAAATATAAGTGAAGAAATATGGAAATTTTTTTCTCTTATGTCATTAAGCAATGCAATTCATACTAATGAAAGTGTGCAAAATTTTCCTAAATTAATAAAAACAATAGACCTTCTTGGCAGACAAAATACTCAAAACAGACTCCAATTATACATCTATGATGATGGTTCTGTAGAAAAAAAAATATCTTCCATTGTAATTAAATAAAAATAATTAGCAATTAAAAAAGTATTAAAAAAATAAAAAAATTCTAATATAAAGTTCTTATATTCAGAAACTTAAACCAATACTATTTATTACTATGGAAAAATTATTTTTTTTACCAATCATATTAAGTTTAATGTTTGTTATGTCTTGTGAAGTATGCAAAACTTGTCAAATTTCATTTGAAACACTCAATGGCTATAATATTTCAGACTTAAATGCAGCAGCGTCAATTATGGGTTATTCAAACTGGGATTCATATCTAGAATCATTATACCCATCTGAAGAATTCTGCGGTGCGGCACTAGATGCAGCTGAAGAGGTATCAGAATCTGCAGATTTAAATGGCGATGGCACCAGTGACTATAGATCATTTTGGGATTGTAACTAAATGTTGATTTTTTTATCAAACAACTCCAATAAGGGGTTGTTTGATAAAAGAAAGAAAAATCTTTTTTCGTACACAAGGCGGGAGACAAATCGAACTATTTCTTCTCTAACTTAGAAGAAATATATCAGTTAAAGGAGTTGTTACAACAAGAAAATATATTCCCTTAATAATCCTAAAACATTCAGCTCTAATCTTAAACACTCCCCTACTAGACATTAAACTACTATATTTACTTGTATGAAAAAACTACTACTCCTTCTTATTATTCCTTTTTTATCCTTTGGGCAGAGACATCATCTAGATGATGTGACCAATCCTCAGGACTCTATCTACTATTTGAAATACGATATGTCTTTGGTTAGTGGAATAATTTATTGTGATTATGGAGATATGGCACATTGTATTAATGGTAAAATAACCAACGGATTACAGAGAGAGTGGTATGCAAATGGTCAATTACGACATGAAGTAAATTATAAGGATGGTAAAAAAGATGGATTAGCTAAGAGGTGGTATGCAAATGGTCAACTAAAAGAAGAACTATATTACAAAAACGGGAACTGGAAAGATGGAACTGGGTTTTATAAATTTTGGTTTAGAAATGGAATCTTGCGCAAACAATATAATTTGATTAATGGCGTGCATGAAGGACTATATCAGTTGCGGCATGAAAATGGTCAATTAAGAAGTGAACTATATTTCAAAAATGGTAAAATAGATGGATTGAACAAAGATTGGTATGAAAATGGTCAACTACAAGTTGAAGAAAATTACAAAAATGGTAAAGAAAATGGAGTTTCTAGATATTATTATGAAAATGGTCAACTAGAAGTTGAAGAAAATTATAGAGAGGGTATGTCTATCGGAACACAAAAAAGTTGGTATCAAAATGGTCAATTGCAATCGAATTATACTTATCAAAATGAGGAAAAAATATATTCCAATTGTTGGGACCTTGATGGCAATAAAATGAGCTGTGATGACTTTGATTTATATCGTGAATTATATTGGAGAAAAGTACGAGGATATTAGCACACATAAAGCACATACTTGTAAAAATCTATGATGATGGTTCTGTTGAGAAAAAATATCTAATAAAATAGGATTTAACAGACTAAAAAAGTTCAATCCATTTTTTTCGTACCCAGGGCGGGACTTGAACCCGCACGGACATTACTGCCCACGGGATTTTAAGTCCCGCGTGTCTACCAATTCCACCACCTGGGCAAGAAAAAAAGAGCGAGTGAAGGGATTTGAACCCTCGACCCTCACCTTGGCAAGGTGATGCTCTACCCCTGAGCTACACTCGCTTGAGTGGGCAAATATAACGACTTTTTAATGAACACAAAAATTTCATTCATCTCATTTTTTTAAACCAATCTTTCTTTTGATATCTTGAAGTTTCATTAATGCTTCTATAGGAGTAAGATTATTAAGATCAAGATCTGTCAATTCTATTTTAATTTCATCTATTATTGGATCATCGAGCTGAATAAAACTTAATTGATATTGATCTTTTGAATTACTTATATCTTTTGTTGTTCGTGTTGACTCCAATGTAATCAGTATTTCCTTTGCACGTTTCAATATAGATTTAGGCATACCTGCCATACGAGCTACATGTATACCAAAACTATGTTCCACACCACCTTTTTCTAATTTCCTTAAAAAAACTATTTCATTATTAATTTCTTTAACAGATACATTATAATTAATAATACGTTTAAATTTATCTGACATTTTATTTAACTCGTGATAATGGGTAGCAAATAATGTTTTTGGAGCAGATTTTGACTCATGTAAATATTCAGCGATTGCCCATGCAAGAGATACGCCATCAAATGTACTAGTACCTCTGCCAATTTCATCTAATAAAATTAAACTTCTACTAGATAAATTATTTAAAATACTAGCTGTTTCATTCATCTCAACCATAAACGTTGATTCACCTTGAGAAATATTATCCGAAGCTCCCACCCTTGTAAATATTTTATCAACAACTCCTATAGTAGCTGAATCAGCAGGAACAAAACAACCTATTTGTGCCATAAGCGTAATTAATGCTGTTTGTCTTAAAATAGCAGACTTTCCTGACATATTCGGACCAGTAATCATTAGAACTTGTTGATTTTTATTGTCTAATAACAGATTATTAGGTATATATTGATTAATATTCTCAAATGTAGTTTCAATGACAGGATGTCTCCCTTTTTGAATATCTAAAATATAACCATCATTCACTATGGGTTTATGGTAATTATTATTAGTGGAAATAAATGCAAAACAACTTAAGCAATCTATAATAGATACAATATTAGAATTAGCTTGAATTTGATTTAAAGATGAGGAAATTGATTTAATTAATTTATAATAAATATCGGATTCCAGAATACTAATTTTTTCCCTAGCATTTATAATCTTCACTTCTAACTCCTTCAGCTCCTCTGTTATATATCTCTCAGCATTAACTAAAGTTTGTTTTCTAATCCAATCAGCTGGCACTTTTTCTTTATGAGTATTTCTAACTTCTAAATAATATCCAAATACGTTATTATATGATATTTTTAATGAAGATATTCCAGTACGTGATATTTCTCGTTCTTTTATTTCATCTAATATAATTTCCGCAGATAATGCTAAATCTCTGTAAGAATCTAATTCATTATTTACACCTGATTTAATCACATTGCCTTTCGATAATAAAACAGGTGCATCATCATTAAGATTGAATATTAATTTTTCAATTAATTGGCTACAATCGTAGTAATTATTAAACAACTCTAAAATAATCTTGCTCGATTTCGTTTTACTAAGTAAATCTTTTAAAGAACTTGTTAAAGTTAATGAATCCTTAAATTTATTTAATTCTCTAGGAGATATTTTNAATGTAGAAATTTTACCTACCATACGGTCTAAATCCCCTATTCCCTTTAAANATTTGATCACATTTTTCAANGTAGCAGATTCTTTTATAAAGAAATGGACAATTTCAATACGATTATTAATTTCTTTCGGATCTTTTAGTGGAAATAAAATCCATTTTCTTAACCGTCTAGCGCCCATGGGGGTGCAGGTTTTATTAAGAATATCCAATAAACTGATACCATTTTCATTTAAAGAATATAGTAACTCTAAATTGCGAATAGTAAACTTGTCCATCCAAACAAAGTCACCGTTCTCAATTCTGTTAATACTAGAAATATGATTAAGTTCATTTTGTTTATTATGATTTAAATAATGCATAATAACCCCCGCTGAGATAAGACCTTCATGCATATAATCAATACCAAAGCCCTTTAAAGATTTAACACTAAATTGCTCAGTCAATTTCTCGTCGCAATACTTCTTTTCAAATATCCAATCCTCGATAGGATAAAAATAAAAATCACCTGGTATTTTTTTATGTATTATACTTCTATGTGATTTTGGATATAGGATTTCACTAGGTAAAAAACTATTAATTAATTTTTGTAAATCTTCTAAAGAACCCTCTGAAACAAAAAACTCACCAGTAGATATGTCAAGAAATGCTACTCCCTGTGTTTTACCAAAAAAAACCGATGCTAAAAAATTGTTTTTTGTTTTATCTAAAACTTCGTCATTTAAAGCTACTCCAGGTGTAATAAGTTCAGTCACACCTCTTTTTACAATTTTTTTTGTTTGTTTTGCATCCTCTAATTGATCACAAATTGCAACACGTTTACCTGCTTTAACAAGTTTAGGTAAATGAGTATTAAGTGAATGATGAGGAAACCCAGCTAATTCTATTTTTGAACTACCATTAGATCTATTTGTTAAAATAATACCTAGAATACTTGCCATTTCAACAGCATCTTCACCAAATGTTTCATAAAAATCACCCACTCTAAACAACAATAATGAATCTGGATACTTAGACTTAATTGACAAGTATTGTTTCATTAATGGAGTTTGTTTTATGTTGTTATTTTGCTTCAAAAGAATTATTAATTAAAGAAAAAAACCTAAATTTCTAGTTCGCATTCTCTAAAGATTGCAAAATTATTTGATTAGTATCAAGATATGTGTGAAAAAAATAATTTAAATATTGCTATTGTACTTGACAATATTAGAAGTATGCATAATATAGGTTCTATTTTTAGAACATGCGATGCAATTGGTAATTGTACTATTTATTTATGTGGAATCTGCGCTATTCCTCCAAATAAAGACATTCATAAAACTGCATTAGGTGCCACGGAATCAGTCAATTGGAAATACTGTGAAACAACCTTTTTGGCAGTAGAGAAATTGCAAAAAAAAAACTATCAAATTATTGCCGTAGAACAAACTAAAAAAAGTATACCTCTAGCTAATTTTTCTACTAAAAGCAAAAAAATAGCTTTAATATTTGGCAATGAAGTAAAGGGTGTTTCTACTGAAATAATTCAACATGCTGACGACTGTATTGAAATAGAACAACGTGGTATTAAAAAATCAATGAATGTATCAGTAGCTACTGGAATTGTATTGTGGTCAATACGAAATAATAGTTAATTAATTATCCAAAAAACTGTTAATTTACTCAATAATAAATTGAACTCTTCTATTAAGTGATTTGAAAGTTTTTGTTCCTTTCACACCATCGGAATTACTATTAAAGGACATTTTTTGCTCTTCATTGGCTAAAAGATTATTCTCTCCTTGAGAATCTGCTATCATTCTATCTAGATCAATACCAAATGTATTAACTAACGATTCAATAACTGCATTTGCTCTCTGTAATCCTAATTTATAATTTTTATCCGTAGATCCATCTGAATCAGCAAAACCAATAACTCTTAATTTATATCCAGGGTTCGCTTTCAAAACACTAGCAACAGTAGCAAGCCTTTGATAATTAGAGTAACTTACTTCAGATGAAGAAACATCAAAATATACAGTTGGTAAAAAGGCTCCCTTACCTACAATTTGACGTCCTTGAAAGTTAACTGTACATCCAGCAGGTGAATTAGGTTCTTCATCCATGCTATTAGGCACTCCATCTTGATCATCATCTAATTCACGACCATTCGAATCCACAGAAACACCAGGAGCAGTAAAAGGATCTATATCCTTATAATCAGGAATGCCATCAGAGTCGACATCTAAAGCTTTTCCACTTCCATCAACAGAAACACCTACTGGTGTGTTATTATCTTGATCAAATTTATCAGCCACACCATCACCATCACTATCAATTGTTAAACTTGTGACTTCTTGTTCAAATACATTAACTTTAGTAGAAATCACATCTAATGGATTAATCCATTCCATACTACTTTTATTTTTCCCAAAATTATATGAAACACCTAGATTCATTATCTGAAAACCGACGTCATATTTAGATTCACGATTTACATTGCGCTCCATGCCATCTAAACCTGGGCCAATGGGTAACATTAAATCATATGATGTTATCAATTGTAAATTATCTGCAACTTTATATTTTAAACCTAAAGAAGTGGGAATAAAAACACTCTTTGAACTAAATAGTCCTTGTTCAATAACTAGATTCTCTCCATTATCTTTACCATCACCATTAATAGCTAAAAATCCTAACCCAGCCTTAATGTTTAAACCTAACTTTCTGTTCTCTCTAGAGATATCACCAATATTCAATAAATTCAAAACAAGGTTAGCGGATATCGCTTGAAAATTAACATCGTAATTATAATTATTAGAGTATGTAGAATTCTTATGCTCTCCCTCTGACCAACCAAACATCAAATCACCAGAAATAGACAATCCAGGTGTTAACTGCTTCGATAGATCTATATTTAAAACAGGAAATCCACCACCACTTACTTTTCCCATCTCAGACAATACTCCAGCCTTGAAACCTATTTTATAGGTGTTATATGTATCTTGACTATAAGAAAAAAAGGAAATCAATAATAGAGAAATAAAAAAGTTCTTCTTCATGTTATATAAAATTTAAAATAGTACACTTAATTAATATAGCAAATATATTTATTAAAATATCAAAATTATATACATTATATAACTTACTTTTTAACTATTTAGTGTGTATATAAATTAACAACACTATCATCACTCGAATCCTCTAAAATTTTGAGAATACTTTTATTTTTTAATGGACAAATTAGACCGGGTGCTATCTCAGACAATGGCTTTAACACAAAGTTCCTAAAGTATAATCTAGGATGGGGAATACATAGATTATCATTATCGATTATAAAATTATCGAAAAACAGGATGTCTAAATCAATAATTCTGGCTTCATATTCACCAATTGATCTACTATATGATCTCCCCATTAATTTTTCAATTTTTTTAAATTCATGCAATAATTTATGCGGAGTAATAGAAGTTCTTAATTTTAAAACAACATTAATATAGTCACTTTTATCAATGTAGCCCCATGGCTCTGTATGGTAAAAAGATGAGACATCTTGAATATCGGCAAGATGACCAATATGCTGAAAGGCCGTTTGGCAGTTTAATATCTTATTCCCCATATTACTACCAACAGAAACATAACAAATATGATGCATATAAAAATTATAATTAAATTTAACTATTCAATTTAAACAATTTTATCATGAATAGTTTTCTAAAAAATATAATATCCTCCGCTATTGGAGTGTTACTTGCAATATTGATGATGGTTGGGTCTATATTCATTTTAATTATAATTAGTGGATTAATAAATTTGATTTTTAATGCTTCAGATAATATTGAACCTAATAGTATTGTTAAACTCAAAATGAATTATGATATATCTGACAAACCAAACACTGATCCATTCGCTAACTTTACTCCTTTTGGAGATTTTGAACCTAACAATAGCATGCATTTGTATAAAATACTAACAAGTATTCACCTTGCATCTGAAAATGAAAATATTGCCGGCATAATGCTTGATTTAAACGAATTTAATTCTCCCGGAATGGCGTCTCTTAAAGAAATTAGAGATGCATTAAAGAAATTCCAAAAAAATGGTAAATTTATTTATGCTTATTCAAAGATTTATAGTAAGTCAAGTTATTATTTAGGCTCAATAGCAGATTCCATATTCATGTATCCTACAGGGGCTATGGAGCTAAGTGGATTAAGTTCAACAACACCATTTTATACAGAAACAATGAAAGAAATTGGTGTAAAACCTGAAATTATTAGACACGGAAAATTCAAAGCAGCAGTAGAACCATTTATGCTAACCGAAATGAGCGAAGAAAATCGCGAGCAAACTAGTACATTATTAAATGACATCTGGAACACAATGCTAGAAGATATAGCTAAAAGCAGAAAGATATCAATTGCTACTTTAAATAATTTAGCAGATGATATTACCATTTCTATGCTCCCCAAAAAGCCAGTAGAACATGGATTAATAGATCAATTAATTTACCCAGATGAATTAAATAATTTATTAAAAGAAAAATTACAAATTAAAGGAGAAGAAAAAATAAATTTTACCAATTTATCAAATTTGAAAGAAGGTAAAAATAAATCAAAAAATAAAATTGCTATTATCTATGCAGAAGGAGGTATTGATGGAAACGATGCAAACATACATTCAGGTTATACAAAAACAATTAAAAAAGTATTAGAAAATGATGACATTAATGCAGTGGTTTTTCGAATAAATTCTCCTGGTGGATCTGCATTAATATCTGATGAAATACTGAGTCAAATGAAGTTGTCCAAAAAAAATAAACCTATCATAGTATCTATGGGTAATTATGCTGCATCTGGAGGATATTATATTGCATGTGCTGCTGATAAAATTTTAGCATCACCAATGACAATCACTGGCTCTATAGGTGTATTTGGATTATTCTTTACAGGTGAAGAATTATTAACTAAAAAAATAAAATTACACTATAGCAATGTAAAAACAAATAAGTTTTCAAACTTAGGTGAAATACACAGAAGCTTATCCGATAAAGAAAGATCATTTATACAAATGTCCGTAAAAAACACATATAATGATTTTATTACTCATGTGGCTGAAAACAGAAACATGACACTCAATGAAGTGGATAAAATAGGACAAGGTCGAGTCTGGACTGGTTTAAGAGGTGAAAAAATTGGTATTGTAGATTCAATAGGTGGCTTAACAGCGGCTATCGAAACAGCCGCAAAATTAGCGGAAATTGATAATTTCAAACTAGAAGAGTATCCAAAAATAAAAAATAGCGTTGATATGTTTTTACAAACACTAGAAGATGTAAAATTATTAAACACAAAAACTATTGAGAAAATATATTTCGATCAAATTGAGGAAAAAATACTAAATATGCAAGGTATACAAGCATTACTGCCAGTTGAATACAATATAGATTAAATCGATGAGTAAAAATGCAAATAATATTTATTTGATTTTAGTTGGTGTCTTTATAACATCTCTAATTGTTTCAAACTTAATATTTCAAAAGTTTTTTCAATTAAACATTATTGGATTCAACTTTAGCTTATCAGTTGGAATTATATTCTATCCAATAACATTTCTAGTAACAGATTTAGTGTCAGAAATATTTGGTAAAAAACATGCAGATCAAATGGTTATTTCAGGTGTGTTTGCTAGCATATTTTGCCTTTTAGTAGTTTTGTTAGCTGATTATATTCCTGCCTCTAATAATTCTCCAGTTAGCGACAAGTTGTTTCATTCTGTATTTGGAAATACAATTATAGCTGTTGGAGCATCTATGATAACATATTTATGTGCACAATTTGTAGATATTCGAATCTATCATTTTTGGAAAAATTTAACTAAAGGAAAGCACTTATGGTTACGGAATAATGGATCAACTATATTTTCACAATTTATAGATACTTTTATAATTTTCACCCTTTTATGTTCTGGAGGTGTAATTCCTTGGGAAGATTTTCAAAAATATTTTATTAGTGGATTTATTTTTAAAATACTCATTGCTTTAGTTGACACACCCATTATTTATATTTGCGTGTTTATGTTAAGAAAAAAATTTAATTTAAACATGGGCGAGGAATTAAAATGAAAATTTAATCAAATACCTCTCATGTGCTCTCACGTTAAATACAGTATCGTTTTCAAAAATCATATATTGACCCTTTATCCCAACTAATTTTCCACCAATACTTTGCTGTTTTTCAAATCTTTTAGACTTTATTTTAACAGGGTACGAGGTTACGGGATAAAAGATTTCTGTAACTTTATTACTATCTGTTACATATTGATTAAATTGATCTGAAAGATAATTTACACATCTATTTTTAGATTCCACTAGATTTAATTTTTCTGAAGATGAGGATAACATTTTTCTCCAATTAGTTTTATCAGCAAAATAATTTTTTAAATCTACCTCAATTAAGCCTGCTAACCTTCTATTTGGCACTTCCGCGACAACAATTGCTTGAATAGCCCCTTGGTCAATCCATCTATTAATTTCATTATTTTTTCTTGTCACACCTACTTTAATACCACTCGTATTAGAAAGATAAACTAAATGGGGGGTCAATTGAAATTTTTTTTCCCAATCTAAATCTCTGTCTTCAATTCCTAAATCAGCTGTACATAATTCTGGTTTAAAAATACTGGGAGAAGCTTGAGGAGCATTCCAAAAACATTGATAACAAAAATTTTGCCTATAAAACTGATTTAACTCTTTGCCACAAATACATACTACTCGCCCTTGCCATTCTAAGGAAATTGATCTACTAATTAAATTATTCAATAAAACTTCATTATCACCAATACACAAATTATACTGAACTGGATTAGTATATTGAATCTGCATTTTTTGTGTTATAAACCCTTGATACATGAAAATAAAATTTGATATTTATACATTCATTTAGAATGTAACAATAATTTTTTATGTTAAATACTTTTCTTTCCATAAAAATAAAAAATAGAATTAATTTAATTAACCAGGTAATTGAAAATCCTATTTATTATCAAAATACAATATTAAAAAATCATTTAAAAATTGCATCTAAAACATTATTTGGCGAACAACATCTATTCAATGAAATTGAAAATTATGATAGTTTTATAGACAAAGTTCCTATTAGAAATTATAACGAATTACAACCATATATAAACCTAATAAGAAAAGGTGTAAATAATGTAATCTGGCCACAAAAAACAAAATGGTTTGCTAAATCATCTGGAACAACTCTAAGTCGCAGTAAATTCATTCCTATTACTAAGGATTCATTGAAAAATTGTCATTTTAAAGCAGGTCGAGATATGCTATCGATCTACTTGAATAATAATCCGCAATCAAGCATACTTAATGGTAAAAGTCTAATGATTGGCGGAAGTACTAGTATTGATAAATTGAAGACATATTACACAGGAGACCTTTCATCAATTATTATACGAAATTTACCAATTTGGGTGCAACTAAAACGGCTCCCATCAATAAAAACTTCTTTACTAAAAAATTGGAGCAAAAAAATAGAACACATTATTTGTGAAAGTAAAAATAAAAATATTACTAGTATTTCAGGCGTTCCGTCATGGACGATAATTATTATGAATCAATTAATGAAAGAGATGAAAATTAATTGCTTAAGTGAAGTGTGGCCTAATCTAGAATTATATATGCATGGAGGAATCAGTTTTGACTCATATCGCACATCTTTTAAAAAGTTAACAAGAACTAAAAATATTAATTACCTAGAATTATATAATGCTTCTGAGGGTTTTTTTGGAATTCAAGACAACCCAAATAAGTCTGATTTATTACTACTTATTAATCACGGCATTTTTTACGAATTTATTCCTGTTGAAAACGGCATACAATTAAAAGAAAAAATTGTGCCCCTACATAAAGTAAAAACAAATCAAATTTACGCAATGATTATTACAACCAATAGTGGTCTTTGGCGCTATGAGATAGGTGATACAATTATATTTACATCTACGAATCCGTATAAAATAAAACTTATTGGAAGAACGCAAAGTTTCATCAATGCATTTGGAGAAGAATTGAATGAAGATAATGCGAATAAAGCAATAGAATATTCATGTAATAAAACAAATTCTATTGTAAAAGAATACATAGCTGCTCCTATTTTTTATCAAGACAAAAGTGGGGCTCATGATTGGTATATTGAATTTGAAAAACCTCCAAAAAACATAAAAGAATTTCAATTTAATTTAGATAAAAAACTAAAAGCAATAAACTCTGATTACGAAGCAAAAAGAAAAAAGAATATTTTACTAAAAGAACCTATTATTAATTCAATGCGTAAAGATTTTTTTTATAACCTATTAAAAGAACAAAAAAAATTGGGTGGACAAAATAAAATCCAAAGACTACATAATAATAGAAAATTTTTAAAACAAATAAATAAAAAATTATAAATGTTAATTAGATATAGTTATTTTTATAACTATAACTTATTAATAATACTAAATATGCATATCGCAATTTCTGGAAATATAGGAGTAGGAAAAACTACCCTATGTAGAATGTTAGCTAAAAAATTTAAATGGAGCCCATTATTTGAAGCTGTAGACAACAACCCATATCTTGATAATTTTTATGAAGACATGCAGCGATGGTCATTTAACTTACAGGTATTTTTTCTTAACAGTAGATTCAGACAAGTTCAAGAAATTATAAAATCAAAAAAAACAATTATTCAAGATCGAACTATTTATGAAGATGCTTATATTTTTGCCCCTAACCTTCAAGCAATGGGTCTTATGACACTAAGAGATTATGAAAACTATTTAGACCTATTTAGATTAATGGAGTCATTTGTTTCACCTCCAGATCTTTTAATTTATTTAAGATCCGACATACCTGCATTAGTTGAAAAAATACAAAGTCGAGGCAGAGAATATGAAGAAGGTATTAGAATTGATTACTTAAAGAGATTAAATGAAAGATACGAAGCTTTTTTTGCTAATTATAAGCATAATCATATAGTCATACAATCCAATGAATTTGACTTTGAAAATTCAAAGAATGATTTTGAAGAAATAGTAGAAAGAATAAGTACGAATCTAAAAAAAAATACAAAAAAATAGTATTTCATAAATACATCACTTCTTTAACCTTATTAATTATACGATCCTTGTTTGGCAGAAATGCATCAACTAATACAGGAGAATATGCCATTGGCGTATCTGCAGCACATATTCTTGAAACTGGTGCATCTAAATAATCAAATGCTTCTTGTTGTATTTTATAACTGATTTCGGAAGAAATTGAACCTAATGGCCAACTTTCTTCAACAACCACAAGTCTATTCGTTTTTTTAACAGAGTTTATGATTAGATCATAATCTATGGGTCTAATTGTTCGAAGATCAATTAATTCCGGAAAAATATTTTCTTTATTTAAAACCAAGGCTGCATCTTTTAAAATCTTAAACATTTTGCCATAAGACACAATTGTTACATCAGAACCTTCTTGTACTACTTTACCTTTTCCAATAGGAATCGTATACTCTTCTTCCGGAACTTTTCCCTTATCACCATACATTTGTTCTGATTCCATGAAAATAACAGGATTATTATCTCTAATAGCTGACTTAAGCAATCCTTTAGCATCATAAGGGTTTGAGGGAACTATTACCTTTAATCCAGGGCAATTGGCATACCAATTATCGAATGATTGTGAGTGAGTGGCAGCGAGTTGACCAGCGGAACCTGTTGGTCCACGAAATACAATGGGGATATTGAACTGTCCTCCAGACATCTGTTTCATTTTCGCAGCATTATTAATAATTTGATCAATTGCAACCAAAGAAAAATTAAATGTCATGAATTCAATAATTGGCCTCAGTCCATTCATAGCGGCACCAACGCCAATACCCGAAAAACCTCCCTCGGAAATTGGGGTATCAATTACTCTTTTTGGACCAAATTCATCTAGCATACCTTTAGATGCTTTATAAGCACCATTGTATTCAGCAACTTCTTCTCCCATCAAAAATACATTTTGATCTAATCTCATCTCCTCGCTCATAGCTTCAGCGACAGCTTCTCTAAATTGCAACTCTTTCATAATATCATTAAAATTATTTTTTATCAAATTTATTTAAATTTTTGTTTTAAAAAACAATAAAACAAAATGGTTTATAAATTAATTAGTCTTTTTTAATTAAATTTGTACAAATTCTAAATGTACTTAAAATATGAATATTTTAGTCTGTATAAGTAGTGTTCCTGATACTACTTCAAAAATCAATTTTACAAATAATAATCAAGAATTTGACACCAATGGAGTCACATTTATCATAAACCCATATGATGAATTTTGTCTTACAAAAGCAATATTTCTGAAAGAACAATCTTCAGATCCATTAAATTGCACTATTACCGTATTACATATTGGAACTAGTTCTAGTGATCCTATTTTAAGAAAAGCACTAGCCATTGGAGCTGACAAAGCAGTACGTATTGATCAAGTGCCACAAAACAGTAAGGTTGTAGCAAACAATATCTTCGATTATTACTCAAAAAATTCTTTTGATTTAATATTTTGTGGAAAAGAATCTATTGATTATAATGGTGGACAAGTGCCTGGATTATTAGCAGCTAAAATTAATGCCCCGTTTATTAATGGGTGTGTTGGTCTAGAGCTAAAAAATAATTCTATTGAAGTTAAAAGAGAAGTTGATAGTGGACATGAGATAAGTGAATGTAATTTACCTGCGGTAATAGCTGGACAAAAAGGATTGGTTGAAGAAAAAGACCTAAGAATTCCATCAATGCGAGGGATCATGACAGCAAGAACGAAACCTTTACAAGTAATAAACAGTAATATAGAAATAACTGAAACTTTTAAAATAACTACCAATAGTAAGCCAGTAGAAAGATCTGAATGTAAAATAATTGATGAAGAAAATATTGAAAAGCTAGTAGATTTATTATCAAATGAAGCAAAGGTAATATAATAACAAATTAAAAAATAAAACACAATATGTCTGTATTAACAATAGTTGAAAATTGGGAAGGCAATTTTAAGAAAACCTCTTTTGAGTCAGTTTCATATGCAAAAAAAATAGCCGAGAAACATAAAACAAATCTTACAGTTATCTCATTTGGAAGCTCTAACATGAATGAATTAGCTAACTATGGTGCTGATAATATAATAAATATAGAAAATACTAGCTGTGAAAAAACACCTAATAGTTTAATTGCAAAAATTTGTTCAAAAATAATCAATGACTACAATCTAGAGACAATAATAGTATCCAATACAAACTTTGGCAAATCAATCGCACCTCTTATTTCTGAAATGGCAGACACCGGATTATTTAGTAATGCAGTTGAACAACCTGTTGAGACTGCACCTCTCACTATAAAATGCAAAGCTTTTTCTGGGAAAGCTTTTGCGCAATATGAATCATCTTACAAAAAAAATATTATTACTATTTTACCTAATGCTATTGGACAAATCAGTGAAATTAAAGGAGAAGGGGAAATTACCAATTTCAGTAATACCGACATCGAAGACGATAATAAGTTAAAAATCAAAAGCCTTGATAAGACTAATGAAAAAATATCATTAACAGAAGCTGACATTGTTGTGTCCGCAGGTCGTGGTTTGAAAAATGCAGAAAACTGGAACATGATTGAAGACCTAGCTTCAGAACTTGGGGCGGCTACTGCATGTTCCAAACCTGTTTCTGACATGGGATGGAGACCACACTCTGAGCATGTAGGACAAACAGGTATTGCTATCAATCCGACATTATATATTGCTATAGGTATCTCCGGCGCAATTCAACATTTAGCAGGTGTTAGTGGATCTAAAAATATTGTTGTCATTAACACTGACCCTGAAGCCCCTTTCTTTAAAGCTGCAAACTATGGAATTGTAGGTGATGCATTTACAGTTGTTCCTAAATTTATTAATGCATTGAAAAATCATAACAATTAGACATGAATCTAATTAAGCTGAATATAATTGGATTGTCATATAGTCAGTTTAAGGAAGGAGCATATGCACTATTTTTGGAGGAAGATAATGGACTACGTAAACTATCAATTGTTATTGGCGGATGTGAGTCACAAGCGATAGCTATTGGCTTAGACAAAAGCATTAATTCCCCCAGACCATTAACACATGATTTATTTTTGCATATAGCTGAAAAATGTAACTTGATTTTAGAAAAAGTAATTATACATAAATTAGAAAAAGGTATTTTTTTTTCTTCATTAAGTTTTATAAATAAAAAATCAAACGAAACTTTTATGATTGACTCCAGGACATCCGACGCAATAGCAATAGCTATAAGGTTTCATGCTCCAATTTATACTTATAAAAATGTTATGGAGAAAGCAAATAGTTATTTAAAAGGTGAAACAGATTTTAACGAAGATGTAATAGATGAAAAGAAAGACAAAATAGATGAAATTCAAAAAACAAAGCATTTAACTAAATCTGAATTAGAAAAAAATCTTAAACACGCCATTCAAAATGAGAATTATGAATTAGCAGCTCAAATTAGAGATCAAATAAAAAAACTAAACGAGTAATATGGAAGCAATTTTTAGAGGATTAATTGGAGTTATAGCATTATTATTTTTGTGCTACTTGTGCTCGTCAAACAAAAAAAAAATTAACTGGTCAGTTGTACTCAAAGGTTTATTTATTCAATTAGTTTTTGCAATTTGCATACTTAAAATACCATTAATTGAAACTATTTTTCAAGGGGTTAGCAACGTATTTCTATCAATTCTAGATTTCACTAAAGAAGGTTCTATTTTTTTATTTGGAAAAACATTAGTAAATAATGCATCTTTTGGAGCAATATTTGCTTTTCAAATTCTACCGACAATTGTATTTTTTTCTGCATTAACAAGTGTATTATTTTATTTAGGCGTTCTTCAAAAAATTGTTTATTTCTTCGCCATAATCATGAAAAAAAGCATGAAACTATCAGGTGCAGAAAGTTTGGCAGCAGCTGGGAATATATTTTTAGGTCAAACTGAATCACCATTATTAATTAGACCATATATAAATAAAATGACACAATCAGAACTTTTGTGTTTGATGGGTGGAGGTATGGCTACGATTGCTGGAGGAGTATTTATTGCATTTACTGCCATGCTTGGTGAAGAATTTGCACCTCATTTATTAGCTGCATCAGTAATGTCAGCTCCTGCTGCCATAGTAGCATGTAAAATTTTACTACCAGAAACACAAAAAGTAAGTCAGAAAATGTCTATAGTTAATGGAGATTGCTTAGGATCAAACATGTTTGACTCAATTGCAACTGGAACTATTCAGGGAGTAAAACTAGCTGTGAATGTAGGAGCAATGATTTTAGTTTTTGTTGCATTTATTGCATTAATAAATGAAATACTAAATTTAATTGGTCAATACAGCACAATTAATGATTTCTTAACTAACAACAATAACATCTACGATTCACTGTCTTTAGAAATGATTTTTGGATATTTATTTGCACCAATTGCATGGCTAATAGGCATCCCATTTGAAGACATCTTATTAGCAGGTCAATTGTTAGGAGAGAAGACTGTAGCGAATGAATTCATCGCATATGAGTCATTAGGCAATATGATTAATAGTGATTTATTACAATATAAAACTCAAATAATGGCAACTTATTTTTTATGTGGTTTTGCCAATTTTTTATCTATTGGAATACAAATTGGAGGAATTGGCGCTATCGCCCCAGAAAGAAGAATAGATTTATCAAGGCTAGGAATTAAAGCTCTAATCGCTGGAACCGTAGCTTCGTTATTAACAGCAGTAATAGTAGGAATATTAATATGAAAGGATATTTAAATTTAATGGAGACCGTTTTAAAAAACGGAATAAAAAAAGTAGATAGAACCGGTACTGGAACAATCAGTATTTTTGGACACCAAACAAGATATAGTTTAGAAAATTCATTTCCACTAGTAACAACTAAAAAAGTTCATATAAAATCTATCATTCATGAATTATTGTGGTTTTTGAAAGGAGAAACAAATATTGAGTACCTAAAAAATCATAATGTAAAAATATGGAATGAATGGGCTGATGATGATGGGGAATTAGGTCCAATATATGGTTACCAATGGAGATCATGGCCAAGCTATGACGGAAAAAAGATAGATCAAATTCAAAATGTGATTCATGATATAAAAAATCATCCTGATTCGAGAAGACTAATAGTCAGTGCATGGAATGTAGGCCAAATTTCAGAAATGGCGCTTCCTCCTTGCCATTCATTTTTCCAATTTTATGTTTCAGACAATAAATTATCATGTCAATTATATCAAAGAAGCGCAGATGTTTTTTTAGGTGTACCTTTCAATATTGCATCATATGCATTATTAACTATGATGATGGCTCAAGTATGCAAATTAAAACCTGGAGATTTTATACACACATTAGGAGATGCACATCTCTACTTAAATCACATTGAACAAGCTAAAACACAATTATTAAGAATGCCTAAAAAAGCGCCAATAATAAAAATTAAAAATAGAAATAATATTTTTGATTACGTATTTGAAGACTTCGAATTAATAGGTTACGACGCTCACCCTCATATTAAAGCACCTATTTCTATCTGATATGATCAAGGTTAATTTAATAGTAGCTGTTTCTGAAAACAATGTAATTGGATTAAAAAATGATCTACCTTGGAACCTCCCTGATGACATGTCTTTTTTTAAAGAAACAACTTTAGAAAGCACAGTCATAATGGGTAGAAAAAATTACTTGTCAATACCAGAGAAATTCAGACCGCTTAAAAATAGAAAAAACATTATATTAACAACAAATAAGTCTTTCAAAGCAAAGGATTGTATAATTGCAGGTAGCTTAGAAAAAGCACTAGAAATCGCTCAAAAAAATAAAAGAAAAATTTTTATTATTGGAGGAGGAAAAGTATATGAATATGCATTAAAGAATAATCTTGTAGACATTATATATTTAACTCGAGTCCATGCAACTATTCAAGGAGACATACTTTTTCCAAAAATTGACTTAAAATCATGGTATACTATAGATGAGAAATTTCATCAAAAAGATCGAAATCACAGATACGCCTTTACGTTTTTAAAACTTCAAAAAAATACTAACTAGCTTCTTTAAGTTTTCTTGAATTTAATAAAGACAACTTTTCTTTGGCATATTTAACATTCACATGAAATTTTGTTAATTCAGTACTATTATTACTTGGCATATTGTAAAGTGCTTCTAAGAATAATTGCTCGCAAATTGCTCGTAATCCTCTAGCACCTAATTCAAAATTTAATGCATATTCTACTATGAGTTTATAAACTTTTAAATCTATAGATAATTCAATATTATCCATGGCAAATAATGTTTCATATTGCTTAATGATTGAATTTTTTGGTTCAACCAATATTTTTAATAACAAATCTTTATTTAAAGGCTCAAGATGTGTTAGAATTGGGAGGCGACCAATTAACTCTGGAATCAAGCCATAACTTTTAACATCCTGAGGAAGAAGATATTTCAAAATATCATCATCTACTTGATGATTTGTTTGTTTCTTTCTGTTAAAACCTAATGCAAACTTCCCTATTCTACTATTAATAATACTATGAATACCTGAAAACGCTCCTCCACAAATAAATAAAATATTTTTTGTGTTGACTTGAATATATTTTTGATCCGGATGTTTTCTTCCTCCTTGAGGGGGGACATTAACTACAGTCCCTTCCATTAATTTTAAAAGAGCTTGTTGAACTCCTTCACCAGAAACATCTCGAGTAATTGATGGATTATCATTTTTACGAGATATTTTATCTATCTCATCAATGAAAACCATACCTCTTTCAGCAAGAGCAACATCATAGTTTGCGACCTGCAAGAGTCTTGTTAACAAAGACTCTACATCCTCTCCTACATAACCCGCCTCAGTCATTGAAGTTGCATCTACAATACAAAAAGGGACATTTAACATTTTGGCGATTGTTCGTGCAAATAAAGTTTTACCTGTTCCTGTTTCACCTACTAACAAGATATTAGATTTATCTAACTCAACATTTTTTTTGTTTTTATTGGAATAAAGAATTCTTTTATAGTGATTATAAACAGCAACAGATAATACTTTTTTTGTAGTATCCTGGCCAATTACATATTGATCTAAATGGGCTTTAATTTCTACCGGCTTAAATAGTTCTAAATCTTTTTTTATTTTTTGTGAACTAGACGCTATCCGCTCCTCATTAATAATACTATCAGCTTGTTTAACACAAATATCACATATATTACCACTATTACCAGTAATTAACATATTGACTTCTGCTTTTTGCTTACTGCAAAATGCACAAATTTGAACACTGTTTTTATTCATAAATTATAGAGTTATTTTTTAGATGCCGGCTTCAGAACCTCATCAATCATACCATATTCTAAAGCTTCATTTGAATTCATCCAAAAATCTCTATCTCCGTCTTTTAAAACCTCTTCATATGTTTTATTAGAATGTGTTGCTATTATATCGTAAAGTTCACCTTTTAATTTTTCAATTTCTCTTGCAGCAATTTGAATGTCAGACGCTTGTCCATGAGTCCCGCCAAGTGGCTGATGAATCATAACTCTAGAGTGCTTTAAAGCAGACCGTTTGCCTTTTTCTCCAGCGCATAATAAAACAGCGCCCATTGATGCTGCCATACCTGTACAGATAGTCGACACACTTGATGAAATAAACTGGATTGTATCATAAATCCCTAAACCTGCATAAACCTGCCCCCCAGGAGTATTTAAGTATATTTCAATATCATCTTTTGGTCCTGCAGATTCTAAAAATAATAATTGTGCTTGAATAATATTCGCAACAGTATCATTAATAGGAACTCCTAAAAAAATAATTCTATCTTGCATTAAACGAGAAAAAACATCCATAGTGACCTGTCTTCTATTTTCAGTTATTTCCTCCGTGATTGTTGGGTTAATATAATTACCATAAGCAGAAGTATAGTTATGTAAACTTAAACTACTAATTCCCGCATGTTTATTTGCATATTTCTTAAATTCTTTTGAACTATCCACAATAAAATTATTTTTGATTATTAGCTAATTTAATAAATTCATCCAATGAAACTGTATTTCTTTTAATTTTCATCTTACTTTTAAAGTATTCTGAAAGCTGTATTACAACAATTTCATTAGTCATTTTTTCTGATTCTTGTTTATTTTGTAAAATATTAGAAACAATACCTTCAATTTCCTTATCTCCAAGATTTACATTACCATAACTTTTCATTTGATTTAAAACTCGATTTTTTGCAAACTTAGCTAAATCTTCATTTGTTATCTTGATATTATTCTCTTGACAAATTTTATTTTCAATTAATTGCCAGCTTAGATATTTTAAATAATTATTATACTCTTTTTCAAACTCGTCATTTTCAAATTTCTTTTTAGCGTTATTTTTTAACCATCTTTTTAAAAATTCTTCAGGCAAATCAACTTTTATTTTATCTATATAGAATTGAGAGGCATCATTAAATAATTTTCTATCAGACTCTTTTATATATGTCTCATCAAGTTCTTTTTTAATTTGAACTTTAAATTCTTTTTCCGTTTTAATCTCAATCTCAGGATAAACTTTTTTGAAAAAATCTTTATTTAGTTCGGCAGGCAGTAATCTGCTAATATTTTGGACTTCGCATATAAAATCTGACTGTATAAATGGTAGTTTTTCTTTGGTCACATTTAACATAGATGCAAGATCTGTTTTATTGCTAAATGCTTTATGTGGCTTAAAAACAATGGTATCTGATTTCTTTAATTTCAAAAATTGCTTTTGTATTTTATCATCATCAATTTTATCAACCAGTAGTGATGTTGCATGATTAATACCATCTTCCATTGGCACCCCATTTTCTAATTGTTTAAAATTAACATTTAACATATCTCCTTTTTTTATAACATCAGGATTTATAACCTGACCAAATCGTTGAGTTAAACTATTAATATGCTCTGTAATCTGTTTGTTTTTTGAATCAATAACCCAGTAGTCAATTTTTTGATTTTCACCTTTAGACAAGTTGATTTTTGGCTGAAGTCCAAGTTCGTATTCAAATATATAATCAATGCTATTTGCAAAATCAATTGATTTTTCCAACGGCATTGGTCCTCCAAGAATCAAGATTTTATTTTTAGATATATAATTCTGTATAGAATCCGAAAGGAGTTTGTTTATTTCATCAATTTTTATTGGTAATTCATATTTTTTTTTAACAATCGTCATAGGAACTTTACCTACTCTAAAACCAGGTAAGTTCATTTTTTTTTGATAATTTATTAAACTGTCATTAACTGATTTTTTATAATCTGACTCTACCATTTTAATTTCAAGAATCATAGTTGTCTTGCCTGCTGATTTATGTGTAATTTCCATAAGAAAAAATTAATAATTGATGGCAAATATACATGAATTAGTCATAATTGACATATTTTTCATCTTATTGAGAAATATCATGCTCAGAATGGTCGTTCCAAAAATATAATAATGTCGCTCGAAAGAACTATCTTTGTATTTTATATACTTAGATTTATAAACTATGAGATTCCTATTTCTTCTTCTTTTTTCGCTGCAAATTATTGCTCAAGACATATCATGGGTAAATAATACTACATTAATTCGAAGTTATTCTTCTCCAAGAGCAACTGATTTAAATAATGACGGGATAAAAGATATTGTTTTAGGTGGAGGAGTAGACGGCTTTCCTAGTCCATACGGCGTAATTGCAATCGATGGTTCTAACGGAAATACAATTTGGACAGTGACAACTAGAAACGAAATGTTTGCAAGCCCACAATTCTTCGATTATAATAATGATAATATAGACGATGTATTGATTGCTGGAAGAGATGCTGAATTAAGATTAATCGATGGTTCTAATGGTAATTTAATCTGGGAATTTTGGGATAGTGAAAACACCGAATTCAATGATGCTGGATGGTATAATTTTTATACCCCACAAATTATTGAAGACCAAAATGGGGATGGTTTTCCTGATATTTTAGCGGCAAATGGCGGAGATCATTCACTTGATTTCGCGGTTACTGATAGGCCTCCTGGCCATATTATGATTATCGATGGCTTACTGGGAACCGCATTTAAAACTGCAGTCGTTCCTGACTCTAACGAAACTTATCTTTCCCCTGTAATATCTGATTTAAACGGAGATGGAAATTACTCAATCATTTTTGGAACAGGCGGAGAAAGTGTTGCAGGAAATTTATGGATAGCTAACCTAAGTGACTTAATGCAAGAGGACCTATCTAATGCAACAGCATTAATTCCTAATTCGGAACTAGGTCATATTGCCCCCCCCTCTTTAGGAGATTTAAATTATGATGGATTTTTAGATATTGTAACACAAGGTTTTGATGGTAAGTTAAGTGCAATAAATGGTAACGACTTAAGCCTACTTTGGCAATATGAAATAGAAAACACTGAATCATCAGCAGCTCCAATTCTTGGAAAATTTTCAAGTGATAATGGTATTGATGTTTTTGCTACTATTTACTCAGGCTCCATGTCCTCTTATAATGACTACTATCAGGTTTTATTAAATGGGGAAAATGGCAGTGAATTATGGATAGATAGTATAGGCATGGTTAACTTTTGTTCGCCCATTGCCTTTGACTCAAATAATGATAATATAGACGAGGTACTAATATCGGTAATTAATAATAATGGAAGCTATTTTCAAAATGATTTAGTATTAGTTGACTTTAATGATCCAACCCAAAGCATATCTCAACAAAGTATAACTGATCCAATTGCTGGTGGTAACGTAGCTTCTACTCCACTAGTTACAGATTTAGACGATGATGGATTACTAGATGTTATATGCACTGTTCAAGCTGATAGCCTAGATCCATTTGGGGACGGAGTATTTTATGAAAATGGCATAAATACATATAAAATCGAAACAAATTATGATTTAGATCCATCACAAATTGCATGGGGCAGCTACATGGGAACAAATTATGACGGACATTATAATGATATATGTAATGGAGATTTAGGGTTATTTGCTTTCCCTAGTGAAGCATGTCCAGGTCAAAATAATGCTATGATTAATTTATACGTGTCTTCAGGAACACCTCCGTATACATATCAGTGGTCAAATGGTGAAATATCAGAAGATCTTGAAAATCTTGGACCAGGACTTTATACTGCTATAGTAACAGATTCTAATGGAATCTGCGCAACAATTAGTAGGGAAGTAACAGAGTATGGTATAACTTCATTTTCCCAAGCTCCATCATGTCCTGGTGGAGATAATGGCTTTGCATATTTCAACTCTACGGGCTGTGACTGTAACACAAGCTTTTGTCAATTCATATGGGTTTTAGATGGAGATACAATTGCACAAGGTGATGGCAGTAGTGCGGCAGAAACATATAAATATTTAACAAATATAGAGTCAGGGACATACACTGCTACAATTATTCATCCTGACGGATGTGAAATTCAAGAAAATATTGTTGTTCCAGAAGCAAGTATTATTGATAATAGCCTTGTAATTAATGAATGTGATTCTAATAGTAATGGTTATATTGACTTAATTGTTTCTGAACAAGATAGTTTAATTCAAAACTATCTTTGGAGTACAGGCGATACAACTCAAGATATTTTTAATCTAGCTGCAGGTCAATACTCAGTAATTGTAAATGACACTATTTGTACAGATACGATTTTCTTCGAAATAGAAAATTATGAAGAAATAAATGGGCTGATTTACAATAATCAAATCCCTTTACAAAATGATACGGTAATGCTTTACAATGAAGTTAGTAATAATGCATGTTATGGACTAACATGGTATTTATATTCAAATGAAAACAATAATATGGGCTTAGAAGGAACTGATTGGATCTTAACAGGAAATCAAGGACAATATAGTGGAGAAGATATGACAAATATGGAGTGTGTAAATGGAGACTGGTGCATTATTCCACAAAATGGAGATTTTAATATAAATGGCGTGGACTTTGTTTTTGTTAATCCTGGGACCTATTATTTAACAATGTTTAATAGCTTCACTTCTCAAAATTGTGTTGACGAAGGAGCAGAAATAGAAATCGTTGTGTTAGAGGCAGATTGTGAAAATACAGAAATTAATGAACTATTCGAACCGAGCATATTTTTAGATGCAAGTAATAATTTAATGATTAATTTTCAGGATTCAGAAAGTTACAAAGTTGAAATATTTGATATGCTTGGAAAAAGCATATTTCAATTAGAAGACAATAATAAAATTAATAATATTTCTTTAAGAGATTATAGTTTAGGCATCTACAACATTATAATAATAACCAAGCAAACTATGTATACTAAAAAAATCCTAATTAAATAAGTGAAAGAAAAAATCTTAATCACTGGATACAACGGCAGTATTGCTCAAAAACTAAATAGTATTTTAGATAAAAAAAGGTATGAAATTTTTTTCCTAACAACAAAAAAGAAAAAATGCTCTAAAAATATTTTCTACTGGAGTCTTACAGAAAAATATATTGATCCAACTGCTCTAAAAAATGTAAAACATATTATTCACCTTTCAGGATATAATATCTCGAATAAATGGAATTCAAAAAATAAAGAAATAATGTATGACAGTAGAGTTAAAACTAGTGAAATCCTATATAAATCATGCATAAAATTAAATATTAAACCTAAAACTTTTATTAGTGCTTCAGCAATGGGGTATTATGGATTTAATCAATCAGGCGAAAAAAATGAAAAAAGTAAATGTGGTGATGACTGGATGGCAAGACTATGTGAAAAATGGGAACAAGTAGCGGACAAATTCAAAGCGATTAACTGTAGAGTAATAAAAATGAGATTGTCTTTAATTATGGATAAGAATAGTGGAATTCTACAAAAAATAAATTTAGGATTTAAATTTAGATTAGGTATTGTTTTTGGTAATGGATCTCAGTTATTTCCGTGGATATCGATTGATGATGTAGCAAATTTTATTTCTTATACAATTGAAGAAAAAACTGTTAGAGGAACATTTAACTTAGCATCACCGCATCAACATTCATATTATGATTTTATAAAGATGATGCAAAACTTACAATATCCTAATAGCTTATTAGTCAAAATACCAAAATTTATAATTGAATTATTTTTAATTCAAAAGAAGGTGCTAGTATTTAATAATATAAGTTTAGATACCAGAAAATTGCAATCAACTGGATTTAAATTCAAATCGCCTACAATTGCAAAGTTAATTGATGCTCAGCTACAGTAATACTTATCTTCTAAAACCTATTTTTCTTTTTTCAACCTTTTTGACAGCTCCATTAATATCCTCTAAGCTAGATTGAGAAATACGAATATTTAATTCTAATATGTTAGCTAGCATGTCGTGCCATTTTTTTTGCTGATCAATAAAATTGCCATCTGATCGAGCAATATTCCTAATATCCATTAGGAAATACTCCCTTTTAAAAGTATCAAAACTAGATTGGGATTTTAAAAACTCAACCATAGAAATCATGGTTCCTATTTGATTGTTAATGTTATCAATATTTTCCTTAGACCAATTTAGTGTTTCACTAATAACTTGTGACATTTTTTCTTTGTCTTGGCCAACCCACCTAAACATGAAACTACTAATTATTTTTTTTTCATCCTGATTCAATTTGCCATCAGAGCCAAATGCGAAGGTATGATAAACATAAAAAATACAATGAAGGGGTGTTAATTTGATGTTTTTATTCATAAGTTATAAGTAATTAACATAAAGATACCTCTTTCTACCACTTGCCATACATTGGATTAGGAAAAATAAACTTATTATCAGAAAAACGATATTGATCATTAATAGGGAAGTCACCTATTGCATCACCAAAATAGGCGATAATTTTTTGCGGACCGTACTTTACCATTCTATTAGTTCCATTTAAAACCTCTAGTCTTCTAATTATTTTAGTATCTCTTATATTATCTTTCAATAAAAAAAGATCATCTTCGAAAAAAATACCCAATTTCTTCATATTACTAATTGTTGCATCTAAAGTTTCCTGACTTCGATTACTTATATATATGATACGAGCAGTTTTTTCTTTCTTATAATTTAGTATGAATTTCTTAGCGCCTGGAACCAAATCAGAAACTTCAGTCTTTACCCAACGATTCCAAGACGATTCATTATATGTTGATTTTGTGAAAAATAATTCGATTTGATATTGAGAATTATCTAAAACTGTTTCATCTAAATCCATAACAATTACAGGATTTCTTTCATTAATAATTTGATGTCGTAATGATTGAATAGCATTATCATATATTTGCTCACATAAGGCAATATACTCTTTTGAATGCATAACCCATCTAACGTCATTAGGCAAATCCTTTTTATCAATCAATTCTTGGGTTTGTGCAAAAAAAACAAAAGAAAAACATAGTACAAAAAGAATATAAGACTTCATTTTCAAATGATTATTTTTAAAGTAGATTAAATATAATTATAATAAACCTAATTTTTAAAATTATTAATTTGAAAAAATGAATATGGTATTTTATGACATTAGTAAAATAAAGAACACATGGAGAAAAAAAAAACTACCTGTTTTTTTAAAATATAGTTTTTTACATAGTTTTTCTATTAATAATAAAGAATTAAAACACTTGTTTTGGCACCACGCAAATTCAGTTGTATATGCACAAATTATTTCATTAAATCTTTATAAGATTATTAATTACTCAAATGCTAATTTTTTTATCAATTATATAGTTAAATATATCAAAATAGACATTCTCTTCTTAGGTAATAGTTATATTACAAATTTTCCATTTTTTCAATTTCAAAAAAAATATAAACTATCAACAATAATAAATTCATTTCCAAATTACTGGTCGGCATTAGTAATACCCGACATGTTGTTTGAAAAAATTCAACATCAAAAACCCCAAGAATTTATAAAATTAGAAATTGAAGAAGATATGATTCTAACAATATCTAAAAACTGGAAGGTCTTTAAAAATTATCAAGATTCCCTCAGAAAGAAATATGAAAAAAAAATATCTAAAACTCTGCAAAAAAGTAAAAAAATTAAAATTCAAAAGTTAACAGCAAAAGAAGTAGAATTATATTACGATGATTTACAAATACTTTATGAATCAATAATGTCACAAGCTAAGTTTAATGGGGTCAAATTTAATATAAAAACATTTATACCATTAATTCGCTATAACTATGCCAATATTTACGGATATTTTTTGAAAAATAAAATGGTTGCATTTGCTAGTGAACTGATTTCAAAAGAAAATGTATATTCTTATTACGTAGGATTTGATAAAAAATTAAATAAAGAATATGATTTATACAGTAGGATTTTAATAGAGAATATTAAAAACGGGATTCAATTAAAAAAAAAGAGAATAATTTTTGGTAGAACAGCAAGCGAATTTAAAAGTAATTTTGGTGCCGTCCCTAATCAATCATATATATATATAAAATTTAGAAGTGTATTACTACATTATTTTTTCAAATTTTATTTTAAAAGAATCCATATTAAAGCGTGGTCACAACGAAAACCATTTAGAATAAATTGAGCCAAAAAAGTTAGTAGATTGACACTTACCAAGTTGGTTCATCTTCTATACATTCAACATCACCAATCGACGCATTTGAAAACATTGACTCACTAACACAAAATGTTTTAATGCTATCGGTACATTCATTTCTAATTTTTAATGCATAGCCAGGTGTTGATGCACATAAATAATCATATAATGCTTTTTCAGTAATTTCCCCGCAACTTGAAGTACATTCGTCTTCTGAACAACTAAATAATAAAGCAAATGTAATTGCTAAAAAAAAAGTAGGTTTTATTTTCATAGGTTTAAATATAAAAAAAGCGGAATAAAAATTCCGCTTTTTATTTATAAATCACAATTTATAAATTACCAAGAAGTAACATTAGTAATACAAAATTGATTTCCAACATATGCGCCAATCCAATCACTATAGTATATACAAAATGTTTCTAAATTATTTGAACATTCATTTCTAATTGTTAAAGAGTAACCATCTGTTGACTCACATAATGCGGATAAAATAGCATCATCTGTAATTGTACCACAGTTTGAAATACATTCTTCTTCTTCACAACCAAATGATAAAGCAAGTATAGTTGCAAGAAAAAGAGCAGGTAATAATTTTTTCATAAAATTGATTTTAATGATTTTTAATAATTGCAATGTATAAAAAAAACATAAAACAAATAGAATGACTATTCTACATTAGATATGTATTAATATATATTACAATTAATAATATTACGGAAGACAATTATAAATTATATTAAAAAATACTATATTCCTAATGTATGAAATTAGATCAAACCTATTGGGACAAAAGATATATTGAGATGAAAACTCGCTGGGATGTAGGCAGCCCAACTAAACCATTAAAAGAATATATTAATCAATTGAAAAATAAGGATGCCAGGATACTCATTCCTGGCTCAGGCAATGGATAT
>NZUK01000037.1 GCA_002701365.1 Flavobacteriales bacterium
ATATGAGAAAATAAGACATCTACCAAAATATAATAACGATATTAAGTATATTTACTTGATATGAAACATATTATTAAAGTTTTACTCCTTTCCATTTGTTTAACCATAGGATGCAACAAAGATGACGCATTTCCTGATGTATATATAAATGAAAGTATTTATGTTACAGGACCTGAATACATAGGAGTATATAATAATTTATGGGGCTACCAGATGGAGCCTGGAGGCGTGGGAGGACTTATTATTGTTCAAGGGATGAATAGTGAATTTATAGTATATGATCAAGCATGTACATTTGAAGCAAGTCAAGAATGCCTAATATCAGGAGAAAACAACAATAATGATATCATTTTAGCTTGTAAAAATTGTTGTAACTCTAAGTTTGTTATCAACGATGGATCAGTGATAGAGGGTCCTGCCAACAGAGCTCTTAAGAGGTATAATAGTTATTTTGACGGAACAATACTACATATAACTAACTAGTACCTATATTCTTCTGATTTGTATGGGCCGTTTTTGGGCACACTAATATATTGCGCCTGTTCCTCTGTTAACTCTTCTAGCTCAACCCCTAATTTATCAAGATGTAGTTTTGCAACCAACTCATCTAAATGTTTAGGTAAAACATAAACCTTATTTTCATATTTTGCTATATTTTTCCATAATTCAATTTGAGCCAAAACTTGATTAGTAAATGAATTAGACATTACAAATGAGGGGTGACCTGTAGCACAACCTAGATTTACAAGCCTACCTTCAGCTAATAAAATAATTTGACGACCACTATCTAAAGTATATAAATCTACTTGAGGTTTAATTTCTATTTTATTTGCATTGTCATTTAACCAAGCTACATCTATTTCATTATCAAAATGTCCAATATTACAAACAATAGCCTTATCCTTCATTAATTTGAAATGCTTTTCAGAAACAACATTTTTATTTCCCGTGGCAGTAACAACTATATCACTTTCTTTTACCGCATTAACCATTTTTTTTACTGGGAAGCCATCCATGGAAGCTTGAAGTGCACATATTGGATCTATTTCTGTAACAATAACTCTAGCACCTGCACCAACCAATGACGCAACTGTTCCTTTTCCGACATCGCCATAGCCAGCTACAGTGGCAACTTTACCTGCCATCATAACATCAGTAGCTCTTCTTATTGCATCAACTGCTGACTCTTTACAGCCGTACTTATTATCAAACTTTGATTTTGTTACTGAGTCATTAATATTAATAGCCGGCAAAGATAAAGTTCCATTTTTTTCTCGCTCTTTTAACCTTAAAACACCAGTAGTTGTTTCTTCACTCAAGCCATTAATACCCTGAACAAGTTCTGGATATTTATCCAGTACCATGTTTGTTAAATCTCCACCATCATCTAGAATCATATTTAAAGGTTTACCCTCCTTAAACGCAAATAAAGTTTGCTCAATACACCAGTCGAACTCTTCTTCATTCATTCCTTTCCATGCAAAAACAGGTATATTTTTCTCAGCAATTGCTGCTGCCGCATGATCTTGGGTAGAAAAAATATTACAAGAAGACCAAGACACCTCAGCTCCAAGTTCAATTAAAGTTTCTATTAAAACGGCTGTTTGAATAGTCATATGTAAACACCCCGCAATACGTGCCCCTTTTAGAGGTTTTTGGTCTTTGTATTGACTTCTCAACATCATCAAACCAGGCATTTCACACTCTGCTAATTCAATCTCTTTCCGACCCCAATTCGCAAGAGAAATATCTTTTACCTTAAAATTCATATTTTTTATTTTAGTTTTCATACAATTATAAAATGGTTTCAACAATGGCAAATTTAACACATAATATTTAACTTTAAAATATATTAATACTGTATTATGCCAATAATTCACACCACGATAACAAAAAATTATATTTTCATGATATGGGAAATAAAAGAAGAATTAGAAGATCTATTGAAAATTCTAAAGGCAACTGCCATCGAATTAGAAGAAATAAATAAGATTACGCACTTAGATCGAAAAAAACAAAATATATCAGCTAGAATTATTTTAAATCATTTGGCAACAAAAAAAGTACAATTAAAATACCATGAAAATGGCTCTCCTTATTGTTCAGAATTTAAAAATATTTCCATTAGTCATTCAAAAAATTATTGTACTGTAATACAAAGTGACAATTTAACTGGAATTGACATTCAATACAGAAAAAAAAATATTCGAAATATATCTGTTAAGTTTATCAACTCCACCGACACACAATCATGGGGGAAAGATATTTCTGAACACCACCTACATTTAATATGGTGTATCAAAGAAGCTATTTACAAAACATTAAATAAAACCTGTTCCTTAAAAGAAAACATATTTGTAACCAATCCTAAAAAAGCAAACTACCAAAATAATAAAGTAAATTTTTTTTACAATATTCAATATGAAATAATAAATAATTACTTTCTTGCAATAGCAATTAAAATATGACAGAAATAACTACATATATAATAGACAATATTTATCAGTTCCTTGGAGTTATTATGAGTATTATCTACGTAATACTTTCAATTAAAGAAAACATCTTGTGTTGGATCGCCTTAATTCTAGCTGCAATACTTAACATGTATGCTTATTACTTAATTAATCTACCCCTCCAAAGTCTTATGCAAATTTTTTTCATATTAACTGCTTTATACGGCTGGTATAATTGGTCGAAAAAAACAAAAAAAGAACCATTAAAAATAAGCACCTGGAGTTTGCAAAAACATTTATCATGGACCATATTTGGAATCATTTCAACAATACTTATTACTGGCATGCTATTAACTTTGAACACCAATTCTGCTCTACATAGTGAATATCCTTTTCTAGATGCATTAATGTTTGTTTTTAACATTATCCCCATGTATATGACAGGTAAAAAAATTCTTGAATCTTGGCTATATTTTATTATAATAGATGTAATAAGTGGAGTGTTTTATGGCCTAACTGGAGAATATTTCTTTTGTTTTCTATTCATATGTTATATATTTTTTGCGACAAAAGGTTATTTAACATGGAGGAAACAAATTGTATGATTAAGATAGTCTTCACTGGCCCAGAATGCTCTGGAAAAACAACCTTCAGCCAATTAATAGCAAAAAAATATAGCGCCCCATTAGTTCAAGAATATGCCAGAGAATACTTAAATAATTTAAAACATCCTTATGGATATAAGGATTTATTACAAATTGCAAAAGGACAGTTACGGTGGGAAAAATCAAATCAAAAAAAAGCCAATAACCTATTAGTTTGTGACACAAATCTGCAAGTAATAAAAATATGGAGTAAAATAAAATTTAAAAAATGTGATCCATTTATTCTAAAACATCAAGACTTAAATGCATATTATATACTATGTTATCCTGACATAAAATGGGAATATGATCCATTAAGAGAAAACCCAAATGAAAGAAAGAAAATACTCCAAGAATATCAAAAAGAGTTAATTGCTCAAAAACAGAAATTTATAACATTAAAAGGATCCTATCAAAATCGATTAGATTTACTAACATCTAAAATTGACAAAATGATTGAATGATGTTTTTGAAAAAAATATATTTTCTATTATATTTATAGTTAACCCCAATCATTAACAATTAATAAAATATGAAAAATTATATAGCTATCGTCTTTTTATTTTGCAGTTTTAATATTTCAGCGAAAGAAGACATTTCAACAACTACAACAAATAATAACTCTAATTTAAAAATGATAAGTGGAGGATGTATGGATCCTTCATCTGAAGCAGAGCTAGATATTGGTAATGTGAGGGCAAATATATTAGGAGGTGGAGACATGTGGTGGGATTTAACTAATGCCAGATATGAAATACCTAAGGACGAAGGTGTTCATTCATTGTTTGCTGGATCTCTATGGATTGGTGGCATGGATAATCAAAATAATCTTAAAATAGCTGCTATGACATATAGGCAAACAGGTAGTGACTTTTTTCCTGGCCCCTTGAATGCAGATATGGAAAGTCAAAATTATGGAATGACTTCTGCTGATGACTGCAATGAATATAATCAACATTGGACAGTTACTAAAAATGATGTCGAAGCATATGTTAATTATTTATCTTGCCAAGATGATCCTGATTGTGATGTAAATAGTACATTCCCAGGATATGAAGTTCCAGATGTTATTAGCAATTGGCCGGCTAGCCATTATGACTTTGATGGCACAAATGAATACCTAGCACCATTTATTGATGTTGATGGTGATGGTTTATATAACAATAGTGATTATCCTGGCTACGACCTTAATGCTGAAGGGAATTGCATAGAAAATGATTACTTATTTGGTGATCAAAGTATTTGGTGGGTATTTAATGATGCTGGTAATTCACATGGTGAGACTGCAGGAACACCTATTGGTTTAGAGATACAAGCTCAAGCATTTGCTTACAAAACAAATGACGAATTATCTGACATGACTTTTTATAGTTATAAAATTATAAATAGATCATCAGAAACTCTTAATGATACTTATTTTGGACAATGGGTTGATCCAGATATTGGAAACTATGAAGATGATTATGTGGGATGTGATGTGAATTTAGGACTAGGATATTGCTATAATGGGGATAATGATGACAATGGCCTACAAGGAAGTGCGGGCTATGGAACAAATCCACCCGCAATAGGTGTAGACTTTTTTAGAGGACCTTTAGCAGATTCAGGCGATGGCATTGACAATGATAGGGATGGGGAAATTGATGAAGAAGGAGAACAAATTATTATGTCTAAATTTGTTTATTATAACAATACCGCTTGGGATACTGACATCTATGACTGGAACAATGACCCTGTATATGACTATGATTATTACAATTATCTAAGAGGTGTTTGGACTAATGGCCAGGCCATGACATATGGAGGTAACGGAGGTGATGCAAATAATGCAGAATGTAACTTTATGTTTCCTGGAGATACAGATCCTAATTTCACAGAAACCTGGGACGAAACTACTGCCGGGAACACCCCGTCTGACAGAAGATTTATACAATCTGCCGGCCCCTTTACATTACAGCCAGGTGCCGTTAATTACATTACAGTTGGTGTTGTCTGGGCAAGAGGAGATAATGGACCACTATCGTCTGTAGAGGCTATGAAAGAAGCTGATATTATGGCGCAAGACTTATTTGACAATTGCTTTGATATAAATTATTTTGTATATGGATGCACATGTAATCTAGCAACTAACTTTGATGAAAATGCCAATGCAGATGATGATTCATGTATATATCCTGATGACCTATATGTAGATTGTGATGGCAATTGCATCTATGGTGATACAGATGGTGATAGTTATTGTGATGGTGTTGATAATTGTCCAGAAGACAGTAACTTTAGTCAATCTGATACAGACGGAGATGGTGTCGGAAATTCTTGTGATAACTGCGTGTTTGTTGCTAATCCTGACCAGCTAGATTCAGATGGTGATGGAGAAGGTGATGAGTGTGACTTTACTCCTTTGTTAATTGATGAAAATAACATAGGATTAGAAGTATACCCTAATCCCGCATCTGACTACATTTACATAGAGTCTTCTGCAAGAATTGACAAGATTAATGTTTTTGATCTTACTGGTAAATTAATTTTAACTAAAGAATCAAATCAACAAAAAGAATATCTAAAAATCAAAGGAATATCTAAAGGGTCTTATATAATCCAAACATTGATAAATGACAAAAATTTCACTAAACAAATAATTATTAAGTAATAATTATTTAAGCCTGTAATACTGTCATAAAATATTCAATGATGCGATTTTATCAATAGCTAATTGGTTCTTGAGTTCGTCAGGATTATTAAACTTTTTTTCGTTTCTAATTCTGTCGACAAGTTCTATGCTTAATTTTGAACCGTAAATTTCTTTATTGAAATCAAAAATGTGCACTTCTATTGAACATTCAGGATTATTAAAAGTAGGGTTCATCCCAATATTTAACATTCCTTTATATCGGATTTGATTATATATAATATTGACAGCATATACACCAAATTTGGGAATAATTTTATTTTTATTTTCTAAAATTATATTCGCTGTTGGGAATCCCATAGACTTACCTCTTCCTTTACCTTTTGACACAATGCCGGAGAAAGTAAAACTATAACCTAAATAACTATTTACTAATTGAACATCACCCAAATTGATAGCATTTCTAATTTTTGTAGAACTAACAGATTTTTTATCAATACTATATGAATCAACTTGATGAATATCAAAATCATATAGGTCTGCATATTCATTTAAATTTTTCAAAGACCCTTCTCTATTCCTACCAAAATGGTGATTAAAACCAATAACTAAATTTTTCAAACCTATTTTTTTAATAAGAATATCTCGTATATAATCTAAAGAAGTAAGCCTAGAAAATTCTTTATCAAAATTTTGAATAATCAAGTGATCAATATTGTAATTTTTAAATAATTCAATATTTTCATCTATATCATTAATAAGCTTAAGATCGTGATCCGGAAATAAAACAATTCGAGGATGTGGAAAAAAAGTCATTAAAACTGTTTCTGATGTATTTGCTTGACCAATTTCAACCAATTTATTAAGCATCTTTGCGTGCCCTAAATGAACACCATCGAATGTTCCAGTTGTTACGACAGCTTTAGATAATCTCTGAAATGATTCAACACCTTTATGAATTTTCATAAGTTTAGATAAAGTATTTAGGTGGTTTCATATTCTTCAAAATTAGTAAAATAAATTATCAATTTTATCATACTTTTTTAAATATAAATAGGTATTTTTGATCCCATTAAATCTAACTATAATTTTACCAACTATAAAACCTAAAATAATGTCACGTAATTCAGGAAAAATATCACAGATAATAGGGCCAGTAATAGATGTTGTATTTGATAATACAGATTCTGGCTTGCCAAAAATATACGACGCTTTAGAAATAACAAAAAACGATGGAACAAAAATGATTATCGAATGTCAGCAACACATTGGAGAAAACTCTATTCGTGCTGTTGCAATGGATTCGACTGATGGATTAAAAAGGGGAATGGAAGTGTTTCCAAAAGGTGATCCTATTTTAATGCCAATCGGAGATGAAATAAAAGGTCGGTTATTCAATGTAGTAGGTGATGCTATTGACGGTATTGGGACTGTTTCAAAAGAAGGTGGATATCCAATCCATAGACCTGCACCAGAATTTAAGGATTTATCAACTAGCACAGAAGTACTTTTTACTGGAATTAAGGTTATAGACCTTATTGAGCCCTACGCAAAAGGAGGTAAAATTGGTCTTTTTGGCGGTGCCGGTGTTGGTAAGACAGTTCTTATCATGGAATTGATTAATAATATCGCTAAAGGTCATGACGGACTATCGGTATTTGCTGGTGTTGGAGAAAGAACTAGAGAGGGTAACGATTTATTAAGAGAAATGATTGAGTCTGGTGTAATTAAATACGGAGAAGCATTCGAAAAAGGATTAGAAGAAGGAAAATGGGATTTAAGCAAAATTGACAAAGAAGAACTCAAAAAATCACAAGCTACGCTAGTATTTGGACAAATGAACGAACCACCGGGGGCACGTGCTAGAGTTGCATTATCGGGACTTACACTTGCAGAATATTTCCGAGATGGTGGTAGCGACGGAAATTCAGATGGCAAAAAAGAAGGGAAAGATATTTTATTTTTCATAGACAATATTTTTAGGTTTACTCAGGCAGGATCAGAAGTATCAGCATTACTAGGAAGAATGCCTTCTGCCGTAGGTTACCAACCGACGTTAGCCTCTGAAATGGGCGCTATGCAAGAGCGTATTACATCTACCAAAAACGGATCTATCACTTCGGTTCAAGCTGTTTACGTTCCTGCGGATGACTTAACAGACCCTGCTCCGGCAACTACATTTGCCCACCTAGATGCCACAACTGTACTATCAAGAAAAATTGCTGAACTAGGAATTTATCCAGCAGTTGATCCACTGGATTCAACTTCAAGGATTCTGAATCCAGAAGTACTAGGCGATGAGCACTATAATTGCGCACAAAAAGTAAAAGAAATACTACAACGCTATAAGGAACTACAAGATATTATTGCAATTCTAGGTATGGATGAATTATCCGAAGAAGACAAAACAGTTGTACACAGAGCAAGAAGAGTTGCCAGATTCTTATCTCAACCATTCCATGTCGCAGAACAATTTACAGGCATACCTGGAGTATATGTTAGCATTGAGGATACTATTAAAGGATTTAACATGATTATGGATGGTGAATTGGACCATTTACCTGAGGCAGCATTTAATTTAGTAGGGACTATTGAAGAAGCAGTTGCTAAAGGTGAAAAAATGATTGCTGACGCAAAATAATTGAACATATTAATATGCACGTAGAAATTCTTACAATGGAATCAATTTTATTATCAACAGAAGCTAAATCTGTTGTTGTGCCTGGACAAGGTGGTAAATTTGAAATGCTTAATAATCATGCACCCATTATTTCAATTTTAGAAAAAGGACACATTAAAGTTGTTGATAACAATAATGAAGAAAAATTAATTGAGATTAATGGCGGTAGTATAGAAATGTCTCATAATAAAATTACTATTCTTGCACAAGAGTCATAAACCTTATTCATTTCTTTGGCTATTTATAATTATTGCATGTGCCAATTTTTATTGCACAAAAAACAATACACTTAAGTTTCAAAACGGAGATTTACTATTCCAAGATTTAGACTCAAGTCCCTTATGTGACGCAATTGAAAAAGTTACTAATTCTATAGATGATCTAAATTTTTCACACGTAGGAATTATCACACTTATTAATAAAAAAGAATATGTTTTAGAAGCATTTGTAAATGGAGTGGACACCATACCATTAAAGCAATTTTTAAAAAGAAGTCTTAATCAAGATAATGAACCCAAAGTTATTGTCGGAAGATTAAAAGAAGAATTTTCTAGCTACATCCCAAAAGCAATAGAAAATGGTTTTGAATTAATTGGTAAAGAATATGATGAAGAATTTAAAATAAATAATGATAAATTTTACTGCTCTGAATTGATTTATGAAATTTTTTTAAATTCCAATAATAATAGCCTATTTGAACTACAACCTATGACTTACAAACATGATGATAAAATTATTGACATATGGGTTGAATACTTTAATAAATTAGGAATACCAGTACCTGAAAGTGAACCTGGCATAAATCCTGGTGGCATATCATTATCAAATAAAATAAATATTATACATAAATTTTATTAAACAATTATAATTCATATTTACTCTTTGTTTTTAGTATCTAAAATTAATGTAACAGGACCATCATTAACTGATTGAATCTGCATATTGGCTCCAAAAACTCCATCTTTAACTTGATCGCCCATTTGATCTCGACATATTTCTACAAAATCGGCATACATTTTTTTAGCAACTACAGGATTAGCAGCTTTGCTCCAAGATGGCTTAGTGCCTTTTTTAACGCTAGCAAACAATGTAAATTGACTGATAATCAATAATTCTCCTCTGATTTGTTTAACTGAATTTTGATTTTTGAATAATTTTAAATTTGTAATTTTATTTATCGCCCAATCAAAATCTGACTTTTCATCTTCATCACAAAAACCAACAAAACATAATAAACCATTTTCTATCACATTATGAGTACTATTATTTATATCTACGGAAGCACTGTGAACTCTTTGAATAATTAATCTCATAAATCAATAATTATTTCTTCTATAATTAGTGTTTTCTTCTAACATTGACAAGTAACTTTTATATCTAGAACTTGCCATTAAAGCATTTGAAACAGCACTTAAAACACCGCAATTAGGCTCATTAATATGCATACAATTATTAAACTTGCAATCGACACTATATTTTATCATTTCACGAAAATAGCCAGACAAAAGATGCATATCTAAATCAACTAGACCAAGACCTTTAATACCGGGAGTGTCAATTATATAGCCACCTGTATTAATAGAATACATTTCGGTATAAGTTGTGGTATGTACTCCCTGGTTATGGTAACTAGATATATCTTTAGTTTTAAGATTTAAATCTTTATCAATTAAATTAATTAAACTACTTTTTCCAACACCTGAATGTCCAGCCAGAACACTAACTTTATTATCCAATAATTTTTTAATTTTTTGAATCGTTTTAGGTTGGTAAATTGAACTTTTAAGAGTTTGATATCCAATACTTTCATAAGTATCTTGATATTTTTTTAGCATTTTTTGTTGCTCGTTATTATATAAATCTATTTTATTAAAAATTAATACTGCAGGTATTTTATATGCTTCTGACTGAATCAAAAATCTATCTATAAAAGTTAAAGAGGTGGTAGGCTGGTCAATTGTAACGATTAATAATGCTAAATCAATATTAGAGGCTATTACTTGACTTTTGTGAGAGAGATTAACTGATTTTCTAATGATGTAATTTTTTCTCTTGTGAATACAATCAATTAAACCTACTTGATTTTTTTCATCATAATTAAAGTCTACATGATCCCCTACTGAAATTGGATTTGTAAATTCTATGTTTAACAATCTTGTTTTTCCCTTTATCTTACAAGAAAATACTTTATCACCTGACAAAACCTGACATAAATTACCAGTAGACTTAATAACAACTCCTTTCATATAAATAAAGTTAAACTTCATTCATCACAAAATCTACTTTAAACGAATTAAAATTTATAAATTAGAATAAATTATGAGTATACAGATTAATAATATTTATAAATCCTTTGATGCTAAAAAAGCTTTAAATGGAATCAGCTTTGATGCTAAAAAAGGTGATATAGTTGGAATACTTGGACCAAATGGTGCGGGAAAGTCTACTATGATGAAAATCATTACAGGTTATTTTAAACAAACTAAAGGAACAGTCAATATTTTTGGTCATGATACGCTAGAAGATGATATCTTAACTAAAAGCAAAATTGGATATCTATCTGAAGAAAATCCACTATATCAAGATATGTATGTTACAGAATTTCTAAAATTTATTTGTGACATACATAAAATTGACTACTCTAATTGTGAAAAAATGACTCAATTAACTGGATTAGAAGAAGTAAAGAATCAAAAAATTAAAACACTATCTAAAGGTTTTCAACAAAGAGTTGGCATAGCACAAGCATTAATACATGATCCAGAAATTATTATTTTGGATGAACCTACTTCTGGACTTGACCCTAAACAGTTAATTGAAATAAGAAAAATCATTACTAATATTGGAAAAGAAAAAATTATTTTACTTTCAACACATATAATTCAAGAAGTTGAAGCAATGTGTAACAGAATAATTATCATCGATAAAGGAAATATAATTGCTAACAAAAAAATCGAAGAGTTTGATAATAACATTGAAGATTATTTTCTTCAATTAATTAAATAATAATTATTTAAAACTAGCAAAATTGTATATTTGGACTTCTTAAAAATTTAATAATATGTCATACCTATTTACTTCTGAGTCTGTTTCAGAAGGACACCCAGATAAAATTGCTGATCAAATATCAGACTCTATACTTGATGCCTATCTAGCAATTGACCCTAATTCAAAAGTTGCTTGTGAAACGTTAGTAACAACAAATCGAATTATTATTAGTGGTGAAATAAAATCTACAGCTAAATTAAATTTAATACAAATTGCAAGGGACGTTGTAATTAATATCGGATACACAAAAGATGAATATCTTTTCTGTGCCAATACATGTGAAATTACAACTTATATAGATGAACAATCACCTGACATCAATCAAGGTGTGGAAGAGGGTAAAGGCTTACATAAAGAACAAGGAGCAGGCGATCAAGGCATCATGTTTGGATATGCAACTAATGAATCAGAGGATTATATGCCTTTATCTTTAAGCTTATCACACATGCTGCTAGAAGAGTTGAGCCAAATTCGAAAAAATGAACCTGATGTAATTAACTACTTAAGACCAGACTCAAAATCACAAGTTACAATTGAATACACAGAAAAAAATATTCCTAAAAAAATAGATAGTATTGTTATTTCAACACAACATGATGATTTTGATGAAGAGAAAATAATGTTAAATAAAATTCGTGAAGACATGATCAATATTGTGATTCCTCGAATTAAAAATCGCGTATCTACAGAAACACAAAAATTATTTTCTGACGACATAAAAATCCACATCAACCCTACTGGAAAGTTTGTAATTGGCGGACCACATGGAGATACTGGACTAACTGGAAGAAAAATTATTGTTGATACATATGGAGGTAAAGGAGCTCATGGAGGCGGCGCATTTTCAGGGAAAGATCCATCTAAAGTAGATCGATCAGCTGCATACGCAACAAGATATGTGGCTAAGAATTTAGTGGCTGCTGGTATTGCAGATGAAATTTTAGTCCAAATTGCATATGCAATCGGTGTAGCAGAGCCAATAAGTATTTATGTTAATACATTTGGCTCTTCTAATATTACAATGAATGACTCTGAAATAAGTGATAAAATATCTCGAATTTTTAATTTAAAACCAGCTGCAATAACCAAAAAGTTTAGACTTAAAGATCCTATTTACACTCCAACAGCATCTTATGGTCATATGGGAAGAGACTCTAAAAAAATTACATATACATTAAATAATTCTAATAATAACATAATAAAAGAAGTGGAATTATTTCCTTGGGAAAAGGTTGATTGTGTAGATCAAATTAAATCCGAATTTGGTATTTAATTTTATTTTTTCCTAAAGATTAATTGTATTGGAACACCCGTAAAAGAATACTTAGATCTTATTTTATTCTCTAAAAACCTTTTATAACTTTCCTTAATATACTGAGGCAAATTGCAGAAAAAAACAAAGGCTGGTTTTTTTGTTGGCAATTGGGTTATGTATTTAATTTTCACAAACTTACCTTTTGTAGATGGAGGTGGAGTTTGTTGAATTAAATCTAATAAATACCTGTTTAATTCACCTGTTGAAATTCTTGAAGAAATTCTTTTTCGCACGTTAATAGCTTCATCAACAACTTTTAAAATCCTTAACTTTTCAGTTGCTGAGATAAATAAAATATTAATGTCTACAAAAGGAGCTGTTTTTTCTTTAATTTTTTCTGAAAATTCTTTAGTATTAAATTGAGTTTTATCAATAAGGTCCCATTTATTAATAGCTAAAACTACACCTTTTTTATTTTTAAGAATCAGATCAAATATTTTTTGATCCTGTGTCTCAAATCCCCTAGTTGCATCAATTAATAAAATAACAACATCTGAATTTTCAATAGCTCTGATTGCTCTTAAGACGGAGTAGTATTCAATATCCTCATTCACTTTGTTCTTTTTTCTCACACCAGCAGTATCTACAATAATAAAATCATGTCCATATTTTGTATAACGAGAATCTATAGCGTCTCTAGTTGTTCCAGCAATATCAGTAACAATATTTTTATCTTCCCCCAAAAGGGAATTGATAAGTGATGATTTTCCAACATTAGGCCTTCCTAAAACAGAGATACGAGGCAATTGATCAGAATCATCATTAGAATCATCAGAATCTAAATGAGAAACTACATTATCTAGCAAATCTCCTGTACCACTTCCACTAATAGATGAAATTGGAAAATAATCACCAAAACCCAGTTTATAGAAAACGGCTGCGTCGGATAAATGCAATCCATCATCAACCTTATTAACAGCTAAAACAACTTTTTTAGAAACTGATTTTAGCATTTTAGAAATATAAAAATCTAAATCCGTGATGCCACTTTTAACATCAACTAAAAAAACAATTAAACTAGCCTCCTCAATAGCTGAATTAACATGTCTTTTAATTTCTTTTTCAAATGTGTCATCAGAAGATTGAGTGTATCCTCCTGTATCTACTAGTGAAAAATTAACCCCGTTCCAATCTGTTCTAGCATAATGTCTATCACGAGTTACACCACTTTCATCATCAACAATAGCTTGTTTTTTTTGAATAAGCCTGTTAAAAAGTGTTGACTTGCCAACATTAGGTCTTCCTACTATAACAACTATATTACTCATGATTTTTAATTATATCCAAACTTTTTTAATTGTGTCTTTTTACTTCTCCAATCCTTTGCCACTTTAACAAATAAACCTAAAAATATTTTCTTTTTAAAAAAATTCTGCATTGTTTTTCTAGCTGATGTTCCTACAGCATTAATAGCAACTCCTTTTTTTCCTAACATAATCCCTTTTTGAGATTCTCTTTCTACATATATGGTAGCATCAATAACAATAACTTTTTTCTTGTCTTCAAAAGAATTCACCACGACTTCGACCGAATATGGAATCTCTTGTTTATAACGCTCTAAAATTTTCTCTCTTACTATTTCTGAAACAATAAATCTTTCTGACTTATCCGTCAGTGTGTCTTTAGGGAAATATGCAGGGCTTTCTGGAATCAATCCTATTATTTCTTCTTTAATCCTGTCAACATTAAACTTTTTTAATGCCGATATCGGTAGTATGGTAGCCTTAGGTATTTTATTTGACCAATAATCAATTAAAGAATTAACTTCATCTTGATCAATTAGATCAATTTTATTAATAAGTAATATTATCGGTGTTTCAAATGAATTTATCTTTGCTAAAAACTTAGCATCTTTTAAATCTTCCTTACTACAATCAACCATATATAATATAATATCCGCATCTTCTAATGAATTGTTTACAAAATTCATCATCGCTTCATGAAGATTGTGATGAGGATTAATAACTCCTGGTGTATCTGAAAAAACAATTTGATAATCTTCCTCACTTACTACACCCAAAATCCTGTGTCTTGTTGTTTGCGCTTTCTGTGTAATTATAGAAAGNCTTTCNCCCATGAGCTCATTCATCAAAGTTGATTTTCCAACATTGGGATTNCCTAATATGGTNACAAATCCTGCTTTATGCATTTATACAAATTATTAATNAGNACAAATATAGATAAAGAACTTCGATAGACACGTTAATTTGTTTCATTAAAAAAATATGTGTTATATTTGCGCCGCGGGGTGGAGCAGTTGGTAGCTCGTTGGGCTCATAACCCAAAGGTCACAGGTTCGAGTCCTGTCCCCGCAACTAAAAAGAAAAAGCCTCATTAAATGGGGCTTTTTTATTTTTTAAAAAATAATTAATTTTTTAGGGGTCAAATACTGATTAACATTTTTGATGGTAACAAGATATTTTCCTGCTGGCACATTAGAAATATCTAAAGTAAATTCTTGACCACTTATAGTATTAGATATATTCTTTTTAAAATAAACATACCCCCCTTCACTTATAAGCACAAGTTCAGTAGGCTGACTTTTAAAATCAACCTCTACATTAATGTACTCCTTAGCAGGATTAGGGCTTATCCTAAAATCTAATTCAGAAGAATCAATCTCAGTTAAGCCAACGGTAGTTCAAGGAACAGCAAGATAATATGTATTATAAACAAGTCCTAAGTTGCTTTGTAGTGTATTAGCACTAACTAGCTTATAACCCTGATTTATAATAACATTGAGCTCATTATTTACAACTTGAAGGTGTTCTCCCATTTCTTCAGGAGTGGCACTTGACCCTATTAATTCAGAACTATTAAAATCAGGAATTTCAATAGTAGAAATTGAACCATCCGGAGAAATGGTGGTCATATGATATTGTGCATCATCAACCAGCCCATCACCATTGGTATCTAACCCCTCAGCATATGTATGAACAATATAAAGTTGTGCTTGGATCTCAATAGATACAAATAGAAATGCACATAAAAAGAATAGTTTTTTCATAGTATTATTTATTTAAAATATATTTTTTTTCTATTGAACCGTCGTCATAGATTATTAATTGGAAAGATTGATTATTATTATCTCTTCCAAGAACATCAAGGACTTTAACAATTGATCTAGTAAAATTTTCTTCCTTTAGCAAAATAGTGCCAGGACAATAATTTCCATCTGGTGCTAATTGTGGAATTTTATATTCTGGATCTGTAATAATAGCATGCATTAAAACATCCGTATTTTCAAACTCTTCGGCCGTACATAATTCCCATTCATTAGAAATGCCTGAACAAATCATGTTATTATCAAGCAATCCCATGTTAGCAACAATACACCAATATAAATACTCCATGGCCATACATTCATAATCACAAGTCCAATCATCATAATGATACCAACCCTCTTCAGGATACTGGCTTGGAATACTTAAAAACTGCCCTCCCCTAGCTACGTCCATCGCATCTGACATTTCTGATGAGTTTGGTTCAAGGCCAAAAACATCTGGATATATTTCTACATGGCTACAAGCATTTATAGTGTGTAGTATTTCTTCTACACTAGCATCGTCTCCCCAAAAGCCAGGTGATGATGGGTCAATTTCATTATTATATAAAACCGCTCCTGCACAAAAGTTATTATTATCCATTAAGTCTTCAAAGCTATCAAACAATATGTCTTCTGCATTTGATCCTTCATAAGCAAATAATGGCATAATAGTATATAAACTCATCAATGCATCTTTAACATTATCATCATCAATAACACCATCTTCATTGTTGTCAAGTAATTCTGCGGCAATGGCTGCAGCATGTAAAACTTTTTGGTCTGAAATAGATTGCTCAGCATAAATATGTATACAATCAAATACATTTATATATTTCGGAAATAGATCTAATGCCTGAATACCAGAGTTATTCTCTTCTATTTCAAAACACACAGTATTTTGTGCAAAAAGAAAGTGAGAAACTAATAAAAAACAAAAAATTATTTTTTTCAAATTATTTATTTTGAGATCGATAGCGATCTAATATACCAAAAACTAAGAATAACAAAACAATGGTTGCAAGGGGTAACATCATCCACCATTTTTGACCTTCAGAAGAATTATAACCCCCAACAAGAGGAATAACAATACATAAAGCAAATAATGCCATTAGAAAAAATTGTTGTTTCTTTTCTATCACTTGAACAACCATTTCTGCGTTTTCAGATCTAACAAGACGCTTCATTGCATCTTGCATATCAACACCATAAGCAGGTTGTTTACTTGTAGAACCATCTTTTTCCTGAATCGTAACCATGTACTTAAAGTATCCTGGATTAGACTTTGATTCTTCTATTAACTGACAGTCAATAGCTTTTCTTCTGTTTGATTTTGATTTATTCATAGGGCTATAATTTTAAACAAAGGTATTAAAAACCTACAAAACTATCAATGGGCAAATAATTGACCCATGTTTTTGAAAGCCTTGAACTCCAGAGCATTACCAGAAGGATCTAAAAAAAACATAGTAGCTTGCTCGCCTATTTGATCTTTAAATCGAATATATGGATCAACAATAAATTCCATATTTGATTTTTGTAATTTTTGTTTTAAAGACTCCCATTGAATCCAATCTAAAACAAGACCAAAATGTGGTATTGGAATATTTTTTCCATCTACAGCATTAAACGTTTTTTTGCTCATATTTTTATCTAAGTGTACCACTAATTGATGGCCAAAAAAATTATAATCAATCCAATGATTACTACTCCTACCTTGTTGGCAATTTAATAATTGACCATAAAAATCNTGTGCTACTTTAAGATCNTGAACAGGTATTGCTAAATGAAATGGAGGAAGCAATGNCAAAATTANAATCTGTAGATTTTTTCAATTGTTCCGTCATCATAAATATGAAATACTGCTTNTTTATGATTATTNNTTTCTANAACACGACCATANAGATCTAATGTTTTTAATAAAATACGAGTATGGTTTTGTTCAGAGATGTCTAAACCATCGTCAGAGTCGCAAGCATCACCCTCACCATCTCCATCAGAATCTAATTGATCTGGATTATAAACAGAAGTACAGTTATCACACGCATTACCAACACCATCATCATCACTATCTGACTGACTTGTATTAGTATTTTCAGGACAATTATCGACTTCATCACATAAAGCATCATTATCTGAATTATTTACACAATCCCCGTTGCAATCATACATAGGGTCTGTAGCATAAACACAACATGAGTTAACTTCTGCTAACGGATCATAATTACACGCCTCTTGATCAGTACATCCTGCGATTTCATTTGATGGATCACATGCTAAGCTTAAATCTGCATCAATACATCCATCAGTATTGTTGCGAATCCAATTAATGTAATTAGATACTTTAGTATATACGCCTGGGTATCCATCATCTGCACAACCATATCCCCAACTAGTAATTCCTATAAGTAACCAATCTGTATCTTCAACATTTCTAACTGCTACAGGACCACCACTATCTCCTTGGCATGAATCCATGCCTCCATCAATAGCACCAGCAAAAAATTGAGTAGTAGAGTTGATATCAATATTTCCTAATCCTGAATTATTCGGAGAAATAATTGGCACTTCTATGTACTGTAAACTTGTCGATGTAGTTGTTCCTTCAGTATCACCCCAGCCTGTTATAGTTGTTGCTACTCCAACATCTTGGGCGCCGGCACTTACTTGGTCAGAACATATAATAGATATTGGTTGCACATCATCATTAAAGATAATTGGTTCTGCTAATTTTAAAAGAGCAATATCATTATTCAAATTCCAACCACCATATCCAGAATGTGAAATAACTTCTTCAACTTGATACTCATCTCCACCAGCACCAAACAAACCAGCATAATAACTAGAACTTCCAACTCCAACAGTTATTGATTCAGCGTCAATAATTTGATTGCCTTCCTCAACGCAATGAGCAGCTGTTAAAACCCAATATTGATTTATAACAGAAGCTCCACAAAGATATCCATCTGCATAAATTGCTGCCTGCCATGGATATTCAGAAATATCACAATCTTCTCCACCTACAATTTCAGATTGTGAAAAAGATAGAGTAGCAAATAAAATTATAAATAATAATAATGTTTTTTTCATATTTTTTATTTTACTATAAAGATAATATAATCTATCTAAAATATGTATTTATTTATATTTGTATAATAATTGAATCAATTGCATTTTGTCTAAAATAAATCCTAATATCAAAAAAGCGAAAACAATTCCGTCGGAGTTTTATTATTCAGAAAAAAAATTCCAAGCAATGAAAGAGTTATTATTTGTAAAGCAATGGCAATTTATCTGTGATACAACTAAATTAAAGCACCCTGGAGACGCATTTCCTTATACTTTTATTGATGGTTTTATTGAAGATCCATTAATACTCGTCAATGACAATGGAGATATAAAGTCAATGAGTAATGTGTGTACTCATAGAGGCAATATATTAATAGAAGAGCCCCGTAATATAAAACGGGGGATTATGTGCAGATACCACGGACGTAGATTTAATACTAGTGGCAAATTTACATTTATGCCCAAGTGTGAAGAATTAGAAAACTTTCCTTCTAAATCTGACAACCTCACGCAAACTCCTGTTCAAATATGGAAACAATTTATTTTTTCATCGATAAAGGCCAAGATACCCTTTCAAGAATTAGTACAGGATATGGATGATCGCGTGGGATGGATGCCGATAGAAAAGTTCACTTTTTCTAAAGAAAGATCAAAGGAATATATAGTAAATGCAAACTGGGCTTTATACTGTGACAACTATTTAGAAGGCTTTCACATACCATTTGTTCACGCAGGGCTTACAGAAAATTTAAACTACGCAGAATATAATACAGAAATATTCAAATACTCTAATCTTCAAATTGGAGTAGGTAAAGATGATGACGATTGTTTTGACTTGCCTAAAAGTTCTGTAGACTACGGAAAAAAAATTGCAGCTTACTACTTTTGGCTATTTCCAAACTTAATGTTTAACTTTTACCCATGGGGACTCTCTATTAATATCATTGTTCCCATAGGTCCTGAAAAAACAAAAGTGAAATTTTTAAGTTATATATGGGACGAATCTAAATTAAATACCGGAGCAGGAGCAGAACTTGATAAAGTTGAAAAAGAAGATGAAGAAATTGTTGAACAAGTACAAAAAGGTGTAAAATCTAGATTCTATGATAGAGGACACTTTTCACCTTCTATGGAACAAGGTGTACATCATTTTCATTTATTGATTTCACAATTTATAAATAGCTAGTGTATATATTGTTTTTGAAAACTACCATCATTATACATTTGTATTACAAGACCTTTTGCAATATTTTCACGCCCAAGAAAATCAATGGTTTTAAACACAAAATTATGTTGTTCTACATCATCAATAGATGAAGAGTACGTACATGAACCATCATCTAAAAAACCTAATGGTAAAGTATTGTACATATATACTAAATCTTCTGTAACAACATCGTAAAAAACAGCATCTAACAGGCACCCCATATTGCCTTGCGGGGTGTTGCAATAAAAATTTTCTGCTTCAGGATCAGAGCAGCCAACTGGATAATCACAATTATCTAAGTAAGCCCATCTTAACATCTCAACAAAACCTTGATAAAACTCCTCACATGTTTCAATAATTTCTTCTTCGTCATTATCAAAAGCTGCCAACATCTGCTCATTACAATCCAGGACATCGGGAGCCCCTGGCCATCCACATAAAGGTTTATGTGGCCTGAGTTCATATAAATATGAAAGTGCACCAAATGAATTATATGTCCAATCGGGCATGCCGCCACTAACTAGATACAACATATTGTTGACTGTTCCAACACCAAAAACATAAGGATAATTATTTGTATTACTGACTACAGATTGCATCTTTGTTCCTAAGCAGAAAAACTCGTCATTATCATCAGTTGGTTCGTCTATATGGCCCCACGGAGCTACAATTAAAGCGCTGTAACTATGAATATCTATGTGGCCAACTAGGTTTGGTATGGATAACATATAATCACTTACCGCCTGTGTTTCAGGAGCTGAAAAAGGACCAGTCCCCACATAAATATAACTACATGGATCTTGACTTGTACTTTCTTCTCCATTCCAATCAAGATTCCAATTTCTATTTAAATCCGTTCCTACACAGTCGCTATCGCTATTAAGTTGTCTATTTTTTCGCCAATATCTATTTTCTTGCCAAGTGTACAAATAACCATCCGGATTTACAATAGGCACTATATATATATCCACGCCATTCAAAAACATATTAATTTCACTATCAGTATCTTCATGCTCAGACAATGCTTGTATTAAATACGTTGCTGCCATTGGGCTAGACCATTCTCTCGCATGTTGACAACCATTAATAAATATTGCTGGCTTATCTTCTATACCATTATCAATACTTATTTTAACTCCTAAAATATCTCTACCTTCATAGGATTGACCGATAGTATTCTGAGTAACAATACTACTTGACTGAGCAATTAGATTAATTTTTTCTTCTAACTCATTTAACTCTCTATAAACAGAAAACCAATTCGATGTTCTAGTCCTTTTTAGTGAATGTATTTTTTCCATTTCATTATTAATCATATTTTCAACGTTATTATTGACAATAGAAAAAGATATATCTTTATCAATAAGCCACTTAAGAGCATTAGCATCTACAATGATTTCTGAATCTGATACACCAGCTCTACAACTAAAAGGAATAATATTATAACTTAACAAAGAATCCATTACTTCTTTATTGATATCATGAACTTGAATTAAAGTAGTGTTTTTATAGGGCAAACTATTTTTTTGCGCTGAAGAAAAAAATAATATAAATAAAAAACCAAGCAGACAAAAGAAACGAATCATACTTATTTCCACTTTATATTACACCCAATGGATGGTTTCTGAATCATGTTTAGTTTTTTTCCTTCTAACATTGTATCTAATACCATGCTTATATCTTTACCAGATGCAGGAATACTATTTCCAGGTCTAGAATCATCAAATTGACCACGATAAACACAATGCATACTCTCATCAAAAATACTAAGATCAGGGGTACAGGCTGCATGATATGCCTTAGCAACCTTCTGTGTTTCGTCAAATAAATAGGGAAATGGTAAATTATAATTATTTATTAAATCAACCATTTTTTCTGGCGAATCATCCGGATAAGCGGATACGTCATTAGAATTAATACCAATAAAAGCAATGCCTTTTGGCATGTAATCATTAGAAACACTTACCAAGCTATCTAAGATATGTACAACATAAGGACAATGGTTGCACATAAAAATAATCACTGTCGCAGTAGATGATTTTAATAAATCTAAGCTCTGCATAGATGATTTTGCAGGATTAAGTAAATTAAAATCTGGAGCTTGAAAGCCAAGATCTCTTTTTGTTGTTGGAGTTAATACCATATCTGTAAATATAAAATAATAATTTTAGAAATACTGTCTGAGAATTAATTTCCCTTTATTTTTTTTGAGTATTTTTTTCGAAAAATTAAAGTTTGGCACAGCATTTGTTTTATACATGATGATTGTTAATTACAATGTTTAACTTAAAATTTAAATAGTATGAAGAATTTT
>NZUK01000038.1 GCA_002701365.1 Flavobacteriales bacterium
ATTAATAAACACTCTGCAATTTTACTCTAAATCATTAAATATTAACTCATCAATTGTAACCATAAGTTCAATTGCAGCCAATTTCGGAATGCCATATCATTCATCGATTTCAATGTGTAAGTCAAGTGTTGAAGCTTTAACAAAAAGTTTAGCAGCAGAATGGGCTCCAAAAATAAGAGTAAATTGTATTGCACCTTCCCTAGTCTCTACTAAACTATCAAATAGACTAATAAACTCTGAAATTAAAAGAGGGACAATTTCTAAAAAACATCCTCTAAAAAAAATTGGACAACCGCATGATATATCTAACACAATATCCTTTTTATTATCTGAAAAATCTAAATGGATAACTGGTCAAATAATAAGAATTGATGGAGGACTATCATCAATTAGATAGTATAATTTACATAAATGGTAAAATTGACAATTCCTTAGCCTTAGCCTCAACCATGATCTCAACCTTATTATCATACGTATCAGGTAATTTATGACATATATGTTAATGCAACATTGTTGCAATACTAAATATGTTTATATTTGCCATAAATTAAAATTAATGCAATCAATTATTTATAAGCCAGATAGTATAGGTTCAATAGCAAGTATTCTTTGTCTATTACATTGCATAGCCACCCCTTTTATTTTTATAACACAAGCATGCACGATGTCGTGTTGCGCAGGTGCACCAACGTGGTGGCAATCAATTGATTATTTATTTATAGTGATTTCGTTTTTTGCAATATATAGATCTACTCAAACATCATCTAATAAAATAATAAAAATTGCACTATGGATAATGTGGTTTATATTTTTTACAACAATATTAAATAAGACAATTAACGTATTTACAACAAGTCCAAACTACACATATGCATCTGGTATTATATTAGCTTTTCTACACTTATATAATTTAAAATACTGTCAGTGTAAGAATAAAGGATGTTGTACAGCTAAAAATCAATAGACAACCCATCAAAGTCATCTCACACAGAAAAAGTAAATAATCAAATCCATTTTAAATAAACCTTTAAACTCTAATATATTATTTAAAATATTTTTTAAAACTACCATCATCATATATATATATTAATATGTTTTGATTAGAATTATGATCAACACATCTTCCAAGATGATCAAATGAAATGACAGGAATTCTATTTAATGAATTTTCGTTCAATAATATATTATCACAAGCATCTCCTACATTATCGAGGTTAAAATCTTCTTGATTAGGGTTGAAATCTTCAGGGCAATTATCTATTTCGTCACATACTAAATCATTATCAATATCATTAACACAATTACCTTGACAATTATAAAATTCTTCAGGATAAAAACATGAACCATCATCAAAAACTGCAAATTCATCATAATTACAGGCGAATAAGTCTATACATCCTCCAGTCTCTTCACATTCAATTTCAAGTTGCCAATTATAGAAGTAATAAAAATAATCAAGTGGACTATCTGTAGTATTTGAAGTAATCTCAATGATATTTAAAAGATTAATAGGAAAAATGCTACTTGAAACACTACTATTTCTATAAAGTCCTTCATTTAATCCATTAATTCCAAGTTTATAATTATCTCCTTCAAGAATCAAAAAATTTAATTCTACTTGATTCAAACCAGTTTCTAGAAAGATTGTAGATGAAAAAATTTGATTATTATTTAAATCCAAGATTTCAATTAAAGTAGTAAATGGTGATTCTGCATAAAGATCTAATGATTTTAGATTAACATTTTGACTGCAATTAAACACCATATCCCAAGAATCATTATAATGATATCCACCAGGGCCTAAATCAATAGGATCTGGCCCACTAAATGATGACGACATATTTGCTAAAGAATCATAATTAGAGGCATATAAATTATTACAACCTAAAACTATAGGGATACAACTATTATCATTAAAACATGCTGAATCATTATAATTAATTGAATTCGGTTCAGTACATCCAGCAATATAACAACAGGAGTTATCATTAATTAATACATTATTATCATAGTTAAATGCTAATTCATCATCACAACCACATTCATCACTTAATTTAAATGATACTAAATCATTATAATAGGTATTACTTTCGGCATCAAAACCTGAAGTTAAAAACACATTGCACCCAATAACGAATGATCCGGGAGCCCATCTAGCACCACCGGGATGTGATGTTAACTGAGTCCATGTATCAGAGTTGGGATTATATTCCCACAATTCTCCTGAATCTAATGGACCATGATCATCACCGTCCCCACTTAAAACATATCCTTTGCCATTAAAACTAAATTGTGTTCCAGCTACTCTACCCTCCGATGGAAAATTAGATAATTGAATCCAATTATTCATATTAATATCATATTTGTAAAAATCATTATAGATAACAAGATTATCACTAACGGAGTTACCATGACCAAAACCTACAAAAGGCACTCCATTAATAGAAAAATAAAAAGGATGATGTCTGTCTCCAAAATTAAAATCAGCCTTTTGATCCCAATTGTTAGTTATAATATCATACTCCCACCAATCACCTAGATTCCCAACATCAGAGCTACCCAAACCAACAAATATTTTATTATCGCACAATATCATTGCAGGATGATCTCTACCGTTAGAAGGAAAATTAGCTAATTCTTCCCATGTATCATTTTCTAAATCATACCTCCACCAATCATTTGGATAACCACTACTGTTACTTCCAAAACCCATATATGCATAAACTCCATCTGAAACGCCATATGAATAACCACGAGGTCCTCCAGGAAAATTGGACAATTGAACCCATAAATTTTCTTGAGAATCATATCTAAACACATCATCAAGGTCAGTGCCCTTAAAATTTTGACCAGCAATAACATAGCCGTACCTATCATTAGCGAAAGTAATTGGATGATGTCTAGCATCTCCATCATAATAGCCTACAAAATTCCAATCTTGAGCAAAAGACAAGGATGATATTAAAATTAGTAAGAGTGTTTTTTTCATAAATAGAATAATCATTCCAATATAACAAATAATACAAATTGATATTAAAAATTAGATAAATTAATTTTGTGTTTTTAAAAAGCTAAAAAGACATCTTTAATAAATCAGACACTAGCAAAGGAACAGCTATTGAAGCTTTTTCTCGAATAACCTCTATATCACTCAGTAAAGGTGGATTTTTATCAATAAGAATAATTCTTTTTGCTTTTTTTGCATAATTAACAAGAGATGCTGCAGGATATACATTTAAAGATGTTCCAATAATAACAAATATAAAAGCTTTACTAACTTGTTTGATTGCCAAGCTCATATTAGGCACATCTTCTCCAAACCATACGACATTAGGACGCAGTTGACCTCCCCTATTACAATAATCACCAATATTTAACTCTGATCCATTAATTGGATATATTCGATTATCTATTGTGCTTCTTGATTCTATTAACTTTCCATGTAAATGCAAAGTGTTTTCTGTACCACTTCGCTCATGTAAATCATCAATATTTTGTGTTATTACAAAGAGATTAAATTTTTTCTTAATTTTATTTAACTCAAAATGAGCATCATTTGGCTGAGCATTTAGCAATTGTCTCCTTCTAATATTATAAAATTCTAAAACTAATGCAGGATTATTTTCAAATGCATAAGGAGTCGCAACATCTTCAATACTATACTTATTCCACAATCCACCTGAATCTCTAAATGTTCCCAATCCACTTTCAGCACTAATTCCAGCTCCAGTCAAAACAACAACATTTTTCATATCAGTAAAACTAAGTAATTAATAAAATTATAAATCTTCTGCACTATAAATAGTTACTCTGTTAGATTGGTACAATAATGACTCATGAATCATTTTTTTTGCTAAATCTCTAACCAACAATGGCTTAAAAGATCTTAATAACCCCATTTGGTTCACAATTTTTAAGCTCCATATAGATATGCTTTCTATATTTCGAATTAAATCCTTTTGCCTAATTAAAGATGGTGGTTGAAAAATATGAACTCTATTAAAATTAAGATTCTTAACAGATTCTTCTAAAGTTCCCTTAAGGGATGGATAAAATAAAAAAGATTTCTTGTTAGCTCCAATAGAAGAAACTAACGAATACAGACTAACTTTATTTATGGATGCTATTTTAGCAAACTCATATTGATACGTATAATCAACTAAATACTGTTTTTCTTTGGATCCAGCATCTTTTCTAGTAGTACCTAGTGCTGAAAACAAGACATCACCATAGATTAGTTCTTGATACTCATGTAATCTAGAAAAATTAATCTTATGAACTATTAAATTTTTATGAGAAATATTGACATTACCTCTAACAAAAACCGAAACTTTTATAAAGCTTGTATTTCTCAACAAACAATTAACTAATTCACGTCCTGTTGCACCTGTTGCTCCTAAAACTAAAGCATGTAATTTTTGCATTATTCAATAAATGATTAATATCAACTAGTGTTAAATTTAGTCTTTAAATAATTATAAGGAAGAATAGTTAATGCCAACATTGAAAAAGAATAAAAAAAATCTTCTATAGGTATGTTTAACAACCGACAATTCATTATTTCATCAGAATTATACATAACAATAGGAGAATTAAAACTTCCTGTCAACAAACCATTTACCAGAACAAAAGGAAACAAGCTGACTAAATAAGTTCTTATTAAATTATTTACAAATAAACTCCCATTTAAAGATGACAAGAACAACAAGAAAGAAGATAATAACAAAACATAAAATGTATATAACTTAGAATTAAAATACAACCCAATAATTAAAATTAAACACGATGAAAAATAATATAATTTTCTATTTAGCTGAATACTATTTGAAAAAAAATAATCCAAAACCTCATGAATAAAAACACAACAAAAAGGAATTATAATAAAAAATAACCATTCTTCAATTGGTAATAAAAATAATTTATATCCCAATATATAGTTCTCATTAAATGACCAAACACTCTTAGACGTGAAGTAAATATCCCAAGGGATAAATATCAGCATCATGAAACATATAGATGGAAATAAAAATTTCCATTTTTGAACAAAATTAATTCTTGATTCGAAACTACTTATAAAAGGATAACTAAGAGACACAATCATTATAAACAGATATAAAAAATTTTCTTTCAAAAGGTTCATAAATTAAATACTAAGTAAATAAAAAAAATTAATTGTGATGAGATAACATATAGACCAAGCTTATAATTAATACTAGAATTAAATTTTATTAAAACATATTGCATAACAAAGGCAGAGAAGAACCACATGATATAGTTTTGAAGAGGTACAAAAGATGAGTCCCAGGTCCAAAAACCTAATTTAATTGCAACTGGCTCAATTAATAAATCTAATAAAACCATTAACAATGAGGCAGTACAAATTATAGAAAAACGATTATTTAAAAAAACACGCATTATACTATGTGTTGCCAAAGACAAAACCAACCAATTTAGTCCAATAACTAAAGGAACTCCTAAAACTTTAAAACCCAAAACACTTCCATAATGGTACTCGCCAAAAAGAACACCTGTCTTTACACCGACAACTTCTATGACAAATCCAATCATTGCTATTAACACCATAGGCTTGTAATAATTTTGAAATGAAATATAAAAGCAACATAAAAGAAAAGTAATAAGCAAATTATAAGGAACAAGAGATATAAAAATACTAAAGTAAGATTCTGTAGACAACCCAACCATTCCAACTAAGTGAAACGCAACTATCAAAAAGCCTATTAAATCTTGTGTTTTATTTTTCATTTGAAATAATTTCATTAGCAACAATTTTTGCTGAATTTAATGCTAGGGGGATACCTCCACCTGGATGCACTGTGCCACCACAAAAATATAAATTTTGAATTTTATTACTAAAATTAGGATGCCTTAAAAACGCTGACATTCTCTTATTAGATGAAGAACCGTAGAGAGCACCTTGAAAAGCACCAGTTTTTGACTCTATCTGAGTCGGATCCATATAATTTTCGTAATCTATAAAACTCTCAATATCTGTATTCAATAAATGATTAATTTTAGTAATAATTTGTTCTCTAGCTTTTTGGACTAACAATTTCCAATTTTGACCTTTATCATGAGAAACATTTATCATTACAAACCAATTTTCACAATTCTTAGGAGCATCTTCAGGTAAGTGTTTAGAAGTAATATTAATATAGATCGTTGGATCATTTTGGATTGCATGAAAATTATTAATCTCATCAAATTCCTTTGCATAGTTTTTGGTAAATAAAATATTATGAAGATCTAACTGATTAAATCTTTTTTTAATGCCCCAATAAAAAATAATGGCAGATGTAGATCTTTCAATATTTTTTTTTTGTGTAAAATAAATTGGCTTATCTAATAATTTAGTATAAACATAATGTATATCAATATTGGAAATCACTATATCAGCTGGAAAAAAAATATCTTTAATATATATACCATTAACTTTATTATTATTTAAACTTATTTTATCAACCTGAGAATTTAGGTTAAATTCAACACCTTTTTTTAAACATATATCATATAAACAATTAACAATTGATCTCATGCCCTTTTTAGGCAAAAAAACACCTTTATTAAGCTCTAGATGAGCAATTACGCTTAGTATACCTGGCGCAACAAATGGATTAGAACCATTGTAAGTTGCATATCTGTTAAAAATTTTAATTAATTTATCATTTCCTAATCTTGTTCTATTGGTTTGATCCATTGTTTTAAATATGCTTAAAAAAGGGATTTTTAAAAAAGACTTGAATGTTGTAAAAGACAAATAAGTTGATAGTTTATGTAAAGATTTTTCAATAAAAATTTTACTTGTAGCCTTGTAAACAAACTCAATATATTTTAAATACTTTATAATAACCCAATTTTCAGTTTTAGTCTTTAGAGATACCTCTTGAACAAATTTATCTGTATCTGAATATGCATTTAATATCACGCCATCATTAAAGAAATAACGACAAGTAATATCTATCTTCAAATACTCAAAAAAACTTGAAGAACAATCATCCCCCATTGCTATTAATTCATCAATTAACTGAGGCATTGTAAAAAGAGAGGGGCCAGTATCAAACCGATATCCATCATGTCTAATCTCTGACATCTTTCCACCAACATGATTATTGGACTCAAAAACCCTAACCTGATATCCAGCATGAGATAACCTTAGTGCAGTAGCTAAACCAGCGACACCCGAACCGATAATAATTATATTCTTTTTAGGCATATTGTACGGGTAAAATTTGTTTTAGATTATAACAAAAATACAAATAAGATATTGGAAGAAAAAGTCGGGATAAGAGGATTTGAACCTCCGATCTCACGCCCCCCAGACGTGCGCTTTAACCGGACTAAGCTATACCCCGAGTAATACTTAAAGACAAAAAAACAAAAAAAATCACATCTTCAAAACTTAATTGGTAAATTTGTACTATGATTAGATTTTTTATTCTATTAATTATTCCATTATTTAGCACATCTCAGGATTATCTTCGAGGTAAAATTGTAGACTCATCATTCAATCCTTTATCAAATGCAACAGCACATTGGATTAACACAGAATCTGGAACAATGAGCGACGTAAATGGTGAATTCAAAATTTCAAAAAAAAATATCATAGACAAAAGATTGATCATTAGTTTTATTGGATTTGAATCTGATACAATACTCATAGATCAAAATACAAATTCTATAATTAGATCATTAACAAAAAATACAAACCTAACCACAATTAAACTAGTAGATAATGCAAAAAACACATATATAGACAACAACAATCCAGTTAAGATTGAAATCATAACAGAAAAGGAACTAACAAAAGCAGCATGTTGTGATTTAGCTGGATGTTTCGAAACACAATTAAGTGTTGAGTCAAAAACAACGAATATTATTACAAATACAAAAGAATTAAGCATACTTGGTTTATCAGGAGTGTATAATCAAATATTAATAGATGGACTACCTCTGATAAAGGGTTTAAATTACACTTACGGTGTTAGCTCAATACCAGGTACACTAATTAAAAATATTCACATATCACAAGGATTAGCGTCGGTTTTACAAGGCCCTGAGAGTCTTTCTGGTCAAATAAATATCTCATTAAAAGATTATGAGCAAAATGACACATTACTATTTAATATGTACCGAAATAATTTCTCCACACAGCAAGCCAATTTAAATTATAATTTCAAAATTGGAAAATGGAAGTCGCTTATTTCTTTACACACTACTCAACCTGGAAAAAAAATAGATCATAATAAAGACGGTTTCCTTGATATACCTCTAACTCAAAAGAATTCATTTTATAGCAAATCCTCTTATCAAAGTATCAACAAAAAATTATACACAAGTATTAGCCTGCGATACCTTAATGAATCAAGAGTTGGAGGAGAATTTAACTTTACACCAAATCTACATATGGGAGGAAGCGAAGTATATGGACAAGTAATTAGTTTTGAACAACCCGAAATCTATCAAAAACTATCTTATAAAATAAATACAAAAAATGATTTTTTATTTGAATATTTTTATTCTACGCATAAACAAAATTCATTTTTTGGAAATAGAGAATACTTAGCTAACCAAAATACATATTATGCAAATATTTCTTTAATTAAAGAATGGAATAATAATAAACTTTCATATGGTTTAAGTAATAGGAAATTGAAATTAAATGAAACTATTTCATCAACAATAAATAATAAAATAGATTTTGAGGAATTAAAAGATGAGAACATATCTGGATTTTTTATAGAAAATAATTTTAAATGGGATAAAAAAGCTGAATTAATATTAGGTTTAAGATTAGATTATCATAACGAATTTGATTTCTTTGTAACGCCCAGAACATTACTAAAATATAATTTATCTGAAAATACTTTTTTAAGAGCAAGCGCTGGAAAAGGATGGAAAACAATTAACACTTACAGTGAGCACATAAATCTATTAGCTTACAATCAAGACATTGATATTGACAGTGATTTACAGCCTGAAGAAGCATGGAACTTTGGAGTAAATTTACTACATGCTATATATAAAGAGGATGCCGAATTTCAAATTATTCTAGATTTCTATAAAACTATTTTTAAAAACTACATGTTCATAGACTATCATGGAGCAGACCACAATGAATATAGTAATTACAATACTATACATGTTGTAAGTTCTCAAAATAAAAAAACTAGCAATTCATTTCAAGCTGAAATTGGAATCGAACTGTTCAATTCTTTAGGTCTAAAATTTGCTTATAATTATTTAAATGTATTTAGAGTAAATGAATCTGGGAAGAAAGAAGAGTTACCTTTCAACTCAAAGCACCATGTACTTAGTACAATATCTTATCAACCAATCAATAAAAGCTGGCAAATTGATATTAATGCACATATTTTTGGTCCAAAAAAATTAATTTACAATGAAGAAAATATAATTGATCATCATAATGAAAACTTCTCCTCAACATACACAATTTTAAATGCACAAATCACACAAAAAATGGATAGAATTGAAGTTTATTTTGGTGCTGAAAATATTCTAAACTTCATACAGAAAGATCCAATAATTAATGCGCATCAACCATTTGACCCTGGCTTTGATTCATCTCATGGTGTTTGGGGACCAACAAAAGGAATTGAAGCTTACATAGGTCTAAGATTCAAAATATAAAACATGAAAACAATAATTATAGGCGGAGGATTCGCAGGACTAAGTGCAGCAGCTCAACTAGCTCAAAAAGGATATAATGTATCTATTATTGAAAAAAACTTACAAATTGGAGGTAGAGCCAGACAATTCTCAAGTCAAGATTTCGTATTTGACATGGGACCAAGTTGGTATTGGATGCCAGATGTATTTGAGAAATTTTTTAATCAATTTAATAAATCAACATCTGACTATTTTGATCTAGTTAAACTAGACCCAGGATTTCAAATGATATTTAATGATCATAAAACAATTTCAATTCCTTCATCATATACTAAATTAGAAGAGTTATTTGAACAAATAGAACCAGGATCTTCTAACAAACTCAAAAAGTTCATGAATGAAGCAAAATTTAAATATGATTTCAGCATGGATTCCTTAATTTATGAACCTGGTATATCATTTAATGAATTATTCAAAATAGACATTTTTAAAAATCTAGTTAAACTCCAGGTTTTTTCATCTTACAAAAAACACGTAGCAAAGTATTTTAAGGATAAGAAGATTAGAACATTACTAGAATTTCCCGTATTATTTCTCGGAACAGCACCTAAAGAAACCCCTGCCCTTTATAGTTTAATGGCATATTCTGGCTTTGTTCAGGGAACATATTATCCAATGGGAGGCTTTCATAAAGTAATTAGTGGTATGGCAAGATTATGTAAAGAGTTAGGAGTTAAAATATATACGAACGAAGATGTTCAAAAAATTCATATCCATAACAACAAAGCTTATCAAATAGAAACACAAACACAAACATATGCATCTGACATTATAGTTGCATCAGCTGACTATCACCATATTGAAAATAAATTATTAGAAAGTCAATACAGAAATTACTCTGAAAAATACTGGAATAAAAAAGTGTTCTCACCATCATGTTTGTTATTTTATCTTGGAATTAATAAAAAATTAAAAAAACTAATTCACCATAATTTATTTTTTGATGCTGATATAGAAAAACATATTAAAGATATATATACCGATAAAAACTGGCCAGAAAATCCGTTATTTTACGCTTGCTGCCCGTCTAAAACAGACCCTACAGTAGCTTTAGAAGGAAAAGAAAATCTATTCCTATTAATACCTATCAGTCCTGGATCAGAAGACAATGATCATTTGCGCGAAAAATACTTTAAATTAATGATAAAAAGACTAGAAAAGTATTGTGGCGAAAATATAATGGAATCTATAATTTATAAAAAAAGTTATTGTGTAAATGATTTTAAAACTGATTATAATGCTTACAAAGGAAATGCATATGGTCTTGCTAATACACTTTTTCAAACAGCAAATTTCAAACCAAGTATCATTAATAAAAACGTATCTAATCTATATTACACTGGACAACTTACAGTTCCTGGACCAGGTGTACCACCGTCCTTAATCTCTGGACAAGTTGTTGCTAAGCTAATTGCAGAAAAACATAAAATAAAATGAATTCACTATTTATTACATTATCAAAAGAATGCAGTAAACTAACAACACAAACATATAGCACAAGCTTTACTCTTGGGATTCAAACTTTGGATTCAGAATTACACGATCCAATATATAGCATATATGGTTTTGTCAGATTTGCAGATGAGATAGTAGACAGTTTTCACGAATATGACAAATATAAGTTATTGAAAAAATTTGAAGATGATTGTTTTGATGCAATAAAACATAAAATTAGTTTAAACCCAATACTAAATAGTTTTCAACATGTAGTTAATCAATATAATATTGACCACACTTTAATTAAATATTTTCTTGAAAGCATGTATATGGATTTAGACGAAATAGATTATAATCAAGAAAAATATGAAAAATACATCTTAGGCTCTGCAGAAGTAGTAGGCTTAATGTGCTTAAAAGTATTTGTACAAAAAAATAGAAAATTATACGAAGAATTAAAACCAGCAGCTCAAAAACTAGGTTCTGCTTTTCAAAAAATAAATTTCCTAAGAGATCTCAATAGTGACTATGTTAAGCTGGGAAGAATATATTTTCCTAATATTAATATGAATAATTTCAATACCAAAAACAAAGAATTAATTGAACTAGATATTAAGAAAGATTTTAAAGAAGGATTAAAAGGAATAAAGAAACTTCCACAAAAATCAAGAGGCGGTGTTTACCTAGCATATCTATACTACATAGAACTCCTCATTAAAATCAAAAAAAAATCTCCTAAAGACATACTAAAAGATCGAATTCGTATTAATAACTTTATTAAGTTCACATTATTATTAAAATCTAAAATTCAAAATCAATTGAATTTAATATGAAATATATAATCCTATTATTTTTTCCAATTATTTCATATTGCCAAGAAGTTCAATATCAAAATCTTTTTATACAATCTGTGTATGACAAAAAAAAATGTGAATTATTACTGTCTTATTGCAAGGATCACGCATCTTCAGTACAAAAGGCATATTTTGGAGCGGCATTAATATTACAAAGCAAACATGCAAAATCAATTTATAAAAAATGGAAGAGTTTTAAGGACGGTAAAAAAATACTTGAGGAAGCCGTAGAGGAAAACATAGAATCATCAGAAATTAGATTTCTTAGATATTGCATTCAAAAAGGTATACCTGATTTTTTAAACTATAGTCAGAACACGAAAGAAGATTCTATATTTATTCACAAAAACGGCACAAATAAAGAAAAAGATAGTATTATTAAATTAAAAATGAACAAACTATAAAATATGACTATTATAAATATTTCAATAACTATTATTTCATTCATAGCTATGGAGTTTGTTGCATGGTTTACTCACAAGTATATCATGCATGGAATACTTTGGGAGCTACACCGAGACCATCATCAGCCAAAAAAAAAATATATTTTTCAAAAAAATGACTATTTCTTTTTAATTTTTGCAGCTCCAGGAATTATTTTAATTATGACAGGAGTTTCTGATTTAAGTTATTTCTTCTGGGCTGGACTAGGCATTACACTATATGGATTTGCTTACTTCACAATACATGATATTTTTATTCATCAACGATTTAAAGTATTTAGGAATACATCATCAAAATATTTAAATGGACTCCGAAAGGCGCATAAAATACATCATAAAAATACGGGCAAAAAAAATTGTGAAAATTTTGGAATGCTGTTTTTTTCACCAAAATACTGGAAATAACATCAAAAATAATTAACACTGTACTAATATGAAAAAAAAGTAAAAGGCATTGAGAATTCTAATCATATTTTTTTTATCAATCAGCCCTGTTATAGGTCAAAATCACATCGTTGTTTCAGGCTATATTAGCGATAAAAAAACAGGTGAGACATTAATTGGAGCTAACGTATATAGCGAGATAACCAAGGAAGGAACAGTGTCTAATAATTATGGATATTTTAATTTGAGTTTACCCAAGGGTGAAAATACTATTATTTGCTCATACATAGGTTACCAAAGTGACACACTAGTAATAAAAGGCAATTATAACTTAAACCATAACTTCATCCTTAATCCTAATTCAACAATACTAAATAATATAGTTCTAGAAGGTGATGAGAATAATGTAAAATCTGTTCAAAGTAGTGTTATTAACCTATCCGCTAAACAAATAAAAAAAATACCTGCATTACTTGGAGAAAAAGATGTTTTAAAATCTATACAACTTTTACCAGGTGTTCAATCTGGAAGTGAGGGTTCAAGCGGATTTTATGTAAGAGGTGGTGGTCCTGATCAAAACTTATTATTACTAGATGGTGTTAATATATATCACGCATCACATCTATTAGGTTTTTTTTCTGTATTTAATGATGATGCAATAAAAAACATAAAACTAACAAAAGGTGGATTCCCTGCGAGATATGGCGGAAGACTGTCATCAGTTCTAGAAATCAACATGAAAGATGGAAACATGAAAGAATGGAAAGTTGAAGGAGGGATAGGAGTAATTTCTGGAAAATTAACAATTCAAGGCCCAATCAAAAAAGATAAAACCTCAATATTGGTTTCAGCTAGAAGAACATGGCTAGATCTTTTTAAAAAACCTATAGTTAATGCATTAGAAAATAAAATTGACTTTAATGGAGAAGGCAATTACTACTTCTATGATTTAAACACTAAAATAAATCATAAATTTTCTGAAAAGAATAGATTATTTATTAGTTTATACTCAGGAAAAGATGTTTTTTTTGGTGAGATAAGTGATAACTCAACAGACTATATAGCAAAAGAATTTAACGAACAACAATTTCAATCTAACACTCAATTTGGGCTATCCTGGTCTAATCTAACAATGGCAATAAAATGGAATCATATTTTTAATGATAAAATATTCATAAACACAAGTTTTATTTATGGAAAATATAAATTTGACAATATAATAAGAACAAACAATGAGACAATTAACCAATACCCTGATGAAACAATTTCCTTAATTGAGGAGAGTGATTATTTATACAGAAGTGGCATAGAGGATTTGGGAATTAAATTTAATATAGACTACAACGTTAACAAAAAACATAATTTAAAATTTGGAGGATCATATGTCAAGCATAATTTCTTTCCTGGATTTATGGATTTTTATGCAGATTATGAAAACTATCAAGTTGATACATTAATAATTTTTTCAGAAATATTAAAACCAGATGAAGCATATTTATATTTAGAGGATCTATTTCAGATAAATGAAAGATTATCTACTAATATTGGATTACATCACGGAATTTTTCACGTCAATCAAACACTATACCATTCAACACAACCTAGATTATCTGCAAGATATTTAATTAACTCAAATCAATCATTTAAAATATCATATGCAAATATGCAACAGAATATTCATTTATTAGCCAACTCAAGTTTTGGTTTACCCAATGATATGTGGGTTCCATCAACAGACGTTGTGAAACCTCAAAAATCTCAACAATTTGTCATTGGATATAATAATAATTTTGAAATTCAGCTTGTAAAAAAACATTTATTTGAATCAAGTATAGAATTATACTACAAGAAAATGAGTGACCTAATCACCTTTTCAGAAGGGAGTAATATCCTGTTTTCAAACTATTCATCATGGGAAGAAAGAATAGAAATGAATGGAACAGGAGTATCTAGAGGTTTAGAATTCTATGTTAACAAAAAATCGGGAAAACTAACAGGATGGATTGGATACACCTTATCAAAAAGCACAAGACAATTTGATAATATTAATTTAGGCAATGAATATAATTACAAATTTGACAGAAGGCATGACTTATCAATTGTATCCTCATACAACCTAAAAAAAGGCATTGACTTAAGCGCTACATTTGTTTATGGAACTGGAAATGCAATTACAATGCCAATTGCACAATATTTAGTTTCTGGAAGTTTGCTAGAGGGGGATGAAAATTTTTCACAATATTTTGACTATGGTGAAAAAAATAGCTTTAGAATGAGACCATATCACCGATTAGATATTGGATGTAATTTCCATAAAAACACAAATTGGGGGGAAAGAACTTGGACTATCTCAATATACAATGTCTACAATCGAAAAAATCCATTTTTTATTTACCTACAAGAAGAAAGAGTAAATGGAATTAGACAAAGAGAAGCAAGACAGGTTAGCTTGTTCCCTATTATACCTTCAATTAGATATAGTTTTAAATTTTAAATATGAAAAAATTACTTATAATAATAAATACTTTATTTATTCTCAGCAATTGTGAAACTGCTCTTAAAATTGAAATACCATCAATAGAATCAAAACTTGTGATAAATAGTTATATAACACCAGGAAAAAATGGCTTGGAAAATTTTTCAGCACACGTTTCAAATTCAATTGACGGCATGGGTTCATCAGATCAATACATCTATACAGATAGTGTTCCTGCAATTAATAATGCAACCGCTACAATCCAAGAGTTAAATATACCAAACAATTCAATTATCAATCAATATGAATTAGAGTTTAGTAATAATTGTTATTGTTATAATAATAGAAAATTTATTCCTAAAGAAAACACCACCTACAGGTTAGTTGTAAGCACAAATAATCATCCAGAAATAACCGCATTGGAAACAACACCTAACAACTTTAATTATACAATTGAAAATTTCAATTTAAGCGGCAAATTAGATTCTGTTGCAAGGCATAAATTATGTGATTTAAATATTAAAATAGAGGATACACCAAATCAAAACAATTATTACAGATTGAGGATAGTTGCAGTACTAGATGACAAGATTAAATCTTGTATCTACAAAGTTCAGGACCCTTCTTTTCTTATACCAATTAATAGATATGGATCAAATAACAATTACTATGAAGGAAGAGGAGGTTATTTTACTGATGAATTATTTGAGGGACAAGAAAAAGATTTTTTTGTAGAAGTTGATAAACCAGAAGGTGCATTTAGTCATTTTTATATAGAAATAACTTCTTACAGTGAAAATTTATACAATTTTAATGTAACTAGAAGAGAACAAAACAGAGACAATAACAACTTTATATTTGACAGTGAACCTATATTTATTAATTCGAATATTAATGAAGGATATGGTATTTTCGGAGCTAGAATAATTAAGAGTCAAGCTTATCTCCCAACATACTTTCCTATTAATGGATGGATTGAATACTAAAAAATTACAAAAATCTTTTCAAAGGAGCCATTATCATATTTTTTAAACAGAAAAGAAGAGTTAGAAGAACTAATAACATTTCTGCCTAAGACATCAAATAATAAAGATACATTTTCTATACCTCTATTATCTTCAATTAATGACTGATTGCAAAATTGAGCATATGTATCAAAGAATAATTTTCCAGAAATAATAGAAGATGAAGCACACTCATTATGATTAAAATTTCCTCCATCTAATAAGATAAGTTCCTCTTGAGCAAGTGATTCAAAGTTATCATAAGCCATTAATGCATTTTCATAAGGCACATTATCGTCACCATTACAATGAATAATACTCATTGGAGATTGAGGTATGAAATTTAATAAATCATTTGCTTCTAAAGCTAAACGAAAAGGATGATTTTCATCTTGAGAAAAATTAAAAAAATAATCTAGATCAAACATATCAAATGGCATAAATTCTGATGAAGGAATATTATATAAGTCATTAGCAATAGACCAAATTTCATTATTAATTTCACTCATAGAATAAGTGCCGTCATACATATCTAATAAATTTTCAAATCCATCTTTAAAAAGATCAGATTTATTTTCATAAATATTATCATATACATTTTGATAAGAAAAAATAACATATGGAAAATAGCCAGGGTTCGGATAGCCTTCAGAAACTAATGTCGCTATCTGAGCTTCTGACATACTATATGGACCAGCCATAGGGGAAGATGCTGTAATAACTAACTCATCACTCCAATTAGCTTCAATTTCCTTCACAGTAGCCATTGTTGCATGACCACCTTGAGAATACCCCATTAAAAATAATTGATCATTTAACTCTAATCCAAAAGAACTTATTAAATCTTTACTATTTATAATTAAATCTATAACTGCACTTGCTTCTGTACTTGAATGACAATAATTATGAAAACCCTCTCCTGACCCTAAACCCAGGTAATCACTCATCACAACGACATAACCATGAGATGCAGAAACTACACCAATAATATTGTCGTCTATTTTTTCTGAAGGAGCAGCATCATCTGAAACAATTGTGCCATGTTGCCAACTTAACATAGGTAAAGGACATGTAGATTCAACAGGAATAAAAATAACACCAGAAGCAATTACAGAGTCTCCATCTTCATTAGGTGTTAAATAAGAAATTTTATAAGCTTCAACCGGGTAATTAATATCTCCAACATAATCAGGCAAAAAAGAGAATGTATAAATATCTTGCACATCATACATAGACCATGTTTGTTCTAAACTAAAATCAATTACTTGGGAAAAAACTATAAATGGAAACAATAATAATTGAAAAAAAAATCTCATAACACAAATATATAACTTATGTAAAACATTATATTTAATAATTATTATGATTTACCAAATAAAAAGAAATTTACTGATTAAAAGTGATGTCAAAACTATATGGGATTTTGCATCAAATCCACAAAATTTAAAAAAAATCACTCCAGATTATATGAATTTCAAAATCACAAGCCCTGAACTAAATTCTCAAATATATGAGGGAATGATTATTGAATATACAGTATCTCCTATGATGAAAATACCTCTAACATGGGTCACAGAAATAACCCATGTACATGAACACAAATCATTTATTGACGAACAACGTTTTGGCCCCTATAGAATGTGGCATCATGAGCATATTTTAAAACGTGAGAAAAAAGGTGTAGTTATGGAAGATATAGTAACATATGTGCCACCATTTGGAATAATTGGAAAATTTGTAAATTCTATTTACTTAAAAAAGAAACTCCATCAAATATTTGATTATAGAGAAAAGAAAATGAATCAAATATTTAGTTAATTTTAATATAAACATACTCTGAAGAATCTAATTTTGACTGTAACTGAATTTCTTTCTTATTTGATTTTAATTCTATATTGACACTATTCGGGGGGCGAGATCCTACATTTTTTGCAATTATTTTAAAATATGATGTTTTTTTATAATCATAAAATTTAATCACATGTTTAGTGTTTGTAATAACAAAGTCATCTAATAAGACTCTATCATCAACTAATACTTTAATCATGTCACCATCTTCTTTTTGAGAATCCCATACTGAAAAAGTAAAAGGATCAGAAAATGAGGCAGAAAAAATATCATTATTAGATAGTGGTTCTGTAATGTCCACAACTTGATTAGGCTCATTTTTATCAATAACATGTTTATTGATTTCATTCTGAATTTTTTTCAATTCTTCTTTTGGTATGACTTTTTCTAATTTTTTAATTTTTTTTTGAATAACCTTGTCCTCAATTAACAAAACATCGCCCGTTGAACATATCGTACTATCTTTAAAATATCCTACAAATGAACCCTTCAACTCTTTTTTCTTCATTGTTAAATTTAATTGTAAAAAACAAAAATTTTTTAAACTTTCAGTAGAGCTAGTTTCAACAATATGTTTTTCTTTTAATTCTAGTATTTTATTTTTCTTAATGTAAGAACCAATAATTTTGTTTGTGGTTTCATTATCAAGATTCTCGTTTGTGATTGAAAAACCTTCAATATTTGAATTTTCTTGTGATATTTTTAGCTTATATGGATACATTATTCCAGTTTCGCTGGTCACTAAAAAACCTTGATATATTAAAGTATCTTGAGCATAAGACATTGATAAAGAAAGAGATAAAAAGAATAATAATTGTTGTAGTTTCAAAATAATTCTGTTAAATTCGGAATGATTATAAATAAATAAAAATTAAAATTATGAAAAAATCTATTTTATTTACTTTTTTATTGACGCTAGTTTACACTTTTTCTTTTGCTTCTTTTCCAGTATTAGAAAATGCAAAAACTAATACAGTTGTAAAAAGTGAAATATCATTTCCAGTTTCAGATTTAGGAGAAAATGATAAAACTTCTTTTATAGATTCTGTTAAAGAATCTTTTAAATCTGATGTTGAATGGGGTTCATTCCTAGTTGGATTCCTACTTGGATTATTAGGTGTTTTACTTGTTTGGATCTTTGATGGAGATACATCAAGCGCATGGAAAGGTTTTGGAGCATGGTTAATTCTAATACTAGCCCTTAACTTCCTTGTTTACGCAGCTGTTTAAATAAATGATTTTATAAAAAAAAGGCCCTTGTGGGCCTTTTTTTATTTTTAAAAACAAAATATTGAAAAAAGTAATATTTATTTTTTTATATCTATCACTTAACTATATAAGTGCTCAAGATTACTTTCAACAAGAAACAAATTATATTATTGATGTCTCATTAAATGATGTCGAACATAGTTTAAGTGGTTTTGAAAAAATTGAATATAAAAATCACTCTGAAGACACTTTAAGTTTTATATGGATTCACCTTTGGCCTAATGCATATAAAAACAAAAACACAGCCTTATCAAGGCAAAAAATAGAAAATGGAGATGATAAATTATATTACTCATCTAACGAAGAACAAGGATACATTGACAGTTTAGAATTTAAAGTCGACGGTAAACCTGTAAAATGGAACTATCATGAAAAAAATATTGACATCTGTAAAATCACACTTAATTCGTCTTTAAAACCTAATGAAAAAGTAACTATTTCTACTCCATTTTTTGTAAAAATACCAGATGGTCAGTTTTCAAGATTAGGTCATGTCGATCAATCATACATGATAACACAATGGTATCCCAAACCAGCTGTATATGACAAGGATGGATGGCATATAATGCCATATTTGGATCAAGGTGAATTTTACTCAGAATTTGGCACATTTGAGGTTCGAATAACTATTCCCGAAAACTACATAGTTGGAGCGACAGGAGATTTACAAAATAAAGAAGAAATTGATTTTCTAAACAATAAAGCAGCTAATGGAATTAGAAATTTTAATACAGCATTATTATTTCCAGAGTCAAGTGAAAAAACAAAAACACTGTATTACAAACAAAAAAATATTCACGATTTTGCCTGGTTTGCTGATAAAAGATTCCATGTACTAAAAGGTGAAGTTGAACTACCCTATTCAAAAAGAAAAGTAACAATTTGGACAATGTTCACAAATAATGAGGCTGAATTGTGGGAAAATTCCATTGAATATATGCATGATGCTATTTATTACTACTCTTTATGGAATGGGGAATATCCTTATAAACAATGTACAGCTGTAGATGGTACAATTAGTGCAGGTGGTGGAATGGAATACCCTAATGTAACCATAATCGGAGAAAGTGGAACAGCAAAGGCACTTGAAGAGGTAATTGTACACGAAGTTGGTCACAATTGGTTCTATGGAATCATAGGAACAAATGAAAGAAAACATCCATGGATGGATGAAGGTATTAATAGTTATTATGAGCAAAGATATATGCAAAACAAGTATCCCGAACATAATATATTATTTGAATCTATCCCTGATTTTATTAAAAAAATATTAAATATTAATAACTACAAAACAAGTGAAACGTATAGACAATTAATTAACATAAATGCTCATAGAGAAAAAGACCAACCAATTGAATTGTCATCTGAAAAGTACATAGTTGACAACTACTGGGGAATTGTATATACTAAAGCATCTTTAGTTTTTAGATATTTAGCTTCATATTTAGGTCAAGAATTATTTGACAAATGTATGCAAGAATATTTTAAATCGTGGAAATTTAAACATCCAACACCAGAAGATTTAAAATTAATTTTTGAAAAACACACGGACAAAAACCTAGATTGGTTTTTTTATGACTTAATACAAACAACAAAAAAAATTGATTATACCATAAAAGATATTAAAGATAATCAGGATGATTTTATAATTACTATAAAGAATAAAGGAGAAATAGCAAGTCCTTTAAGCATTAGCGGAATTAAAGACCAAAGCATTCAAAACACAATATGGATTGAAGGATTTACAGATACAAAAAAAATCAATTATAAAAATTTAGATTACGATTTTATTCAGATTGATGCAAATCACAAAATGTATGAAATAAAAAACAATAATAATATCATTAAAACTAAAGGCTTATTTAAGAAAATTAAACCTTTACGTTTTCAGTTTTTAGGAAGTTTATATGATCAAACAAAAACACAGATTTTTTATCATCCAAATATAAAATTAAACTATTATGATAAAACAATAATAGGTATAAAATTTTACAATCAATTTCTTCCTAATTCTGGGCTGATTTTTAAAGCAAATCCAATGTATAGCACTGGTTTAAAAACATTATCAGGAAATGCAGAAATACTGTACAAGCATTATACTAGAAATAGTTTTATAAAAAAAATAGAAACTGGTATTTCAATAAGTAAATTTGGCTACGAAACAGATTTAACATATAAAAAAATAGAACCTTTCATAAACTATTATTTTAACAAAAAAAATCCTAGAGGATTATTCGATTTTTCGTCTAAAAACAGCTTAATTATACTTGAAAAAGAAATTGAAAAAATTAATTTATTCACCTCGTCATGGTCATTAAAAAATAAAAATTTAATAACACCTTACACATTAAATATTACTGGTGAATTTAGTAAAGAATTTAAAAAAATTAGTTTTCAAGTAAATTATAAATATCGAGTCAATCAAAAAAGAAAAATTACTGCAAGATATTATCTTGGCATAGTAAATTCAAATAATCATATTTATGATATACAAATGAGTGCATGGAATGGATCTAAGGATTATGGTTTTTTCCATAATTTTATAGGCAGAAGTGAAACTGACGGATTTTTAAGTCAACAAATTAAGAACCGTGAAGGGGGTATTAAACACATAACTAATTTATCGTCAGAGTCATACTTATCTTCTATTAATCTAGAATATAGTTTATCTAATTTTTTAAATATATATATTGAGGGCGGCACCAATGGTCATGAAATTGCATATGGATCAGGTTTACATTTAACAATCACAGATGGTTTAAACATATATCTGCCTATATATACAGAATCTGGACTTAGTGATTTCAAGGCATTAAAAACATTGAGATACAATATTAATTTAAAAGTTAATTTTAACTTATTTTCAGATTAAATTATAATTTAAAACATTATTAAAACTAATTTGGCACGATTATTGAACTATAATAAGTAATTATTTTAATAGCTCTGTGCAATTCGTCGCATTCTACGGGGGTAAACTAAAGGGTTGACAACCTTTCGGAGCTTTAAAATAATACTTTATTCTACTATATATTTTTTTTCCACGCTACCATCATTATAAATATATAATAGAAATTTTTTACTATCATAAGTAATATCCCTACCAATTATATCTATAACCTGAATTACTTTTTTTGTGTTTGAAAGTACTACATTTAATGATGCAAAATCATCATTATTACTTGAAAAAGTTGGACTCTGCGTAACGAAATCACCAACACCATTAGGAACACGAGCATAGCCCATATCTACTTCTTGAGGACCAAATTCAAAACCATCTATAATATTTAGATTTTCATCTGATAAATATAATTCTTCACCAGAAGATGATAATTTAAAAGTAGCATGATTATCACCTTGATCTTCTTCATCATCATCAGCCCAAACAATATAATACTCATTAGGTCCAAGGGCAATACTTGGAAATGTGTATTTTTCTAAATTTGTAATATCATCACTTAAATGATAATTAGACATATCAATAGAAACACTTCCCTTATTGTAAATTTCAATCCAGTCATCAAACTCACCAAACTCATCAGCAATAGTATTATCATTAGAAGCCATAATTTCATTTATTACAATATTTGAACTTATAAGCTGATATTCAACAGTATAGAAATAAAATTCAAATTCTGCTTTTTCAGGAGAAAGTACCACGCCTTCATTATTAGATGCTCTAATATAATACTGAACATAGTCACCACTATTAGAAAAAGGAATAGTCGCAGAATATATCTGATCCCCAGCAATTAAATCACCTTCAATACCAGAGTCGTTCATGTCAAAAGAAATAAAATTAAAATGATCAGACTGCGTTGTCACCATTAATTCAACCTCTGATGCATTTTCAATTTTTGATGATATCACAACTTGATCTAAACTAGTGGGAAATTCTACATTTTGATCAACATATTCTATAATTGGTGTTGAAGCGCTCATTATAGGATGATTATTTAAAAAATTGGTACGCTCTTCCATTGTATTTAGTATACCGCCTAGTGTATTCCACGCAGAACCATCAAAAAACCAATAATCCTCATCTACATTTGAAGAAAACCCATCCCCAAAAAATGTATTTTGATCATTTTCCGCAAGATCAGATGCAACTTCACCAAGACTATAAACTTTATCATATATGAAGTTTGTATTTAATATCTGATCAATAATAGTCCTTAAATGCGCATCATAATTCTCTTTATACCTATCTACTGACAGAAGATTATAAATAAGAGGTCTGTCTTCAACATAAGGATCATATCCATAATAAGGGTTAGCTTCATATAAATTTTGAGGATCACCCCACCACCAAAATAATGCACCAATAAATGACTCACTTACATCCCAAGGTATAATTTGAAATTGACCATTATTTGTTTGGTACATATAATAATTTCTAATATTAACTAAATTATATGTATCTGCATTTAAAATAGCTGTATTAACAGCCATATACCATAATACTCTATCAACATTTAAATACTTTTCAATATTTTCAATATCGTTATTTAAAGTATAAATCATCTGTATTAATTCTGCCCATCCATAATCACTTTTTAATTCATAACTCTCATAATAATCAACACTGTCTACACCCCTATAATCTAAAGATGAAACTAATGAACCAGCATCAACACCAAACAGATCTTGAGACTCACACTTAAAAAAAACACCATCATTTTCATTAAAATGTTTTTCCATGAAATCTAAGTTAATAGACTCAGTGTTAACATAAAGACCAATATTTTCATCATTGACTGAAAGGTTTATAAAATTTGACTGAGGTGAAGGAAGATATTCTCTATAAACTGAGAAACCTGTAATTTCTTTTCTCATTGATGGGTCAAATAATGCATTTGCTAATTTAATTTTTTGATAACCAAGAATATTTTGATTACCATTATATTGATTTATATCAATATTAAATGGTAGTTTGATATTGCCAACTGACCAAGGGATGTAAAAAGTAGAATTACCTTTATATCTTACAGCAACACTATCATAACTTATACCATCTAGGTCAAAGCTAGAAGCTTTTCTCAATTTAGTATTACTAAACCATGAATCAATTAAAAAATCATTATAATCTGAATCATAGAAATTTAAACTTAAATCTCTAACAATACTTTCATCAAAAAGACCTTCTGAATCTTGATAAACAATTTGTGAATCAAATATTTGTTGAGAAACCACAAACAGTGGCATTAATAATAGTAAAGTTATGTTTTTCATAATTCAAAGATAATTAAATTAGTTTTGGTATAAATCAGTATTTTTAAATAAAAATTAAATTGAATTTAGATAATAAAAAATTATTATATAAAATTAAACTATGTACAATATATATAATGAGTGTTATGTATATTATCATAGGAATAAAACACTTTACTGATTTAAATTTTTTTATGGCGATTATGCCACCATATATTCCTTTTCACAAGGAACTCATATATATAAGTGGCTTTTTCGAAGTGTTATTTGGGTTATTACTATTATTTAATAAGACAAGAAAAATAGCAAGTTGGGGTATTATAATTTTATTAATATGTGTTTTTCCAGCTAATATATATTTGTATTGTTCTGATGAAGCAAGAGAAATATTAAAAATCACAAAAGATCAAGCTTTAATAAGGATGCCTTTTCAAATACCTCTTATTTTGATTGCATACTGGCATAGCTCAAATAATGATAATTATAAATTAACATTATTAAACATCGCAATCTTTATTCCAACTATTATTTATTTTATCACTCTATAATTTCAAGTGATTTTTGAACACCACCATAATCTGCCCACTCCCATATTTCTTCTATTTTGCCGTTCTTAAAATTTATAGTTTGATATCCTGAAAAATCAACACTACTTTTAGTATTAGACAAATTTGCACCATAATAAACTCTTACACTACCATCCAAATTAAATGTGTGCTCATCAATTCCGGGCAAATAAATAGAATGACCGATGTGAAGTGAAACGCCAATCTCCCTCATATTCTCTAATCCAGAAATATAATCCATCTTTAACGTTTCTTGTCCTTTGCTATTTCCTGCAGCATAACTATGAAAAATAAAATCATCTGTATAATACTGAGAAATATCAAGAGGCTTATCAGAGTTATAATATATATTAATACTAGACACTACAGATTTAACTACATTTAAATTTTTGTAATAATCAGAATGTACAGAGCTATTATTGCAAGACAAGAGGAAAATACATATAAAAAAAAATCTCATAAACAATTACATATTAAAATACTTAAAGCAAGATATCATATATTAGCCACTAATTAAAAAAAAAATATATGAATAAATTCAAGATTGTCATATTATGCTTAATAGCTATCACAAATTGTATTGGTCAAAATATTATTACTGACAGACCAGACCAAACTGAAAGTTCGTCAGTAATTAACTGTGGAGCGATACAAGTTGAAAGTGGAATACTGATTTCTGAAGATAATAATATCAATCATTTATATGGGCCTTCAACATTATTTAGAATAGGAATACTTAAAAATCTTGAACTACGCCTATTGAGTCAATATGAATATCAAACAGATAACAATTCCCTTTCAAAAGGTTTTAATGATATTGAATTAGGTGTTAAAATTCAATTACTCAACAATGAAATAAAACCAGTTGAAATCGCATTTTTATCTCATCTAATAATACCAAGCGGATCAATGGGCATGAGTGAGCATCAAATTGGTATAGTGAATAAACTATGTATATCTCATAGATCTACAAATAAATTAAGTTTTGCTTATAATCTTGGATATAATGTTTTTCACAACAGTGACACATTGGATAACTCAAACAATCAACTCACCTACTCTTTTGTATCAGCTTTTGAGATTAATAATAAAGTTAATATCTATATTGAGCCATATGGAGAAATAATAACAAAAAAACCAACAATAAATCAAGATCAGGCTATTACATCTAATATTAATGCAGGGGTAACCTATTTAGTGAATAAAAATTTACAACTAGATTACTCATTTGGAACGGGCTTAGATAATCAATCTAATTTTATGTCAATTGGATGTAGTATTAAATTTGAATAATTACTGATCTAGTAATTTATAGCCAACACCTTTTATAGTTTGTATTTTATCAGAACCAATCTGCTCTCGCAACTTTCTGACCTGTACATCTATATTTCTTGAGCTAATATAGTAATCCCTGCCCCATACTTTTGATATAATACTTTCTCTTGAAAAAACTGACCCAGGTTTAGAAAACAATAGACTTAATAATTGGAATTGCTTTTTAGGTAACTTAATTTCTTTGTCGTCACACAACACCAAATAACGATCAGGATCAATAGTTATACCATTAATAGTTTTATGTGTAATAATAGCATTTTTTAATTTTAATATTGCTTGAATTTTTTTAACTAATAACTTTGGTTGAATAGGTTTTGATATAAAATCATCCCCACCTGCTTCATAACAAGCAATTTGAGAAAAATTCTCATTTCTGGCAGATAAAAAAACTATAATAACATCTTTGAATTTAGGATTTGATTTTATGTTTTCACATGTTTCAACGCCATTCATTTTTGGCATCATAACATCTAAAATAATTAAGTCCGGATTAAAAGTATTAAGTCTTTTTATACATTCTTTACCATTGAAAACAGAGTCAACTATAAAATTACTTTTTTCTAAATTGTATCTTAGAAATTCTATAATATCTGGCTCATCATCTACGATAAGTATTTTATTAAGCATATGTAATAATCAAATTTATACTAATATACAGAATTCATAAAATACTACTTAGTATAATTATTACAAGCCAAGTCTACTAAAGAATTTTGCAATACCAGATGCAAATTCAGAAGGTATATCTTTAATCATAGCGGTAAAACTTAATTGATCATTAACTCCTATCGCAATAACAATTGATATCAATAATCCGATCATAGCAAAAGAAAAATCTTTAAATATTAATTTAAATGATTTNAATATACTATTCTCACCACTTCTTCTAANTGCCATACCCAATTCNCTNCCACCTAGNAGTCCAATAAAGACCCAAGTAGTNCTCATAGGCACTTGNCTATGCAGNTTNAAATAAAATAACAAAATACAGTAAATAAAATCAATAATAGTAGCAAATCTAACATCAGTTACAACTGACTTCTCTGTTACAATCTTTTGTATTCTTCCACCTTTATAATATAACAGAAGTCCCAGACCAAAAAAGATGATACTGACAAAACCAAAAAAAGTGAAAAAATTCATACTTCGAGGAAGATAAACTGCAATATTAGCAGCATCTTGCATTAACCACACTGACCATAAAGTTCCACTAGTAATCCATTGTGCTATCGTCCAACCGAAATTTGCTTTACCAGTAAAGTATTTTTTAGCTAATTGAGCTATTGTAATAAAAACAATAAATCCTATTAAAAATGCTAAGATATAGCCAGACATACTCTTAGCAAGAACTTTTCCTACAGCAGCTGGAGTTGCAGCAAAAGATGTTAATAGAATGAACGTTGTTGAAACAGGCATTCTTAGTCTTGTTAATATGAGTAAGAAAACTGGTGCTGCAACTTGTAAAAAATGAAAAGAAGTTGGAGCTTTCTCAAATCCTTTAGCAGATAACCGACCATTACTAACATCTCTATCAACTATACCATCTCCAACAGCTTTACCAGCTTCATTGATAGTGCCAACCACATCAACAGTCATCCAGCTATAAGTAATCGTAGAAACAAAAATACCGCCCAAAAACAACCATAAAACCCACCACTTTTTATCTTGATTAGATGCTATAAAAGTTCCAATAGTTTGAATACTATCATTAGCAACTGCGGCATAGGCAGCAAATAAAAAACCAACCCACATAGCAATCTGTGGATAAGGTGCAGCAAACATGGCTAGTAAAAAACAACAAACAATAAAAGCTAAAAAAGATCTCTCAGATTTCTGAACATACAACTCAACTGGATAGCTGAATCTAGATAAAAATTTCTTCAAAATAATAAAATTTTAGGGGTAATAATTTAATTTTTAACAAAAAATATATGATTCAAATAAGTGCTGTAAAAAAAGCAGCCATCATAATTGTAACATATAAATAAGTACTGATTTCAATTTTTTTAACTTCCATAATTTAATTTTTAAAAATATTAATAATGATATAGCAAAAATAAAACACCTATATTATCTCAATATTTATTCAATGTTAATTTAATGTTAAAAAAAAAGGAAGTTAAATTAACTTCCCTTTCTTGTTTAATAATGAATTCCAAATTAGAAATTAATTTGAATTCTTGACATAAGTGCATTTTCTTTAACATCTTCCATTCCATCTACGTCAAATTTCTTAGTCGCCATTACATAATTAAACATAACTCTCATGGCAGGATTGATATACCAGTTAAGACCTACTGTAAAATTATTAAGACTTGCTGGATCTGTATGTGGCATTTCGTCCATCATATAAGTATCAGCATCAAAACTCATTCCTGAATACCTAATAGCTAATTCTAATGCTCCATAAGATTTGCCATCTAAATAATTTTTCTTTGGATTTACTCTTCCAAACCCAGAGTATGAACTCTTATATTGTCTTTTTTCACCAGTTAAAAAATAACTAACTTGAGCATAATATCCTGACATTCCAATATCTTCATGATCATCACTATGATCTTCACCATGATCTTCATCGTGGTGGTGAATTTCATCGACATTACCCATCATGTATTCTGCTTGAAAAGATAAAGATCCTAAAACAAGAGACATCTCTGTTCCAATTAAATTCATTGCATCAGCTTCTGAGTTATAATGTAGTAGAGGGTCAGCAAAATTATTTTCTGGTTTAACTTCAATGTTTAAATTTTCACCCGTTTGATCTAAATTTACTCTACGTGCAAAAGATGCACCAACATGTAATAATTTATCATCTTTATTAATTGGCAAATAAGTTAATCTACCTGTAATATTATGTGCATCATTTGACATAAAATCCATTTTTGCCATCTCCTCGTCTTTGCCTTCAAAAAAAGCCCCTAATTGTAAAGACATTTTATCACTAAAGCATGTTGTGTGATACATTGTACCAGCACCTCTGTCTGGAAATAATGAATTAGGCAAAGATCTTTCCATAAATGTCATATTATTACTACTAGTTAAAGATTCTAAACCAAAAGGATGCTTAAAGTGTCCTGATCTAAGTTTACCCCATGACTTTTTAGACCCTTTCATGTCGATCTCAATATACATATCTTTAAAAGAAAGAGATGCACCTGAAAAATCTAAATCAAACTTATAACTAAAGATATCGCCATAAACATGACCAGCATGATAAAGACGTGCTCTTCTTATTCCAGCAGCCTTCATAGCCTCACCTTTATCTTGCACCCATCTTGATTCATCTAACATTAATCGTCCGCCAAATTTTAAACTATGCATTCCATCACCACTAGATATACTATAACCATTATTCCACTTTATTTCAAATTGGCTTTTCTGATTTTCTAAATTATCTCCTAAATCTTTTGCTAAATCTTTATTAGCCTCTTCAAGCATCATGATTTTACTTTGTAATGTAGCATTCTCTTGATTAAAAATACTTTTCATTTCATTAATCTCATTTAAAAGCTCATCCATTTTCTGTTGCATTATTTGCTCTTGTGACATTTCCTCAGTCTCTGTTTCTTGAGAAAAGGCAAATGAAAACATCAATATCGATGACATGATCAGTGTAAATTTTTTCATAATAATTTTATATTTTAAATTAATTTTATGCGAAGTTAATAATATCTATAAATAATATTATAAGATATTAGTGTTAATTTTTTATTAATTTATTAAATAATTATTCAAAATAATCATAAAAATGCCAGAAGGACCAGAGGTAAAAATAGCATCAACGTATTTTAATACGTTTTTCAAAAAGAGTAAAGAAATTAATTTTGAGATTATAAGTGAATACTATTTTGAAAAATATAGCAATGTATTCAAACATATTAAAAATAATCTACAGAATTATCGAAAAAGCTACACAATAGGAAAAAATATTTTTATAGACCTAGATGATAAATCTATTTTTAATTTTCACCTGGGTATGACTGGGGGGTGGAGTCAAGAAAACTTAAAACATTGTCATTTTCGTGTATACAATAGTTACAAGGAGTTGTTTTTTAAGGATGTGCGGAAATTTGGAAATATGATAATTTTAACAAAAAATCAATTAAAAAATAAACATATTGCAGAGTATGATTTATTAAATAGTAAGTATAATTTTAAAAAACACTTTGAATTCTTAGATAAGAGTCATAAATCTAAAAGATCAATATGTTCGATTTTAATGGACCAATCATTCTTCCCTGGAGTAGGGAATTATATTAAATCAGAAGCTCTTTATGCTTCAAATATACATCCTGAAGAGAAGTGGTTTAAATTATCACGATCTGAAAAAATAAGTCTTATAACAAAAACTAAGACAATCATGTTAAATAGCTACAAGCATGGAGGTGCAGAGTTAAAAGACTTTCACAACCCATTTCACGAATCCACTTTTAATCTAAACATCTATGGAAAAAAAATTTCAAGTAAGAACACAAAAGTTGTATCACTAAAAACATCTGACCAAAGAAAAACATGGTTTTGTACTAAAAATCAAAGGCTAAGAAAATAAAAAATCAGCAAAATGTAAAATAATATATTAAATCAAAAAAATAGATTTAATTATATTGCATTTTTTATACAGGAATTATTATTTAATAATTGCTTTTTTTATATTCATTTGGAGACACGCCAATTTTCTTTTTAAAAAGTGATGAAAAAGTCGTAGTACTATAAAACCCCACGGCATAACATGAATCAGTTACTGACATACCTTTTTGTAAATTTTCTTTAGACTTTTGCAATCTTTTATCTATTAAATACTGTCTTGGAGTAGTGCCATATAATGATTTAAACAACCGTAGTAAATGATATTTAGATAAACCTTGAGTTTTAGATAATAAATCCAAATTAATATCTTCAAAATAATGAATATCAATATATCTTTTGGTTCTAATTAGTAATTTAACATGATGTTGATCAAGACTAATAAGATTATTAAATTTTATAATTTGGTTTTGATAAAACATTTTATTCATATTTTTTTTTTATATATGTCTATATAAAACAACAACTATGCCAAACTATATAGCACAAACGTTACTAACAAACTAATTATTAATCATGAAGAATATTAAACCTTATCATAATCTAAAAAATAAAAAAACCCAAATCACCAATATGTTTGATAATATTGCTCCAACTTACGATCTTCTAAATGGATTAATGACACTTAAAATGGATGTATTATGGAGAAAAAAAGCTGTAAAAAAAATCAACAATAAACCGAAAAAAATACTTGATATAGCAACAGGAACTGGAGAACTAGCCATCATGGCAGCTAAATATACTGATGCAATAATAACAGGATTAGACATTTCAAAAAAAATGATTGATATTGGATTAAAAAAGATTGAAAGAAAAAAATTATCAGATAGAATTTCATTTCTATTAGCTGATGCAGAAGTGTTACCATTCAAAAATCAATCTTTTAATGCAATCACAATGGGATTTGGACTAAGAAATTTTGAAAACATGGATCAAGGATTAAGGGAGTCATATAGGGTTTTGAAAAATAATGGAATTATAGTAATAATTGAGCCATCTATTCCTAATAAATTGATCTTTAAATATTTACATAAGATATACTTCTCGTTTTTAGTTCCGATCTTGGGAAAAATAATATCCAATGACAAATATGCATATCAATATCTAATTGACTCAGTCAAGGCATTTCCCTCAGAAAATATAATACTAAAAAAATTACAAAAATCTGGATTTAAAAATTGTAATCACACACAAATTAATTTAGGAATCATATCTTTATATACAGGCCACAAACTACAATAAAATTCTCTATAAGAATGAAGTTTTTTTTTCTATTTTTTTTAACATGCTTTAATTTTGCTTTTGCACAAGAAAACATCAGTAGAATTTTAAACAGTCCATTTCCTACTTCTCAAAAACCCGACACATTATATGTTATTTATGATCAAAACTTTTCTGAAAATGAAATTCTTGCTATTCAAAGTTTACAAGGAATACTGTCACAAGAAAAGCCACTAATCTATAGGGATGTAGGCACTGGAAGTTCAATCTGGATAAATGATTTAATTGAAAATTATGATATTATACCAAACTATTCAATAAATAATAACTTTGAAGAATTAATCACATTATTTAAATCAAAAATAGAAGGCTACATATTATGCGACATACACACACATTCAAGTAATATAGCCACTACTCTATCGGGCATATATAATGCCATAACAATTACTAATAATCATGTTAAATTAATGACCGAACTTAATATCCCTATGATCCATGATGTAAGATCTAAGGATTATAACTGGGTGTTAAATAATTATGCAAAATCAATAAATAAAAAAATTATAACCTATCAAGATCCTGTAAAAGATTTGTGCTTAGGTGATTATTCCGTGTTTACTAACTCTATTCAATTCTATGATAACATTCATAGTGATTTTACAGAATCCGCTTTAAACTTAATGCAAAATAATAGCATATTATTAGGATGGGGTGCAGATGAATATCAAACTGTCAATAAGGCTTCAATCAAAGGCATAGGTGTTCTTCCATCAGACTACGCCTATAACTTATCAGTTCTAACAAATTTTAATCACTCAATAAATCAAAATGAACACAACTCATATACCGAAACAATTAACGATACCCATACAGTATGTTTTGTGATGAGTGATGGAGATAATATTCAGTGGCTATTAAATTGGTTTTTCACTGACCAAAGATGGTTTGGCAATCAAAATAGAGGACAGATTGACATAGGATGGACTATTTCTCCAGCATTAGTTGAGCTTGCACCAACAGTTATGAATAAAATTTATTCAGCAGCTAAACACACATACGATGGCAAAGATTATTTTATAGCTGGTCCATCAGGGCTATCATACATATATCCAGACTCTTACTCGAATCTAGAAGCATACGTAAGCCTAATGAACGACTATATGATAAAATCTGATTTAAAAATTGTGAATGTCATTGGCAATAATGACAATGATTTTTATTTATATCCATTTGTTCAACAAGAATCAGTTAATGCAGTGTTTTATTATGACTTTGCTAATTATTCCAGTTTAAATGGAAATATAAAATTTATTAATAATAAGCCTGTAATCAGTGGAAGATACAACTTGTGGGGAGGTTTTGAAAGCACTAGCAGTTTAGCATCCAAAATTAATGATCAGGAAAAAAATCCATACTCAGAAAATGGATATAGCTTAATAGCTGTACATAACTGGTCCAACTCTGTAGATAGCATAATAAAGTGTGTATCTCTTTTTGACAATAACATAAGAGTTGTTTCACCTGATAAATTTGTAAACTTAATTAAACAGAACATATCACCTGAAAACAACAAAGACGACATAATCTATATATCATATCCCAATCCTACTAAAGGAATTATTAATATTGAAGTCAGACTCAACATTGATGAGATAGATCAAATTAAAATAATTAATAGCAAAGGTCAAGAAATTAATAAATCACAATACAATATAGTCTCTAAGTATGAAGACCTAACATCCATATCTATAGACTTAACAAATTATACAAGAGGTCAGTACTTCATACAACTAAATACAAAAAATTCACATTCAATTATTAAAGCAATCAAAAACTAAATTTTAATGGCCTTCTTATAAACATCTAAGCATCTTATTCGAGCGAATTTATGGTCAACAATAGGATCAGGATATGATGGTTCATTTAAGTTAGGTATCCATTTATTTACATAAGACATTTTGGAATCAAATTTAGATAATTGATTTATTGGATTAAAAATTCTAAAATAAGGAGCAGAATCACAACCTGTTCCAGCAGCCCATTGCCAATTTCCATTATTAGAAGACAATTCAAAATCAAGTAACTTTTTAGCAAAAAAATCTTGCCCCCACCTCCAGTCAATTAGTAGATGTTTAACTAAAAAACTAGCTACGACCATACGAACTCGATTGTGCATATATCCAGTTTGGTTTAATTGTCTAATACCAGCATCCACTAACGGAAATCCTGTCATTCCACTAGACCAAAACTGAAATTCCTGTTTATTATTGCGCCATTTAACAGCCTCATACTTTAACTTAAAACATTTATTTTCAACATATGGGAAATGAAACAAAATTTGCATAAAAAACTCTCGCCAAATTAGCTCAGATAAAAAGATACTATTATTATCTAAAGCGGCATTGACGCATTCTCTTACTGATACAGTACCAAATCTTAAATGCGGACCAAGATAAGATGTTTCATCAATGGAAGGAAAATTTCTTGTAGCATGGTAATTATCTAATTTTTCAAAAGAAAAATCTCGAACTTGTATGTTTGATCTATTAAAACCAAAAGATTTTAGTGAAGGAAAAATAGATTTAAAAGAATTAAATTTAGTGAAATCTAATTTTGAATGAATAGTGAATGAAGAACCTACGTTTTCTTCTTCAAGATTACTAAGCCATTTGTTCTTATAAGGAGTGAAAATTGTGTAGGGATCTCCATTGACTTTTAATACCTCATTCTCTTCAAAAATAACTTGATCCTTAAAAGTATTGACTTTTAAGTTGTTTGAACTTAAAAGTTTAATAACAGATTCGTCTCTTCGAATAGCATATGGCTCATAATCCTTATTCCAATAGACATTTTGTATTTCAAAGTCTTTCATGATCTTTTTCCACACATCTAAAGGATCACCATAATAACATATAACACTAGCATTATGTTTATTTAAAGTATTGTTAATAGAACTCAAGATCGAATGAATGAATGTTAATCTAGAATCATCTTTACTTAATTTACTTAAAATATTTGTATCAAAAATAAAGACAGGCTGAACAGTTCCATTTTTCAAGGCCTCATTTAAGGCAGTATTATCATGTAATCTTAAATCTCTTCGGAACCAAAATATATTCATGTCAATTCTATTTAAGATTGTAATGCAATGCAAATTGTAAGACTGCAAAATCAATTAATTGAAAATCAGAAAAATGGCTGTCTGATTTAAATTCAGAAATCAAAACTCCGAAATTACATGATATATTATTAGTAATATCATAATTATAATCCAGACCATAATAAAAAGACTCATCAAAATGATCAAATTGACTACCATTATTATGTTGATCAAATACATAAACGCCTAATATACCTCCCGAAAAATGCACGCTATGTCTACCTGAGTAAAAACCTGGCTTTATTCCAAAACCAATATTTTGATGCAATTCAAATTTTGATGTGCGACTTTGATTCAAAACAACTTGTTGATTTAAATAAAAAACCTCAAGAACAGTCATGAATTTAGAACTGACCTTAATATTGTTGCCATAATAAATTCCAAAGTCTAAATTTTGACTTTGCTGACTTACATCGTTATTTTTCAAATTTGCGACAGAAGAAATAGAACCAAAACCAAGGTAAAAATTATGTTGACTTTTAGATAAAAGTGGCAATAATAATAATAATAATAACCAAAAAAAACCTCTCACAGTTACAAATTTAAAAACCAAACAATTGTTAGACTAACAATATAAATAAATAATTATAGATTATAATACAATTACTATTATTTACAATAATCAATAGTAAAAGTGTATTAAGCAACTATATTTGCACAAAATAAAAAATATGGACTCTATAAGAAATATCGCTATCATTGCTCATGTCGATCACGGAAAAACCACGTTAGTGGATCGAATTATTCAAACTTGCAATATTGAAAAATCTAAAAATAATAGCGATGAATTAATTCTTGACAATAATGATTTGGAAAGAGAAAGAGGAATTACAATTTTATCAAAAAACATATCAGTCACATACAAAAACGTAAAAATAAATATTATTGACACACCAGGACACGCCGATTTTGGAGGAGAAGTTGAAAGAGTTTTGAAGATGGCTGATGGGGTATTATTATTAGTTGATGCATTTGAAGGAGTAATGCCTCAAACTAGATTTGTGCTTCAGAAAGCAATAGAACTAAACTTAAAACCTATTTTAATCATTAATAAAATAGACAAAGAAAATTGCCAACCTGAATTAGTTCAGGAATCTGTCTTTGACTTAATGTTTAATTTAAATGCAACTGAGGATCAATTAGATTTTCAAACACTATTCGGATCTTCTAAACAAGGTTGGATGTCTTCGGACTGGAAATGTCCAACTGACAATATAAATGTGCTATTAGATGCTATAATAAAATTCATCCCTCAAGCACCTTGTAGAGAAGGGTCAACAAAAATGCAAATAACTTCCTTAGACTACTCTAGCTTTAAAGGTAGAATCGCGATTGGAAGAGTGTTTCAAGGTAGCATTAAGAATGGTGGAGATTATATATTATGTAAACAATCTGAAAATAAAAAAATTCGCATTAAAGAAGTTTTTGAATTTCAAGGATTAGGAAAATCCACTGTAGAAACAATCAAATCAGGGGACATTTGTGCAATTGTAGGTATAGATGATTTTGAAATTGGTGACACAATAGCAAGTATAGATGACCCTACCCCATTGCCAAGGATCAAAATAGATGAACCTACGATGAGTATGCTATTCACAATTAACAATTCTCCCTTTTTTGGAAAAGAAGGCAAATATGTGACATCTCGACATATAAGGGATAGGTTAATAAAAGAAACAGAAAAAAATTTAGCCCTAAAAGTGGAAGAAACAGAATCAGAAGATAAATTTAATGTCTTTGGAAGAGGTATACTACACTTATCCATTCTAATTGAAACAATGAGAAGAGAAGGATATGAACTACAAGTTGGTAAACCAAAAGTCATTGAAAAAGATGTAAATGGTGAAAAACACGAACCATTTGAAACATTAGTTATTGACATTCCTGAAGATCACTCAGGAAAAGCTATTGAATTAGTAACAAAACGAAAAGGTGACTTATTAATCATGGAGCCTAAAGGTGATTTACAACACTTAGAATTTGATATTCCATCTAGAGGTTTAATTGGATTAAGGAATAATCTATTAACCGCAACATCAGGTACTGCTATTATGACACATCGATTTAGAGAGTTTAAAAAGTACAAAGGTGGTATTGAAACAAGAACAAAAGGATCTCTTACATCTGGAGAGCAAGGTCCTGCAACCTCTTTTGCATTAAATAGACTACAAGATCGAGGACGTTTTTTTGTTGCACCTACTGAAGTAATTTATAAAGGCCAAGTTATTGGAGAACACAATAGAGAAAATGACCTAGAGGTAAACCTTATAAAAGGAAAGCAACTAACAAACATGAGAAAGTCAGGTTCAGACGATGCAATGAAAATTGCACCCAGGATAGAATTTTCACTTGAAGAAGCTATGGAATATATAAAAGATGACGAATACTTAGAAATCACTCCACTTAATTTAAGAATGAGAAAAATATGAAATTTGCAGAATTAGATATCAATCAACATATAAAAAAATCTCTCAGTAAATTAAACTTTATTGAAACCACCGAAATCCAAAATGAGGCTATACCCTTTTTATTAGAATCAAGTAATGATCTTATTGGCTTAGCTCAAACTGGAACTGGAAAAACAGCAGCATTTGGAATACCAATAATTCAAAAAACTAACATCAATCACAACTATACTCAATGTATAGTATTGTGTCCTACTAGAGAATTATGCATGCAAATAACTAAAGATCTTGAAAGTTTTTCAATAAACACAAAAGTAAAAATCAATGCAGTCTATGGAGGAACAGATATAAAATCACAAATCCAAGCTTTAAAAAAAGGAAATCACATTATCGTAGGCACCCCTGGAAGAGTAATTGATCTAATTAAAAGAAACAAAATAAATCTAGTAAAAATCAACGCTGTTGTAATGGATGAAGCTGATGAGATGTTAAACATGGGATTTAAACAAGATATTGATACTATTTTAAAAGACACACCTAAAGAAAAACAAACACTACTCTTTTCTGCAACTATGCCAAAAGATGTTTTAAAAATATCTAAAAGTTACATGAGGGAACCTCATATGATTGAAATATCTAAAAGAAATGAAGCAGGAAAAAATATTGCACATTCATACTATATTGTAAGTAATAGACAACGATATGCAGCACTAAGAAGACTATGCGATTTCAACCCAAGTATTTATGGCATTGTATTCTGTAGAACCAGAAGAGAATGCAAAGATGTTTCTAGTAGATTAATGGAAGATGGCTACAACGCAGACTCACTTCATGGGGATTTATCTCAATCTCAAAGAGATCATGTAATGCAGAAGTTTAGACAAAGAAATCTAGAGATCTTAGTAGCTACTGATGTAGCAGCCAGAGGATTAGATGTTGATAATATTTCACACATCATAAATTATAATTTGCCAGATGACAATGAAGTATATATTCATAGATCAGGAAGAACAGCTAGAGCTAATAAAAAAGGGGAATCAATTATTATAGCAACTGATAGAAATATAAAAAAAATAAAAGAAATTGAAAAAATGATTAATAAAAAAATCATTTTAAATCAAATGCCAACAGGAGATATGATTTGTGAAAAACAACTTTTAAGTTTAATTAATAAAATTCAAACATCTCCAATAGACAAGCAAATCGAAAAGTATCTGCCAAGTATTTCTGAAAAACTTAATCATCTTGACAAAGAAACACTTATTAAACAATTTGTATCAGTGGAGTTTAATAGATTTCTATCCTTCTATAACAACACTCCTGACTTAAAACAAATCAAAGAAAAAGACTCGGGGAGAAAATCTAAGCAAGATACTGTAAGACTCCATATAAATGTTGGAAAAAAACAAGGACTAGGAGCACAAAACATATTAGGTCTAATTAATGAGAAAATTAAAAAAAGAGATGTTTTTATTGGAAAAATAGATATCATGAAAAGTTTTTCTTTTTTTGAAATTGACAATAATTACGGAGCAGAAATAATCAAAAAAATAAATAAAACTAAATGGAGAGGTACTGTTTTAAAAATTGAAATAGCCAAAGAGTTTTCTCAACAAAAATCAACTCCTAAGAAGAAAAGAAAAAAATCAAAATTTTAACTGACCTTATTTTGATTGATTCCCTTATTACAAATAATTATTTTATTAGCTACACTATTCTTAAGTATCTTCAGATTTCGCTTAACATCACTTTTAGAATTATTTTCATGATGCAAATGGTAAGTCAAAGCTGTAAATTTTAATCTTTTCTTAAAAAGACCATTGTTTATTAATCTTGCAGAAAGTTCAGAATCCTCTAATCCCCATCCTAACATATCTTCATTATAACCATTGATTTTTTCAAAATCCTTTTTCCAACAAGAAAAATTACATCCCCGAGTCTTCCTTAATGTAGTAGATTTATAACTAAAAAAATTTGACAAAAAAGGTGAATAGATAGTATTTATTCTATTATTAACTCCGCGATTAAAAAAATGGAAATTAATATTTTTATTCCTTAATCTTTCTAATGTTATTTTCTCATTCAAAAAAACTCTTCCTCCATGAATAAATTTATTTTTTTCTGCGCTTTTAATATGATCTTTAATAAAATGTTCATGTAATATAATATCGCCGTCAATTTGTATTATATAATCACCAGAAGAAGCTACAAATGCTTTGTTAAGAATTTTTGTTTTTCTAAAGCCAATATCTTGATGCCAAATATGATTAATTGAGTTAAGAAAAATATTTTTATATTTTTCAAATATCAACTTGGTAGAATTAGATGAACCATCATCAGCAATAATTATTTCATCAACAGTGACAGATTGAAACAATACACTTTTAAGGACTAAATCAAGAGCTTCAGGCCAGTTGTAAGTTGATATAATTAGACTGGTTCTCATTTTAAAAAAATTGCATATAATATAGTCAACAAGAAAAGTCCTTAAAACTATCGATAATATCTAAACCTTTTTCAATACCGCAATGATAATCATGTTCTAAATTAGATTTAGAAGCACCAAGAACCGTTGATTTTAAAAATTGATTAGGACAAATTTGAATTATATCAACATCAAAATGCTTTTGATGAATAAAATCAACAGCTTTATTATAACAAGTATACTCCTTTAAAAAAATTTCACTCATTTTAGGATTCTCTCTCCACCAATATCCTGCAATCATACCAAAATAATTTAAGCCATCAATTTTATAATCTCCAGGATGAGGTCTAATAACAATAACTTTATCAGCACCACAATCAACTACATGTTTAACTGGTATAGGATCAGACCAAGCACCATCCATTAATGATAGATTATTAATCTTGCATGATCCCTTAGTAAAAAAAGGCAAAGAAGATGTTGCACGTAAACATCTATAGATATTGTTGTAATCAGGCTCTAAATAAACAGGTTTTCCATTGTCAATATTGGTAGCAACGACTTGGAATTTTTTATCTTCAGAAAGATTAGTTATTTTTTTAATATCTAATGGGTTGTTTTTAACAGCATATTGAGTTAAATATTTTAAATTCATAAATCCTTGATCTGAAAAAGCATTTTTATAGCTCAAAAACTGAGCGTCATCACAAACTTTTTTTGACATTTTATAGTAGACCTTATATTGATTTGCAATATAATATGACAAACACATCGCTCCACTAGAAACACCAATAAAATGATCAAATGGATTAAATTTATTTACTAAAAATGCATCCAAGACTCCAGCGGAAAAAACAGACTTAAAACCGCCACCCTCAATAACTAAAGATATTTTATTTTTCTTCAAAAAAATTGCAAAATTAAATATTAAAACACAATTAACTATTATTTATAATATAAAAAAATAATTGAATAAGTCAATTTTTTGAGAATAGATTTAAGTGTAAATTATGGCCTACCTAGAACATAAAGCATTTTTCCATGAGATAAAATTGCTTGAAAAAAATTCTTTTCGCAATGATAAGGTAATCCATATTCCTTTGTTAGTTTTCTAACAATTTTTGAAATACCTGCATAATGAACGTGACAAATACCAGGGAATAAATGATGTTCAACTTGATAATTTAAACCTCCAATAAACCATGAAAATATTTTACTATTTGGAGAGTAATTTGAAGTTGTTTCAAGTTGATTAATTGCCCATTCATTTGGATTAAATTCTTTATCATAACTAAGGTGTTTGCAATCAGGCATTATATGAGCTGTTTGAAAAACAATTGCCAATAAAAAACCTGAAACAAAGTGCATTAGCATAAATAAACCAAACCATTGTAAAAAATTGATATCTAAAAAAAATAAAGGAATGAATAGTATGAAAAAATAATATACCATTTTCCACAAAATTAGCTCCTTCATTAATTGCTTAAATTCTATTCCTGATATAACAGTACTATCTCTCCACTCAAACAACTGTTTAAATTCCTTCATAGTAGCAAAGGAAAAAGTCATTAAACCATAGAGAAACCAAGCGTAAATAAATTGAAAACGATAGAATTTTCTATAAGGACTATCAGGTGAAAACCGCAATAGTTTAACAGGGCTTACATCAGGATCATGATTAATCATATTTGTGTACTTATGGTGTAATTGATTGTGCTGAATCCTCCAATTTTTATATGAGCCTCCTACAACTTGAAGGGTCAAACCCATGAGATCGTTAACTGATTTTTTTGTTGAAAAAGCATTGTGATTACCATCATGCATTATACACATGCCAACCCCAGACATACCAAGGCCCATTAATAGCCAACAAATCCAGTAATATGAAGGGTCATTAACAACACCAAGTATCATCAAGCAATAGGGGATAACATAAAGGGATAGCATAAATAAACATTTGAAATACATGTTAAAATTAGCTTTCTTATGTGTGTTTTGTTTAATAAAGTACTGATTAACCTCTTGTTTAAGGTGCTTGTAAAAATTAACTTTTTTATTATCTGTCATAATGATCTATTAGTTAGCAATTATAAACTAATAATTTGAAAGATCTGTGCAAATCAATGGAATTTTATAAACAATAGTATTTTCACTAATCAACAATGATTGTACTTGATACATTTTTAGCTTTATTAACAAGATTTTTAATGTCATATTTCCCATATGCCAAAGCCACTCCCATTCTTCTAAATGGATGCGCTGAAGGTTTACCAAAAAGTTTAAATTTAGTATCTTCAAACATTGCTGCTTCAACAAGTCCTGAAAAGAATGGGAATTTAGAATTTTTCTTAGTAGCTAATACAACTGAAGAAGCTCCGTTTCGTATTAAATTAATATTTAAGACAGGAATACCTAAAATAGCACGTGCATGCAATTCAAACTCTGTGAAATTTTGTGTGCCAGCTAAAGTAACCATACCTGTATCATGAGGTCTTGGAGATAATTCTGAAAAATATACTTCATTATTTTTAATAAAAAACTCCACACCCCATATACCATTACCGCCTAAAGCTTTAGTTATAGCACATGATACTTTTTGTGCTTTTTTTAATACTTCATTGTTCATATTAGCTGGCTGCCAACTCTCCTGATAGTCACCACGTTCTTGTCTATGTCCAATAGGTGGACAATAAAGAGTTTTTTGATTATTTTGTGTTAGAGTAAGAAGAGTAATTTCATAGTCAAATTCTACAAATTCTTCTACTATCACTTCCATCAAATCTCCTCTAGAACCTCTAATGGCATAATCCCAAGCTTTATCAATATCTAAATTAGTTCGTATTATAGACTGTCCTTTTCCTGAACTAGACATCAGCGGCTTAACTACGCATGGCAAACCAGTAAACTCAACTGCATTTTTTAACTCATCAATAGATTTAGCATATCTATATTTTGCTGTTTTAAAACCTAGATCAATCGACACTAAATCTCTAATTGCTTTACGGTTCATTGTATAATTTACAGCTTTAGCAGATGGTATAACAGTAAATCCTTGTTTTTCATAATCATAAAAACGTTCTGTTCTTATACTCTCAATTTCAGGAACAATAAAATCAGGATTGTGTTTATTGACAATTTCATCTAGTTCAGAACCATTCAACATGTCAATAACCTCAAATTCATTTGCAACTTGCATAGCCGGAGCATCTACATAATTATCTACAGCAACAACATGTTGTCCCAAACGCTGCATGGCAATTACTAACTCTTTGCCTAATTCACCAGAACCTAATAGTAATATTTTTTTTCTCATATTAAATTTCTTAAATACCTAATATACATGTTTTATTATTGATCATAAACATGTTTTATTATTGATTTTAACTTGTTAAAAATTATAATTTTTAACAGAGAAAAGTTTAGCCTGTCCAGAAACAAATACTCTATTATTTGAATTTTGACACAGTAACCTTCCCCCTCTTTCAGATAATTGAAAAGCTTCTAAATTATTTTTTCTCAATCTTGATGACCAGAATGGCACTAAGCTACAATGAGCAGAACCTGTTACAGGGTCTTCTAAGATACTGGAATTGGGAGTAAAGTATCTTGAAACAAAATCAGAGGAAATTCCTTTAGCAGTTACAACAACCCCACCACAACCTAAATTAATTTTATCAAGAAAAGTACTGTCGACTTGTATATCCTTAATTTCTTGTTCCGAATTATAAATCAATAAGTAATCTCTGGATTTAAATACCTCATGAGGCATAATGTTTAACGATAGACCTATTTCCTTAGGTAATAATGCTTTTTTTGGCGGTCTTAATGGTAAATCTAACTGATAATAAATACTATTACTAGAAACCTTAAGATCTCCACTTATGGTACTAAACATCAGACTATTTAAATCATATCCTAAGATTTCTTTTATAACATATGCAACAGCCAATGTGCCGTGCCCACATAAATCCATCTCTAACTCAGGAGTAAACCATCGAAGGTGAATAATACTTTCTTCTTTAATAAAAAAAGCAGTTTCCGAAACTTCGTTTTGTTGAGCTATCTTTAGAAGATGTTCATCATCAAACCATTTATTTAATTGTAAAACACATGCAGGATTACCTTTGAAGTTTTGATAATTAAAAGCATCTACTTGATAAATCTTATAAATCATACAATAAATATAATAATGAATCAAAACTAATTCATTTAGATGGTTGTTTTAATATTTAATTCTTTATTAAAATAAGATATATTTGTAACCTTAATTATAAATCAATATCCCAATATTATGATTACAATTAACAATATGACTCTTCAATATGGAAAACGCGTTCTATTTGACAATGTAAACCTAAAGCTAGATGGAGAACGTTGCTTTGGAGTTATAGGTGCAAATGGAGCTGGAAAATCTACGTTTCTAAAAATTATCACTTCTGAGATTCAACCTAATTATGGTACAATAACAAAAGAAGAAAATAAAAGAATTTCTGTATTAAAACAAAATCACTTTGAATATGATGAAAGAGAGTTATTACAAACAGTCATGCTCGGACACAAAGATTTATGGAATATAATGCAAAAGAAAAATGAAATTTATGCCAAACCTGACTTTGATGAGAACGATGGAATTGAAGTAGCCAAATTAGAAGAAAAATTTGAAGAGATGGATGGATGGAATGCAGAATCTAGCGCTGGAAACATGCTAAGTGAAATGGGAATACCAGCGAATCAACATAACTTACTAATGAAGGATGTTGAACCCAGTACAAAAGTAAAAGTTTTACTTGCTCAAGCGTTATTTGGAAATCCCGATTATTTAATTCTTGACGAACCTACAAACAATCTAGATGTAAAAACAATTTACTGGCTAGAAGAGTTTTTATTGAATTTTAAAAATACCGTTATTGCAGTTTCACACAACAGGCACTTTTTAGATACTATATGCACGAATATTATTGACATTGATTTTCAAAAAATACAACAATTTACCGGCAATTATTCCTTCTGGTATCAATCAAGCCAATTGTTATTAAAACAAAGAAGTACGGCTAATAAAAAAGCTGAAGAAAAAAGAAAAGAACTACAGAACTTCATTTCTAGATTTAGTGCCAATGCTTCAAAAAGTAGACAAGCGACAAGTCGGAAAAAATTATTGGAAAAAATTAATATTGACACAATTCAAGCATCAAGTAGAAAATATCCAGCAATTATATTTAATCAATTTAGAGAAGCTGGAAATGATATTTTAGAAGTTAGCAATTTAAGTGCAAAGGATGAGCATGGAAATTATTTTTTTAAAGATTTAAATTTTTCAATTAACAAAGGAGATAAAGTATCCTTTTATGCAAATAATAAACAAGCAATAACTTGCTTATTTGACATACTTAATGGCAATAAAAAATCGTTTACAGGTAAATTTAAATTTGGAACTACAATACGAAATACATATTTGCCAAATAATCACGAACATTATTTTGATAATGATATTAATATTTTAGACTGGCTAAGAGAGTTTTCTGAAGAAAAAGATGAGGTTTTTATTAGAAGTTTTCTTGGTAAAATGTTATTTAGCGGTGAAGATGTTTTAAAATCTATCAATGTATTGTCAGGTGGGGAAAAAGTGCGATGCATGCTATCTAAGATGATGATGCTGGAAGGAAATTTATTAACATTTGACACACCTACAAACCATTTAGATTTAGAGTCTATTCAAGCTCTAAACAATTCAATGATTAATTTCAAAGGCACCATTCTATTTACATCACTTGACCATGAACTTACCCAATCTGTAGCAAATAGAATTATAGAAATAACACCTGAATCAAATTATGATAAACTCATGAGTTATCAAGAGTTTCTTGAATTTAAAAACAATTCCGAAAAATAGATTTAAAGGTTCTTTCTAAATGCAATATATAAAACAGAGCCTGTAAATAGAGCACACAAACCTTTAAGTGAAGAAGTTTGGTTTAATAGAATTAGATTTGATTCTTGTAACCAAGAAAGTACGGCAAACATTATTCCAAAAGCTGAAATAAATAACCACAATTCTTTTTTAATATTCACCATGAATTTTAAATATACGACAAAATTAAAAGGATATTTTTTTTAAAAAATATGGAGCCTAGCTTAGACTCCATATTATTCTTATAGAAATTTAATGATCGTGATCATCTTCATGTCCATGAGCTTCACAACATAACTCATTAGGAGCAAATACATGACCAGCTTCGTATGTAACTCCTTTGATAGTCATTTCAGATGGCAACGTATATCCGTTTGCCTCAATGTCATGAAGATCATCACCACAAAATTCACCTATTTCATGTTCATGAGTAGTTCCATCATCTAATGCACAAAGAACATGACATTCTTGACACTCATCATGATCATCCTCTTCACAAGCAATAAAGAAAATAGCTAAAAATGCTAATAGTAATAAAAAATTATATTTCATTTTATGATTTTTAAAAATTAAACATTGACAATAATTAAATTGTTTCGCCTTCTAAAGGCTCATCAGAATGCTTGTTAAAAATCATACTTCAAACTAACATGGAAAGACCTACCAGGGTTAGGTACTCCCCCAGCAACATCTCTAACTCTTGAAATATGAGGCACATATTCTTCATTAAGAATATTATTAGCACCAATTACTAAAGTTGTTCTCTTGAAAGGTTCTAAAAACAAATCCATGTTCAACACGTTATATGAATTAGTTGACTCCTCAAATAATGAAATATTAGTTTGTGCAAATGAATACAAATGATAAATAGTAAATGACTTAATATTTAATAGAATGTTATATTGAGATAAATCAAGGTTCAAAGTAGTTTTTATTTTATTTGAAGGAGTACGAGAAATATATGAGTCATTATCTTTATTTTGTGCATTAATAAATGAGTAAGATTGTTCTATGTGTAAATTATGTATAAAATGAGGATGATAATGCACATTTAACTCACAACCGGATATTTGGACATTGTTAAACTGCGTGTAATTATAAATTCTATATATACTGTTATAAAATCCATCAGTTGGACTTATTGAAATAAAATTATTAATTATTTGAGTAAATGGATTTACTACAAAGCCAAAATGATCATCATTCCATTGATATTTTAAATCAAATTGGTGACTTTTTTCTACTTGTAAATTAACATCACCTATCTCAAACCTCATAGTCCCATGGTGGAGACCATAAGAAAACAATTCAGACAAATGAGGCGCTCTAAAAGAACTTGAATATGTCATCCTTAACACATTATCATTTAATTTATAAAAGAGTCCATGAGATGTGTTAAATGATAAAAAAGATTTATTAAAACTATATTCACTACACATTATTTTTTTATAATCTAATCTGAGACCGCTGTTAAAACCAAGTTTTTTCTTATCGTAATTAACAATAAAATATACACCTGATTCATTTGTATTAGCATCAGGGATAAGTCGATCAGTAATATTATTAAAATTAGATTGTATTTGATGTTGAATTCCTGTATTTATGTCGATATAAGAAAATGGAATATCTAAATTGAATCTAAAAGTTGAGGTTGACAGATCCATATCAAAAGCAGGAACTGTCCATTTATCATATTCTTGTAGATTATTAATAAAGTGACCAGCAAAAAATGAATAGTTTATATTATTTAATCTATATTTTGTCTCATATGTAAAAAGGTGATTATTTATAAATTGAGTAGGTCTTGTCATTTTAAAATCTTCACTTAGAATTAAAAAGTCTGAAGTTAAATCATCAATTGAAATACTAGTTAAATCTCCTCCATGAACATGCGCAGGAATACCTAAATTATCTGCATTATATTGATATCTAAATATTGTTTGGATATCATTACTTAAAATCCCCATAGCAAGTTTAAAGGATTGATTATTTAATCTTGAATTAAATAAATATGTGTTATCGGGCAATCTGTAATCAGCAGATGCAGAATGTTGTCCATATGCATTAAGAAAAAAAGATTTTTTTGACCAATTCATACCAAACTGATTACTAAAAAGAACATGACTATTATCAAACTTAGATGCAATAAAACCAGAAGGAATAGTACTTTTAACAAAAGGACTATCCTTAAAATACAGTACACCTCCGATAGCTTCACCTCCAAATTTTAGCGATGCAGCACCCTTAATCAATTCAACGTCATTCAGTCCTAAGTCCGTGAATCCAATACCATGGTCATTAGCCCATTCTTGATTTGATATTCGCATGCCGTTCAAAAAAGTAACTACTCTTAAACCAGATAAACCTCTAACAACAACTTTTTGAATTCCTAATCCTGAACTAATCATTTGCACTCCAGGCAATCTAGAAATACTTTCAACTAAAGAAGTGGATGAAACAAAATTATTTTTCAATAATTTGTTTTCGATATTGATAGTTTTATTGTTACCCAAAATACTACTACTCTCCTTTATTCCTATTTCATCTAATTTAACATGCAGTTGTCTTAATATAATGGTAAAGTTTTCATTATTTTGATATTTGACAACTTTACTAGAGTATCCATATTTTGAAAATTGCACGTATGTATTATCTATTATATAACTGTCAAAATAAAATTCTCCATTAAGATCTGTTTGAATTAATAAATTTAAATCAGATATATAGACATCAACTTCACTAATAGGATATTGGTTTTCATCCAAAACTAATCCAGATGTTTGTGAAAATAAAAAGCAATAAAAATTTGACAATACAATTAATATAGCAATTCTCATAAAAAAATTAAATTATACAATTAGCACACTTTCCAGATGCATTAATATTTAAATTATTTATAATGTGATTTTTTGCAACTATTTGAGGAAAAGAAACAACTGATAAACAAGAAACCTCATGGCAATCGTCACATTTAAAGTGAATATGCTTATGACAATTATGATCATCATTACATTCATAACTACATAAAGCATAACATTTATTATGATCAATTACGAAAGAATGAATAATTTTTCTCTCTTCAAAAATTGAAAGAACGCGAAAAAGTGTTACCCTATCTAAATCATTTATCAATTTATTAATTGATTGGAGAGTCATAGGCTTCATTGACTGCATAAACACAGACAGAACCTTAACTCTGATTTTGGTCACAGTTAAACCACTCTCCTTTATAATATTTTTTATCTGCAATCGCAACATTGTTGCAAATTACTAAATATTATTTAATTCTTTGAGATATTTTTGAAAAATATCAGGAGTTACTTTTGTATCATACCATGGCTCAAATATTAATAGCTTTAATTTATTATCTATAGTTTTTTGAACATTGTCTCTATATTTTTGATACGAGTAATAGTCGGTAGATGTTAAACCATTCCATTTATTTTGAACAAATATTGCAGGGTTAAACAAGTAAGTAGATTGAATAAGTTTATTTTTTGAATCATTCTGATTTTCTATTGTATTAATAGCTAACCTGTTCATTTCATTTACAATTGCGCAAATTACATTTCTTCGATTCGTAGTGTTAATTTCATAACTCTTATTAATATCGTTTTGATAAAGAGATGGGTGGATTTTTACTAATCTTTCACGCAGTGAATCAATTGGAAGCTCAAACACTTCATATGTTTCTTGTCGATTACTATCTAAATAATCAGTCATATAGTTCACCGGATATTTAATACTTGAAAACTGATGAACTGAACCTGGCATAATCACACATAATAGTAGCCATAAACTAATCATCTTAAAGGCAATTGAACTACTACCAGAACTATTTAAAATTATAAAATATAATATAGATGCAAAGGATAATATATAGATAGTAGCCAAAAATATTAAAGATATGATTTCAGAGAAATGAGACGTTAGAGCATTATTCAAAATAGCAACGATGAGAATAAAAAATATTATTGTAAATATTAAAAGAAAAACATAAAATATAAACCTTATTAAAACCCATTTTGAAATGGATCCAAATTGAATTTTAATAAGTTTTTCAAATCTAAAATCCTGTTCAAAACCTTGTATATTATATGTTAAAATTATTAACAAAACTGGAAGCAAGAAAATAACAAGAAAAGAAAAATCTATATTTCCATTAACAAGTCTCTCGGGATTAGCAATTTCTTCTACCATATCATTATCATATGTAGAACTCCAATTTGTAATTTTTTTGTAGAATCCATATTGTTCCGCCTGACCAATTCCAAGAACCAACAAGGGAGAAGGTTGTTTTATTTGATAACTTGGAATATATCCTAAAACATCTACTGCATTAGGTGCAATTTGTGTCCTCGAAAACCAATTAGAAACTTGCTCTATTTTATTATCATTAGCTTGTTCAATACTTTCAACAGTAGCTTGTTGCTTCTGATACAAGTCAAAACCATTATATAAAGAATATATTGAGGCAAGTACAAAAATTAAATAAGTAACTACTTTTGATAGACTCTTTCTAAAATGATTAAACTCATATAAGAGAACATTCAACAACCTCATGACACTATATTTTTTTTAGAATAATAATTAATTAAACAAATTAAGATTAATGACCAAAAAGAAAGAAAAACAATATCAAACACATATTTATTAAGGAATTGTAAAAAATGTGGTGGATTATATTGAAAATCCTCGATGGATTTAAAAAAAGTATCATTCCAACTACCATCACGCCATTTATTATTAAGTTTTTTAATCAATACTCTTCTATATTTTTCGGCTTGACTCAAAAAATTTAAATGATGATACATGTCTGTTCCAGCTGTTCCCATACTTAAGCTTTGTAAAGAAGCGAATGGATTGATAATTCCGGTAAATTGATAAATATTTTTTTGAGTTTTTAATTGATTGTAAAGTGATCCAAAATGTTTGTCCCAAACACTATTACCATATTCTTCATCAGCCTGCATTACAATACCTCTAAAATTAACTGGTAATTCTGATAATTCACTAACACCATACTCTTTCAAAGTAGATGCAATTAACTTTTCTCTCCTTGCATCAGACGGGTTATGCCCGTCAATACCTTGTGAGCGATCTTTTGTCATTTCTGTTTGAAAATCTACTCTAGTCGGTAAAGGCTGCATCTTTTCAACCGCATTACCAAAAATTTTTGGAAGAAATACGACCCACATAACCCATATTACAACAGTTAATGATAATGCACCTGTACTACTTTTGATAAATAAAGAAAGAAATACAGTTAAACTAATTAAAATAAAATAGTAAATACTGTAACTTAATCCAAATATTATCAATCTAATCAAGACATCTAAAGTCAACTGATTAGAGTTGAAAAACAATTGCACAAAAACTGTCACTAATAAGAGTGAAAAACCTATTAGCCAAACACTTATAATTTTAGAAAATACAATATTTTTTAAACTCGCACCCTGAACAATTAATAACTTCAAACGACCACTGTCCCGTTCTTTTGTATAACTATTAAATGAAAGAAAAATTAAAAACAAAGGAATTATAAATTGGAACAATAGAGAAGGTTTCATCTTACCAAACTTTGAAACAAGTAAGGATTGAGAAGCTTCAGAAAACATAACATCGTTTTGAGTATGACCTTCTAAACGGATCACATTACCTGTAATACTATTTATACCTTCATCAATACTATTTAGAACATTCATAGGTTTAAATGCATAGCTTCCAAAATGTGCCGACTGATGAGGATTGCCATGATCCTTCTCCTCCCATTGCTCTCTTACATGCTCCTGTGCTTCTTTTTGAGACTCACTTTGCTTATTATTTTGCATAATACCAAAGTAAGTTGTCAACAATAAGGAAATGATAAAAAGACCAATTAAAGTCTTAAACACTCGATTTCTATAAAAACCTTTTAACTCGTTTAATAAAATATCTTTCATGTTTGAAAATTTAATTTTTCATGAAATTTAAATATACATTTTCAAGCTCTTCGGAACTAATTGTATTTGCTTGCATTTCTTTTACAAGTTCACCATTTTTTAAAATACCAATTTTATTACAGGTTTCCCGAACTCTAAAAATATCATGAGAAGCCATTAAAATTGCAGATCCACTTGAAGCAAGTTTTTTTAGCAATTCAGAAAGTTCATTGCTAGACAAAGGATCTAGACCACTTGCCGGTTCGTCTAAAAGATAGATTTGAGCTTTTTTGGCATAAGCGATTGCAATTCCCACCTTTTGTCTCATTCCTTTAGAATAAGTTGATATTAATTTATCATGTGCTTTTTCTTGTAAACCACACTCATTCAAAAATAAAGACAATTGTTGTTTTTTATAAGAAAAACCAGACAATTTACAGAAGTAATCTAGATTTTCTAATCCACTTAAATAAGGATAGAGATTAACATTCTCAGGTATATAACCCATTAAATCAGTTTTAAAACTTGGAATAGTAGATTCTTGGGAAACACTAATAGATCCCTCATCAGGTTCGATAAAACCTAAAATCAAGTTCAAGGTAGTAGATTTTCCAGCACCATTAGCACCTAATAAGCCATAGATTTCTCCCGGAGCAACGCTTAGAGAAAGATTATTTAATGCCTTATAATCATTAAATGACTTATGTATTTCTTTTAATTTTATCATATAAAAATTATTTTATAAATTATAAATCTCTCTTAAACTGCAATCGCAACAATGTTGCAATTTATAAAAAATAAAACTTATTAATACTAATTGAACAATACAATTAACTTATAAAAAAGGTGAAACTGATATAATTTTAAAAAAAAATTAAAATTGTATTTTTATAATAAATAATTATAATTTGAAATATCTCAAATACTTTCTTCCTTCAATAACTGCGATTGCATTTATGAAAGTTATTTTAATTGGTGAATCTTACCCCACCTTGTTCTTAATTGGATTTTCTTTATTACTTATTGTTGGCGACCTCATTATGCCTAAAGATAAAAAAATTCAAAATTTTTCATATCCAAGTATATTAAACTTGTCATTATACATAAACCTCCCAACACTTCTTGCGTTAGTACTAATAACTGTTTCATTCTTAAGTTATAATACATCTGAATTTTTTATTTATCAAATTAACTTATTACTAAATATTAATTTCATAGAGATCAAAAACTCTTTTCACTTAATTGATAAAGTAAGTCTTATCATTCAAACGTGTTTATTAATGGGAACAATGGGTGTAGTTCCTGGTCATGAATTAACTCACAGAGTAAAACATAAATTTGACATGTTTATAGGAAACTGGTTACTTGCATTTTCTTGCGACTGCACCTTTGCCATTGAACATGTATATGGGCATCATAGAAACGCTTGTTTCCCAGAGGATCCTGCTTCAGCAAAAAAGGATGAAAATATTTATTTATTTATTTTAAAAGCAATATTCAACGAGCACATTGATGGCTGGAAAATTGAAACTAAAAGAGTAAAAAGAATAGGAGCTTTTCCATATGGCTTTAACAACAGAATGATTATTGGTTATTTAAGAAGTTTAACAATTGGATCATTAGCATTTTTAATTGGTGGATGGTCAGGAATGATGTTTTTTTTAATTTGTGCATTTATAACCAAATCATTTTTAGAAGCGATCAATTATGTTGAGCACTATGGTTTAGTAAGAAAAAAAGGACAGCCTGTTGCCATGAGACATTCATGGAATTCTAATCACTTTATGAGTAGTGTTTATTTATATAACGTAACAAGACACTCTGATCATCACAGATTAGCAAAACTGAAATTTTGGGAACTTGAACCATGTCCAGAAAACGCACCAATGACTCCATATGGATACCTGTCAATGCTTTATCTCGTGTTACTTATGCCGTTTGTTTATAAAAAAATAATGAATTCTAAATTAATTGAATGGGCAGAAAACTCTGCAAATCAAGAAGAAAAAGAATTATTTTTTTCATCTAAATAAAACTTCAATAAAATTAAAAAGGATTTGTTGCCCAAATATTTAATTCATTAACGAACCCTCTCTCGTCCATTTCAATGGCAGAAATGATAGAATGAGCAATTTCTCTAGGACTTAACTTATTGTGAACATCCTCTCTCTCAACCCTATCTAAACTACCAAATGCAGTAGTAACTTCACTCGGATTAATCTGACATACTCTTATATTATATGGCCTTAACTCAGATTGCCAACATTGAGACAAACACCTAAGGGCAAATTTAGATGAAGCATATATACTACCATTCTTATATCCTTTTAAACTTGCAGTAGAGCCAATGTTAATTATAGTACCATGTTTTTGGTTTTTCATAACCTTAACAAGATTCTTAGTGAATAAGGACAATCCAAAAACATTAACATTATAAACATTTAAAAAGTCATTAAAAGTTAATTCATCAATCGATTTACGCACTCCAATTCCTGCATTATTTATCAAAACATCAATTTTGCCGTTAAAAACATCAACGCATTTTTTTGCATTTTGACTTAGATTATCAATATCAGAAATATCGAAGGATATCAATTGCGCATTTGAATTTACAAAAGCGCTCTGAAGTCTATCCATTGATCTTCCTGTAACAAGTACGTTAGCCCCTTTTTTTAATAATTGAAAAGCTGTTTCTTTTCCTATACCTAAACTTCCTCCAGTAATAACAATATTCTTTCCATGTACATTCATAATAAACTAAATTTTAATTATTAATTAAATAAATTGTTTTGAACAATAATAAATAAATAACTTAGGATTCCTAATTTATTTGCACAGAAAAATGAAAAAAACTGATAGAGAAGAAATACTAAATACAATTTCTCATGGAGTTGCAGCTATTTGTTCAGTTATTGGATTTATCATACTAATTAAATTCAGTAAAGAATCTGGTGAAATAGTTGTTTTTTATAGCTCTATAATTTATGGACTAAGTTTAATTATAATGTATACAAGCTCAACTATATACCATTCTTCTAAAAATATCAAAACAAAAAAAATATTACGCATTCTAGATCATTGTAGTATATATGTATTTATTGCCGGAAGTTATACCCCGATATTATTAATTGCAATGAGTGGACCTGCGACTTGGTGGCTTTTTAGTGCTCAATGGATTCTAGTACTAATTGGAATTATATTTAAGATTTTTTATACAGGAAAGCTAGAATCATTATCTATGTTTATATATTTAGTAATGGGCTGGATGATTGTATTTAAATGGGACCTTCTTGTAAATTCAACATCAGGTGAGGCATTGAATCTTTTGCTTTATGGAGGAATTATATATACTATTGGTGTTTTCTTTTATTTATTAGACACAAAAATAAAATACTTTCATTTTATCTGGCACTTATTTGTTATAATAGGCAGTATCCTACACTATATAATGATTCTAAAACACGTGGTTATTCAATAGTAAAAAACTATCTTTACTCATTAATATAATATTCCAAAAAAATGAAAAAGCTATTATTTTTTACTGTTTTACTATTTTTTTTCTCTTGTCAAGATAGAAATAAACAATCATCTGATTTAAAAACCGGCATCAACCCATTCTTTGAAAAATGGGACACCCCTTTCGAGATTCCGCCATTTCTACAAATCAAAGATGAACACTATATGCCAGCCTTTGAAAAAGGAATGGAAGAAAACTTAGAAGAAATAAAAAATATCATTAATAACTCGGAAGAACCAAGTTTTTCTAATACAATTGAAGAATTAGAAAGAACTGGAAAACTTCTTTCTAGAGTACAACGTACTTTTTTTAATTTAGCAGGATCTAACACTAACCCCAAATTACAAGAATTACAACGTGAATTAAGCCCCTTACTATCTGCTCATTATGATAAAATTGCATTGAACGAAGGTTTGTTTCTACGTGTAGAAAAAATATGGAAAAACCGAGAAAATATTGACTTAACACATGAGCAACGTAAACTTTTAGAAGATACTCGAAAACAATTTGTTAGAAGTGGTGCACTACTAAGTGTAGATGAAAAAACACAGATCACTGAAATTAATTCTAAAATATCTGAGCTTACAACCACTTTTGGACAAAACCTATTATCTGAAACTAATGGTTTTGAATTAATTCTTAATAAATCTGACTTAGAAGGATTATCTGAAGATGTAATTGCTGCCGCAGAAGAGGCAGCATCTCAAAAAATGAGTAAGGCTGAAACTGATGCAGAAAAAGAAAAGTACAAGAACAAATATGTCTTTACACCTCATAGAACCAGTATGTATCCTTTTTTAACAGAATCAAATCGTCGGGACTTAAGAGAAAAATTATACAATTCATACATAATGAGAGGTGACAATAACAATGACACTGACAATAAAAATATTACTGCTAAAATTGCAAAATTACGTGCTGAGAAAGCTACTCTCATGGGATATAAAACACACGCTCATTTTGTACTAGAAGAGCGCATGCTAAAAACACCCGAAGAAGTATATGATCTTTTAATTCAATTATGGAAACCAGCTTTAAACAGAGCTAAATTAGAAGTTAAAGATATGCAAGCTGTTGTTGATTCTGAAGGTCACGATTTTAAGATAGCAGCCTGGGATTGGTGGCAATATTCTGAAAAAGTTCGTAAAGAAAAATATGACCTAGATGAATCTGCAATTAAACCATATCTGTCGCTAGACAACGCTCTTAAAGGGGTGTTTAATACTACTAATAAATTATGGGGAATAACCTTTACTGAAATTTTTGATATAGACTTATATCATCCTGATGCACGTATTTGGGAAGTTAATGACAGAGATGGCAGTCATCTTGGTATATTTATTGGTGATTACTTCACAAGATCTAACAAGCGTGGAGGAGCATGGATGAGTAGTTTTAAAGGACAATCTAATTTAGATAGCAGAGAACGTCCTATTGTAGTTAATGTTTGTAATTTTCCTGCGCCTGTAGGTGATAATCCTTCACTATTAAGCTTTGAAAATCTAATTACATTATTTCATGAGTTTGGTCATGCCATGCATGGCATATTAACTAACGTCACTTATGGAAGTATGGCTGGAACATCAGGTCCAAGAGATTTTACAGAATTTCCTGCTCAAATTCTAGAACACTGGGCAAGCGAACCTGAAATTCTAAAATCTTTTGCAACTCACTATCAAACAGGAGAAACAATACCTAATGTATTAATAGAAAAAATATTAAAAGCATCTAAATTTAATCAAGGTTTTGCTAACACTGAATATCTTGCTGCCTCTCTACTTGATATGGACTGGCATACAATTTCTTCTAATGAAGAATTGAAGGATGCAAATAAATTTGAAGCAAATGCTTTAAAAGAATATGGCTTAATTAATGAAATAGCTCCACGTTATAGAAGTACTTATTTTGCACATATTTTTTCTGGTGGATATTCTTCTGGGTACTATAGTTATGTTCATTCTGCTGTACTAGATTCAGATGGATTTGAAGCATTTAAAGAAACTGGAGATGTATTTGATGCTAACCTTGCTAAAAAATTAAGAGAACATGTTTATGAAAAAGGATCGACTGAAGAAGCAATGGATTTATATGTTCAATTTCGTGGTAAAAAACCAATGATTGAACCTCTTTTAAAAGTTAGAGGATTAGATGGTGGATCTGAATAATTATTTTCAATAAATCCTCAAAGGTTCTATTCTAAAAAGACTATTTTTCAAATAACCCTCTGACATTATGAGACTGTTAAAAATAATTCTCTTTAGTAACCTCTTATTTATTAGCCTAACAGTCTACTCTCATAATCCGGAAGACTTTGTTATATCGGAAATTGAACAAGGCCAGCTTACATTTGAAAATGAACAAATAGCAGCTGAATATAGTGCAGCTCTAAAAAGACTTCGAATGAGAAGATTATCTGCAATGTCTTGGCAAAAAAAAACATCAATATTTACAAAGGCAGGTTTTGAACACATAATACCTAAAGGTCTAGACCATATAATCTTTGTTTTAGGTTTGTTTTTCTCTTGCTTACAGCTTCGCTCATTATTATGGCAAGTAACAGCATTTACCGCAGCACATAGCATCACATTAGCTCTAGCTGCCTTAGGGTTAGTAAAAATAGATGCCAGCATAGTGGAGCCCCTTATAGCACTTTCTATAGTATGGATAGCTATAGAAAATTGTGTATTTAAAAAACCAAATCAATGGAGATCATTAGTGGTGTTCACATTTGGGCTACTTCACGGACTAGGTTTTGCATCAATGCTAAGTCAGTATGGAATACCTAAAGATAATTTCATATCACTATTACTAGCATTTAATATTGGTGTTGAAATAGGACAATTATCAGTGTTAATTATTGCTTTTATTTTTTTTAGATTATTTTTTAATAAAAGTTGGCAAAATGAAATAATACGAATACCAGCATCAATAATAATAGGTTTTTTTGGCCTATTTTGGTTTATAGAAAGAGTTTTATAATCTTAATATAAGTGATTTCATAATACTATCTTAAATCTATTTCTTCCCAAACATTTCCTTGATACCTCCCAATGAACTAAGGACACCTGTAGCTTCATAAGGAATATAAATAGTTTTCGTGTCTTTACCGTCTTTAACCATATCTCCTAATGTGTCAATATAACGGTTCGCAACAAGATAGTTAACCGGACTTTCTTTTGCGCCAATTGTATCAGCAATAAGTTTTATGGCCTTAGACTCTGCTGCAGCCTCTTTTGTTCTAGCTTCGGCATTACCTTCAGCTACTAAAATAGAGGCTTGTCTTACTCCTTCGGCGATCTTAATCTTGCTTTCTTTTTCACCTTGAGCTCTCAAAATTTCTGCTTCTCGTGCACCATCAGCCTCAAGAACTGCGGCTCTTCTATCTCTTTCTGCTCTCATTTGCTTTTCCATAGCATCAATGATATCAACGGGAGGATTAATATCTTGCAATTCTACTCTATTTACTTTAACACCCCATTTATTTGTTGCATCATCCAAGATTGACCTCAATTTACTATTTATTGTATCTCTTGAACTTAATGTTTCATCTAACTCAAGTTCTCCAATTACATTTCTTAATGTAGTCTGAGTCAACTTTTCAATTGCAATAGGTAAATTTTCTATTTCATACACAGCCTTAACGGGATCTACAATTTGAAAATATAATAATGCATTAATTCTAACATTTACATTATCTTTTGTAATTACGTTTTGACCAGGAAAATCATAAACAGTTTCTCTTAAATCTATTTCTATTCTGTCTTTAATTGTAGAAATGTATCCCTCAGTCATATCACTAGGCTCAATATTATCAGCGGAAGTATATCTTTTTGCTCTTGCCCACTTATCCTCTTCAACATAGCGCCATTTAAGAGATCGTGGCTTATCTATTAATGGCACAATAATATTAATTCCTGACTGTAATGTTCTATTATACTTTCCTAGACGTTCAATAACCATCACTTTAGATTGTTGAACCATTTTAAAGCCATTATAAACAAAAATTAAAGCAAAAATTGCAACAAAAATTGATATAATTAACGTTCCTATCATACTTGGATCTACCATAACTTATTTGATTATTTTAATGATTAATACTATACTTTGATAATTAATTACTTTGACTCTTGTGCCAACTGAAACATATTTTCCATTAATCTCTTTTGCTTGCCAAAAATCTCCATCAATCTTAACTCTTCCTAAAGAATTCTCATGAATTTCTTCGCATACGATAGCCTCCATTCCAATTAATCGATCACTATTAGTACTTTTATCAACATCTAATTTTTTTAAAAGTGGCCTAACACCAATAAATGATAATAACAGTCCTGCAGTAAATAAATAAATTTG
>NZUK01000039.1 GCA_002701365.1 Flavobacteriales bacterium
AAAGGAGGAGCCAAAGGAGGAGCCAAAGGAGGAGCCAAAGGAGGAGCCAAAGGAGGAGCCAAAGGAGGAGCTAAAGGAGGAGCCAAAGGAGGAGCCAAAGGAGGAGCCAAAGGAGGAGCCAAAGGAGGAGCCAAAGGAGGAGCCAAAAGAAAAAAAGAAAGAAGAAGTGGTTGCTGAAGAAGTGAAGCAAAAAAAGAAACAAGAGAATATTGTCGAGACCAAAGAATCACAAAAAGTAACTCAAGAACAGGACAAAGAAAAAAAAGATTCTTATCACGTTAGATCTTCTTTGATTGAGAACAAAATAAAGTTAAAGAAATTAGGAACTATAGAATTGCCGGAGAAAAAGTCACCAAAAAAAGTTGCTTCCTCATCCCATATTAACACAAAAAAGAAAAAACGAAAAAGAATTTCAGGTGATATAAAATCTAAAAAACAAAAAACAAAATCAGTACCTGATGAACAAGAGGTTCAGAAAAAGATTGCGGAAACTCTTGAGCAACTCACTTCAAAAGGTAAGTCAAAAAGTTCTAAAATTAGACGAAGTAAGCGTGAAGAAAGAAAAGAGAGAGCATTGGAGGATCAAATTAAAAAGGATGAGGAGTCTTCAATCATAAAAGTTACAGAATTTGTTACTGTCAGTGAATTTGCAAACATGATGAATGTAGGTGTAAATGAAGTGATTTCTAGTTGTATGCAATTGGGAATAATGGTTACGATGAACCAGAGACTGGATGCTGAGACACTTTCTATTGTTGCGGATGAATTTGAGTATAAAGTTGAATTTGTTAGTTCAGAACTTGAAGAATTTGTTGAAGAAGAGGATTCAGTAGAAGAAGATTTACAATCTAGAGCACCAATTGTGACAGTTATGGGACATGTTGATCATGGTAAAACATCGTTACTAGATTACATTAGAAAGTCAAATGTTATTGCTGGAGAAGCTGGCGGTATTACACAGCATATTGCTGCCTATGAGGTTACTTTAGCTGATGATAGAAAAATTACTTTTATTGATACACCCGGTCATGAGGCTTTTACTGCTATGCGTGCCAGAGGAACTCAGGTTACAGATGTGGCAATTATTGTTATCGCAGTTGATGATGACGTAATGCCTCAAACAAAAGAAGCAATTGCCCATGCTCAAGCAGCAAATGTTCCTATTATTTTTGCGTTTAATAAAATTGATAAACCCGGAGGGAACCCGGATAAAATTAAAGAACAATTGTCAGCGATGAATTTACTTGTTGAAGATTGGGGAGGGAAATATCAGAGTCAAGAAGTTTCAGCAAAAACTGGACAAGGTATGGATGATTTATTAGAAAAGGTGTTGCTAGAGTCTGATTTATTATCTCTTAAATCTAATCCTGATAAGTTAGCAAAAGGAACGGTATTAGAAGCTTCACTTGATAAAGGAAAAGGATATGTTACCACTGTTTTGGTCCAGGAGGGGACATTAAGTATAGGTGACTTTATGTTAGCTGGTCGATACACTGGAAAAGTAAAGGCTTTATTTAATGAGCGTGATCAGAAAATTCATCAAGTTCCCCCATCTACTCCCGCTACACTATTAGGTCTCAATGGAGCTCCACAAGCTGGAGATGTATTTTATGTTAGAAAAGATGAAAAAGAAGCTAAAAGTATTGCAGCTAAGAGAGATCAGTTACAGCGAGAGCAAAGTGTGCGTACTCAAAAACATATTACTCTTGATGAAATAGGTAGAAGGTTAGCTATAGGTGACTTTAAAGAATTGAATATTATTCTTAAAGGTGATGTGGATGGTTCAATTGAGGCACTTTCAGATTCACTATTAAAATTATCAACTGAAAAGATTCAAATTAATGTGATTCATAAAGCAGTTGGTCAAATAACAGAATCAGATGTTTTATTAGCAACTGCATCAGATGCAATTATTATTGGTTTCCAGGTTCGTCCGTCACTGACAGCCAGAAAATTGGCAGAAAAAGAAAAAATAGATATAAGGTTATATTCAATTATATATGATACTATTAACTCTATTAAAGACGCAATTGAGGGAATGCATGAGCCAGAGATGGTAGAAAAAATCACTGGTAATATCGAAATTCGAAATGTTTTTAAATTAACAAAAGCAGGTATTGTTGCTGGGTGTTATGTCTTAGATGGTAGTGTTGCACGGAATTCTAAAGTGCGCTTAATTAGGGATGGAATTGTTGTTTATTCTGGTGTTTTGGATTCTTTAAAAAGATTCAAAGAAGATGTTAAAGATGTGCAAAAGGGTTATGAATGTGGATTAACAATTCAAAATTTCAATGACATTAAGGTGGGTGATGTAGTAGAGGCGTTTGAGGAGCAAGTAAAGTAAATTCTAAAAGTCGTTATTTAAATCTTTTTCAAATTTTTCAATACGAATTTCTCTTTTTAAAATAAAAGCAGATTTAAAGTGGTTTTTTATTTTTTGTAATTTTTTTTCAGCTTTGTTTTTATCGAGATAAACACCTGTAATTGCCTTGAAGTAGGGTGGCTCAAATAGTTCATCAACATGTTCTAGAGGAAATAATGCAAGATATTTATTTTTGATTCTTATTATTTGATCAGGAGACTCATGTGCTTTTAGTTGGATACTATAGATATTTATTTTTGTGTCGATATTTTTGGTTGTGGCAACTTTTAAAAGTGTATTAATTGATGTGTCAGAATAGGTAAAGTTGACATTTTTTTGTGACACGCAACTCAAGTGAATTGTACAAAAAAATTGTATAATAATTATGATGTTATTTCTCATATAATCATAAAAGTAGAAAATTATTTATTTAAACAATGATGAGTAGCGGGTTTTTTATATAACAGATTGATTATCAAACACTGACACACCTCTTGTAGCCTCTTAATTATTTGGACTCATTCTAAATTAACTTTTTAACATAAAATAATTACTTCAAAAAATAGTAAGCATATAAATATATTATATCTTTGGTACAACTAAAAAACAACTAAAAATTAGGGTAGAGGCGATGAACGTTTATTTATCATCTTTTTTTAATTATTTCCTTCTTTATATTTTCCTTTTTGTAGGCACTTTTTTTATTCCCGTTTTTGCTCAAGATACAGATCTTGGCCAGGACTTATTTAAAGCGAATTGTGCTTCTTGCCATTATTTGGGTCCACATGAAAAAAAATTAATAGGACCCGGATTAAACGAAGAAATATTTGAAGAATATACAGGCGAATGGCTTTATAAATGGATTAGGAATTCTGCCGAACTTATTGAAAGTGGTGACAAGCAAGCTGTTGCAGTATATGAAGAATACAATAAGGCTGTAATGACAGCTTTTCCATATTTTACAGATGCAGATATTGACAATATTCTTGCCTATATTAAAGAGGGACCCTCGGAAGTTGTTGAAGTTGCATCCGAAGCTTCGGATGTTCGGAATACAGAGTCAGAATCCGACAAATTTTATTACATCATTTTCTTTATTCTATTATTTAATATAGTTCTTTTAGTTTATATAAAAAACACTTTAAAAGATGCCTCTGGTATCCAGCGTATATCATTTTTACAAAGTTCATTTTCTTGGTTAAAGTTGAATCCATCATTTATTATTTTTGCATCTATTTTATTAGTTTTTTCGGGAATGAAAGGATGTTGGAATAGTCTTTCAACAGTTGGTGTAGCTCAAAATTATCAACCTGAGCAGCCTATAGCCTTTTCACATAAATTACATGCTGGAGAACAGGGCATTGATTGTAATTATTGTCATAGTTCTGCAAGAGAAAGTAAACACTCCGGAATACCATCTGCAAATGTTTGCATGAATTGTCATACATATATCAACGAAGGTCGTTCAGAAGAAGGAACTAAAGAAATTAATAAGATTTACGCTGCTATTGGTTTTGATCCTAATTCTAAAACATATATTCCAGGGTATGAGCAAAAACCAATTGAATGGGTTAGAATACATAATCTACCTGATTTAGCTTATTTTGACCATTCTCAACATGTCAATGTAGGAGGACTTGAATGTCAAACTTGTCATGGACCGATTGAAGAAATGGAAGAAGTGTATCAGTATTCTAAACTTACGATGGGTTGGTGTATTAACTGTCATCGTGAAACAGAAATAGACACAGATAACCCATATTACCATGATTTACACAATAAGTGGCTTGATAAATATCATGGAGAAGAAGTAACAGTAGATATGATAGGTGGTAGAGAATGTGCAAAATGTCATTATTAGAATTTTATGAAAGAAGAAAAAAAATATTTTAATAGTTTAAGTCATTCGGTAGATAAAGTTAACGGATCTAATGAATTTGATGAGAAGTTGCCTTTAGATGCTATGTTTGAAAATGCAAATAATTTATCAGCTTCATCTACCAGTAGAAGAGACTTTTTGAAATTTCTAGGTTTCAGCTCTGTAGCTGCAACTTTAGCATCTTGTGAAGCGCCAGTTGTTAAATCTATTCCATATCTTAATAAGCCAGAGCATATAACACCTGGCAATCCTACTTATTATGCTAGTAGTTACTTTTCTGAAAATGTTTTTGCTAGTTTATTAGTCAAGAATCGTGAAGGACGTCCGATACTACTAAGCTCTAATAACAACCCTGAGTATGGAGGAGGTATTAATGCTAGGTGTCAGGCTTCAGTATTATCCTTATATGATTCAAATAGACTAAGAAACCCTATAATGAATGGCAATGAGTCATCTTGGTCTGACGTGGACAAGATAATTATTGATAGATTAACAAACTCATCTAAAGAAATTGTTCTTGTCACTTCAACTATAATTAGTCCCTCTACAAAGTCTTTGTTGGAAGATTTGAATAAAAAGTATAGTAATTTTAGACATGTTACTTATGATGCTATTTCCAAAGATAGTATTCTGTCTTCTCATAACAGGTGTTTTGGCAAATCATTTATCCCAACCTATAGATTCGATAAAGCAGAAGTAATAGTGTCGTTTGATGCAGATTTTTTATCTGATTGGATTGACCCAGTTCATGCTAAACAATATACATCAAATAGAAAACCAGAAAATGGTAAAATGTCCAGACATTATCATTTTGAAAGTTTGCTCTCTGTGACTGGTGCAAATGCTGACAAGAGAGTTCCTGTGAAAACAACTGAACAGACAAAATATATTTTAAGACTCTATGATGAAATATTAAAACTTGCTAATAAAAAATCTATTAATTCNNATAAAACAAANCANGATNAGTTAATTCAGCAAATAGCNAAGGAATTATGGNAAAATCAAAAAAAATCACTAGTTGTTTCAGGTAGTGATAATACNGANTTACAAGTTGTAGTTAATGAAATAAATAAACTATTAGGTAATTATGAAAANACTNTAAGTACTTCGATAGTATCTAATGTATATAGNGGAATNGATGAAGACATTAATAANTTGGTTCAAGANATGAATGGGAACCAGNTTGATGTTNTNATGTTTTTAAATNCAAANCCAGCATATACANTNCCGAATCANGATGCTTTTATTTCAGGNATGAAAAANGTNAATACTAAAATTTCATTTTCAGAGTCTTTAGANGAAACAGCTATTTTATGCGATTTTATATGTCCTAACACGAATTATCTTGAAAGTTGGGGGGATCTTAACCCATANACTGGATTTTANNCATTACAACAACCAACAATCTCTCCGTTATTTAATTCTAGACAAGTTCAAGATAGTTTTATAAAATGGATGGGACTNAATCAAACATNCTATGANTATTTAAANAAATACTTCANAGAAAATATTTCNAAAAATTGGAANAAAGTNCTTCATGANGGGTNTNTAAANAANNCNGTATCTTCAAAACCANNAGTTAAGAAATATNCTCACAATATAGAAGTTAAAAAGTTNCTTNATCAGAAAANTTCTAANANTNTTGANTTACAGTTATATGTTAAACAATCTTTGGGAACCGGNCACTATTCAGCAAACCCTTGGCTACAAGAGCTTCCTGATNCTATTTCTAAAGTTACCTGGGATAATTATTTAACAATATCTCCATCTCACGCAAAAGAATTAGGTTTTAAAAATTGGCATGTNTCTAACGGNGCATTGGATGGCGATATAGCAAGNTTAAAGATAGGTGATAAAANTTTAAATTGNCCTGTTTATATTCAACCNGGGCAAGCTCATGGTGTTTTAGGTCTTGCGTTTGGNTATGGTCGTACAAAGACTGGNAAGGCAGGNATTAATNTTGGTGTGAATGCNTATAATTTCTATAATAATTTTANTAGAAATCAAATTAAGAATATTGTAATTGAAAAAATTGAAGGAACTCATGAGTTTGCATGTACTCAGAATAGTCANACTATGATGGGGCGAAATATTGTTAAAGAAACTAATTTTTCTGANTATTTAAAAGANCCTTCNNCTGGAAATTCACAATTTTTATTACANTCTCANAAAGGTCATGTTAAGCCAAGTGATTTATCCTTATGGAANGAACATGAACGAGATGTGCATTTTTGGAATTTATCAATTGATTTAAATTCATGNACTGGTTGTGGAGCATGTATTATAGCTTGNCATGCAGAAAACAATGTTCCTGTTGTAGGNAAAGANGAAGTGCGAAAAAACAGAGATATGCACTGGTTAAGGATTGATAGATATTACTCCAGTGATATGACTAAAGAAAGGGCAAAAGAAGAAGATATAGGNGCTATTGAGATGTATAAAAAAATGGAAGAACCTGCTTCGGCAGAAAANTTAGAAGTAGTATTTCAACCAGTAATGTGTCAACANTGTAATCATGCNCCATGCGAAACAGTTTGTCCTGTTGCAGCGACTACACACTCAAGGGAAGGTTTNAACCACATGACTTACAATCGGTGTATAGGNACNAGATATTGNATGAACAATTGTCCATATAAAGTNAGAAGATTCAATTGGTTTAATTATGCTGANAATGATCAATTTGATTTCAANATGAATGACGATTTAGGAAAAATGGTTTTAAATCCTGATGTTACNGTGAGATCTAGAGGTGTNATGGAGAAATGTACAATGTGTATTCAGAATATTCAGAAATCAAAANTAGACGCAAAAAGAGAGCGTCGAAAAATTAAAGATGGAGAAATTAAATGTGCTTGTGAAAAAGCTTGTGATACTGGAGCTATTGTCTTTGGTGATGNNCTAGATAAAGACAGTAGAGTTGTTGCTGAAAAGAAAAATCCGAGATCATATTACTTAATTGAAGAATTAAATACACAACCTTCTGTTTTTTATAAAACTAAGGTAAGAAATAAAAAAGTTTAACTGATGAGTTACGAAGCTGANATAAGNGAACCTTTAATTATTGGNAATAAAACACTTCATGATATTAGTGAAGATATTGCGAAGCCTATAGAAACGAGTGCNAATAAGTGGTGGTGGTCTCTATTTGGAGTNTCTGTTNTAGCAATGCTTTGGGGATTTGGATGTATTTTTTATACTATNGGTACNGGTGTTGGTGTATGGGGTTTAAATAATACNATTGGCTGGGCTTGGGANATNACCAACTTTGTTTGGTGGGTAGGAATTGGTCATGCTGGAACNCTTATTTCAGCTGTGTTACTTTTATTTAGGCAAAAATGGAGACTNTCNATTAATAGATCTGCNGAAGCAATGACAATATTTGCAGTTGTTCAGGCGGGCTTGTTNCCTCTTATCCACATGGGTAGNTTATGGGTAGGTTACTGGGTATTTCCCTTACCTAATCAGTATGGNTCTTTNTGGGTTAATTTTAATTCTCCTTTGCTTTGGGATGTGTTTGCAATATCTACNTATTTTTCAGTTTCNCTCGTTTTNTGGTATATGGGTTTAATNCCNGACTTTGCNTTAATTAGAGATAGAGCAATTAAACCTATNTCAAAAAANATATATACTATNTTATCTTTTGGATGGTCTGGAAAAGCNAAACATTGGCANAGACATGAAGTCATGTCATTAGTGCTGGCTGGTTTATGCACACCTCTTGTATTATCTGTACATACTATTGTAAGTATGGACTTTGCAACCTCAGTTATTCCAGGTTGGCACACAACAATATTCCCGCCTTATTTTGTTGCAGGTGCTATTTTTTCTGGTTTTGCCATGGTGCAAACACTACTGTTGGTTATGAGAAAGGTTGTTAACATGGAATCATATATTACGATGCAGCACATAGAGATGATGAATATTATTATTATGGTAACAGGATCTATAGTTGGTGTTGCATATATCACTGAATTATTTATGGCTTGGTACTCGGGTGTTGAGTATGAGCAGTATGCATTTTTGAATAGAGCAACAGGTCCTTACTGGTGGGCTTATTGGGCCATGATGACGTGTAATGTAGTGTCACCACAATTAATGTGGATAAAGAAACTTAGAAGGAATATAGTATTTACATTTATACTATCTATTTTTGTTAATATAGGAATGTGGTTTGAAAGGTTTGTTATTATTGTAACGTCACTACACAGAGATTATCTTCCTTCAAGCTGGTCTATGTTTTCACCAACATTTGTAGATATAGGAATATATATTGGAACAATTGGATTTTTCATGGTACTATTTTTGCTATATTCTAGAACTTTTCCAGTTATTGCCCAAGCAGAGTTAAAAACAATTTTAAAATCATCTAGTGATACGTACAAAACTAAAAAATGAGTAAAGAAAAAATTATATATGGCTTATATGGAGATGATGAAATTATCTTGAATGCTGTTAAAACAATCAAAAAAACAGGTCAGCATATTGATGAAGTATATAGTCCATTTCCTATTCATGGTTTAGATCATGCTTTGGGATTAAAGTATTCTCGTATTGCTATTTGTTCTTTTATTTTTGGTTGTATAGGCTTCTCTTGTGCGTTATTAATGTTTTGGTATATTATGATTTATGACTGGCCAATGAATATTGGTGGAAAGCCGAATTTTACGTTAAATGAAAATATGCCAGCATTTATACCTGTTACATTTGAAATGACTGTTTTTTTTGCAGCACATTTGATGGTTATTACATTCTTAATGCGCTGTGGTTTGTATCCTGGATCTAGTAGTAAAAGTCCTGATTCTCGAACTACTGACGATAAATTTTTAATGGAAATTCATACGGACGGTGATGCAAAAAGTATAAAAAAAATAAAAGATTTAATGAAGAAAACTGGTGCTGAAGAAGTTAATGAAAAAACAGAATGAAGATATTGAGTAACATAATGTTTATATTATCATTTACAATGATTTTATTATCCGGATGCGGAGACCCATCATCTGATGGTCGTCCATTAACCAGACATCCTGGTTATGAGTATATGCCAAATATGTATCGTTCTCCATCATTTGAAACATACTCAGAAAATCCTAATTTTAGCAATAATTCAACTGCAAGATTACCTGTTAAGGGTACAATTGCTAGAGGAACTATGCCTTTTGAGTATAAAAACACTCTTGAGGATTATTTAAGAGCCGGCAAGGAATTAATTAATCCTATTTCAAAAAATGATAAGAATACTGAAGAAGGTGAAGCATTGTATGTTATGTTTTGTGCACATTGTCATGGTGATAATGGCGATGGGAAAGGTTCTATTACTCACCCAGTATATGGGGCAATACCTGCTTATAATGATAAAGTTCAAATTAGAAGAACAGGTTCAACTATGAGCGAACTTAAGGATGGAAATATTTATCATGCTATAACCTATGGTTTAAATGCTATGGGACCACATGCATCACAAGTAACACCCGAAGAAAGGTGGAAAATAATAATGTATATTAATAATTTACAAAAAGAAGAAATTTAAATGTATAAGTTTCCTAAAAAAACAAAAATTCTTTGCTTTGGTTTGATGTTGATCGGACTAATATCATTGGCTTATGGATTTATTCAATCAAATCAAGATCAGTATACGGACCTTGAAATTAGAGCAGAAGTTAAAAAAATGTATTATGAATATAAGTCTCAAAAAAAATCTACATCGGATAAGAATTTGACTTCAAAAAAGGATTACCCACATAAAGACTCACATGGTTCACATTATGAGAAACATGATTATAAATATGCTGAACTTTTCTCTAAAATTGAGAAAAAATTTAATTGTCATCTTGATTATGATCAAAAGAAAAATGCTCACGGATTAGATGATATTATATATGTTACGCAACATTATTTCCATGTTAAAAAGCAACGACCATGGTCAAGTCTTTTTCTATCCAATTTATTTTTTTTAATGATTTCACTAGGGGCTCTCGTCTGGCTAGCTGTACAGTATATTTCTCAGTCTGGATGGTCAGTTTATTTGCTCAGAATACCACAAGCAGTAAGTTGTTTTTTACCTTTTGGTGGTGCAATAATGATGTTTATCATTATAACAGCAGCTCTTCATTGGCATCATACATTTCATTGGATGGATAAAGCTTTAACATATGAGTATGTTAATGAATCATCTTTAGATACAACTCACCCTGAGTATTCTCACTCTATGGAAGATGGAATGATTGATAATCCAAAATTCGATAAAATCATTACTGGTAAAACAGCATATTTAAATACACCTTTTTATGTTTTTAGATCAATCCTATATTTATTAGGATGGTGTCTAGCTGCTTTTTTATTACGAAGATATTCATTAAAAGAAGATTTAGAAGGGGGTACAAAATGGTATAATAGAGCATTTACTCTATCTGCAATTTTTATTGTATTTGCTGCAGTTACTACATCTACAGGTGCATGGGATTGGATAATGTCTATTGATACACATTGGTTTAGCACATTGTTTGGTTGGTATAGCTTTGCTTCATTCTTTGTTTCAGCATGCGCAGTTATTGCTATCATTACTATTTATTTAAAATATAATGGATATTTACCAGAAGTTAATGCAAATCATATGCATGATTTTGGAAGATATTTACTTGCATTTAGTATTTTTTGGACCTACACATGGTTTTCTCAATACATGCTTATTTGGTATGCAAACATTCCTGAAGAGGTTGCCTATTATGTTATTAGGTTTGATCATTATCATATTCTTATAATTATAGCTTTAATATTGAACTTTGTAAATCCTATGCTACTAATACAAGATAGAGCAGCAAAACGTTTAAAGGGTCAGGTTTTATTTGTAGCCATTCTTATTTTGATAGGACATTTTTTAGATACATATATTATGGTCATGCCCGGAACAGTTGGTACTCATTGGCATCTAGGAATTGTTGAAATAGGCACATTTATTGGCTTTATTGGCTTATTTGCTTATATAGTATTGAGCGGCCTTAGTCGTGTACCATTAATACAAAAAAATCATCCAATGTTGTTAGAAAGTAAACACCATCATATTTAATTTAATTGAGAAAATGATAAAATTATTAATTGTTTTTGTTGCTATTATTTTTATTGCCCAAGTTGTTAGAATATTTGAGCTTTCTAATCTTATTAAAAAAACTAAAAATGAGATTACTGACTATTCAAATCATATTAATGGGGTTTTATTATTGATATCAGGAATTGGGTTACTTATATTTTTCTTTTGGCAGCGAGCTGAATGGATGGATCAAACACTACAAGGACCCGCATCAGAACATGGTTTAATAATTGATAGATTATGGGACACAACAATGGGCTTGATTTTAGTCGTCTTTCTTGCCTTAACACCGTTGTTATTTACTGTGGCTTATTGGTTCAGAGGTAAGAAAGAAAATAAAGCAAGCTATATAACTCATAATAATAAATTAGAGTTTTTTTGGACAGCAATTCCAGCGGTTGTATTATTAGTTTTAATAAGCTATGGTTTACGGGTTTGGGGTCAAATAGTTAATCAAGATATTTCAGATGCCATAGTTATTGAGGTTTATGCTAAGCAATTTGGCTGGACTGCCAGATACTCAGGTGATGACAATACACTAGGGAGAGCAGATGTACGTTTTGTAGGAGGCAAAAATGAATTAGGAGTAATAGCTAGTAACACTAAAGATTCTCAGTTGTTAGAGCTTGATCAAAAGATTGCTAAGTTGCAAAGCGATATAAACAACTCTGAAAACCCAGCAGAAAAAAAACAAATTATTCAAAGAATTGAAAAGTTGGTTCAAAAGAAGAAGACAATGATGACATATTTTGTCACAACTTCTCCAGAACAATTATTAGCTGCTGAAGACGATATAGTTACTAGAGAACTGCACTTGCCTGTTGGAAAAAAAGTTTTGTTGAAATTTAGATCTCAAGATGTGCTTCATTCTGCTTATTTACCTCATTTTCGAGTTCAGATGAATTGTGTCCCTGGAACTACGACTCAATTTGCTTTCACTCCCTCTGTTACGACGATCGATATGAAAAAACAATTAGAAGATGATGCATTTGAGTATGTAATGTTATGTAATAAGATTTGTGGTGCTGCTCATTATAATATGCAAATGAAAGTTATAGTAGAAACTGAGCAAGAATATAATGATTGGTTAGCAAGTAAGAATGTTAATAAAATTTCTAATTTATAAAAAAATACATCAATTATGAGCGGACACGGACACCATAAAGAAAACTTTTTTTCAAAGTATGTTTTTAGTTTAGATCATAAAATGATTGCCAAACAATTTTTAATTACGGGAATGGTTATGGGAGTTGTAGCAATGGTCATGTCGGCTTTGTTTCGTATTCAACTTGCTAATCCTGGTGAATCTAATTCAGTGTTGTCAGCTTTTTTAGGTCGTTGGGCAGAGGGTGGCGTTATGAGTCCTGATATTTATTTATCATTAGTGACAATTCATGGTACCATAATGGTATTTTTTGTATTGACGGGTGGATTAAGTGGAACATTCGCAAATTTACTATTACCTTATCAAGTAGGTGCTCGAGATATGGCTTCAGGTTTCATGAATATGTTATCTTACTGGTTCTTCTTCGCCTCTTGTTTAATAATGACAATTTCATTGTTTGTGCAATCTGGACCAGCTAGTGCTGGTTGGACCATATATCCACCATTAAGTGCAGTTCCTGAAGCTATATCTGGTTCAGGTCTTGGAATGACTCTTTGGCTAGTTAGTATGACATTATTTATAGTGTCTTCTTTGTTGGGAGGGTTAAATTATATTGTTACGGTACTTAATTTGAGAACAAAGGGATTGACAATGACACGTCTTCCTTTAACAGTTTGGGCTTTACTTGTTACAGCGATTCTTGGTGTTTTATCTTTTCCAGTGTTATTATCTGCAGCATTGCTATTAGTTTTTGATAGAAGTTTCGGTACAAGCTTTTTTTTATCAGATATTTTAATTCAAGGAGAGGTGTTAGCTCATGCTGGAGGTAATCCAATTTTATTTCAGCATTTATTCTGGTTCTTAGGACACCCGGAAGTTTATATTGTTTTATTACCAGCTCTTGGGATTACATCTGAAATAATTGCTACATGTTCCCGTAAACCTATTTTCGGATATAGAGCTATGATAGGTTCTATACTAGCTATTGCATTTTTGTCTTTTATTGTTTGGGGTCACCATATGTTTATAACGGGAATGAATCCATTTTTAGGCTCCGTTTTCGTATTTACAACTCTTTTAATTGCCATTCCATCTGCAATTAAAGTATTTAATTATATAGCCACTTTATGGAGAGGAAATTTACAATTCACTCCAGCCATGTTATTCTCAATAGGGCTTGTTTCTACTTTTATTACAGGAGGTCTTACGGGACTGATTTTAGGGGATAGTGCACTTGATATTAATGTGCATGATACTTATTTTGTAGTTGCACATTTTCATATTGTAATGGGGTTATCGGCTATTTTTGGAATGTTGGCTGGTGTATATCACTGGTATCCTAGAATGTATGGTAGGTTAATGAATCTTAAATTAGGATATCTTCATTTTTGGGGTACGTTTATTTGTGCTTACGGAACTTTCTTTCCTATGCATTTTTTAGGAATGGCAGGTTTGCCTAGGAGATATTATTCTAATACCGCTTTTCCTATGTTTGATAATTTACTTGACATTAATGAAGTGGTAAGTTTCTTTGCTATAGCCGGTGCTTTTATACAATTAATATTTTTCTTTAATTTCTTTTATAGTATGTTTAGAGGCCCTAAATCTCCGCAAAACCCATGGAAATCTAATACACTAGAGTGGACTGCTCCTGTTGAAAGAATCCATGGAAATTGGCCTGGAGAAATACCAGAAGTTCATAGATGGGCGTATGACTATTCTAAACCAGGAATGGATGACGATTTTGTTCCTCAAACAATTCCATTAAAAAAAGGGGAAGAAGAACATCACTAGTTTTTATAGTTTTTCTTTTAATTAATTCATAACTTGTCTTTTCTATTTATATAATATGGAAGACAAGGATCAATCCGAAAATTATAGTTCTCTAGATACTGATTTTGAAAATAAGTTAAGGCCTATTTCCTTCAAGGATTTCTCAGGACAAAAAAATACAATTTCAAATTTAGAAGTATTTGTAGAGGCTGCTAATAGAAGAAATGAAGGTATGGACCATGTATTGCTTTATGGTCCTCCTGGTTTAGGGAAAACAACTTTAGCTAATATAATTGCTAATGAATTAGGGTCCAATTTAAAAATTACATCGGGACCAGTATTAGATAAACCGGGAGATCTAGCTGGTTTGCTAACAAGTCTTGAAGATAGAGATGTTCTATTTATTGATGAAATCCATAGGTTAAGTACTGTTATCGAAGAGTATTTGTACTCTGCTATGGAAGATTTTAGAATTGATGTGATGATTGAAAGTGGCCCTAGTGCAAGATCTGTTCAAATAAACTTAAATCACTTTACATTGATTGGAGCAACAACTAGAGCAGGTTTATTATCATCTCCATTAAGAGATAGATTTGGTATTGTCTCGAGATTAGAGTATTATGATATTGTAACATTAACGGGCATTATTGAACGGTCAGCTAAAATTTTAGAAGTTGAAATTCATTCAAGTGCTGCTTCTGAAATCGCAAGTCGCAGTAGAGGAACACCACGAATCGCTAATTCCTTATTAAGGAGAATTAGAGATTTTGCCTTAGTAAAAGGTAATGGTATTATTGATATGTCAATTACAGAATTGGGACTTAGTGCATTAAATGTCGATAAAAATGGTCTTAATCAAATGGATAAAAAAATACTAAATTGTATGATTGACAAATTTAAAGGTGGCCCTGTTGGATTAAGTACAATTGCAACCGCTGTGAGTGAAGAGGCAAATACTATTGAAGAATTATATGAGCCATTTTTAATTAAGCAAGGTTATTTAGAAAGAACTCCTAGGGGGCGTCAAGTAACAAATATGGGGTATATATATTTAGGTAAACAATCGCCAGATAAGCAGGGTAAAATTTTTTAGTTTCTTTTATTAAGAAAGTAATATAAAGAGAAGGAAATACATGTATTATATTGAGGATCTTCCCCATCTAATTTATTAAAAGTACCTCTAACGGGAAACAATGAATTTGATAATCTTGTATTAAGATATAGTTGTTGAGTGATTTGTTTCGTAAATCCTATTAAAAAACTATATTCAATACTATTAATATCATCACCGGCTTCGTCTATTCCGTTAATTGTTTCAGTCCAGTTTAACAAATACCCAAAAATTAGCCCTAATTCAATGTCAATATCGTAGATATAAGAATTTGATTTTTGAATTAATAATGGTATTTCAATATAATTAACATTAAATCGATATCCTTCACTATATGTGTTTCTCCCAATATTTTCTCGGCTCCCTTTGTTAATGTACTGTAGTTCCATTTGTAAATCAAAATTTTCAAATGTTTGATGGACAAATCCACCTAACTTTAAACCAATTTTATTAAATCCACTTAAATTATCATTTGAAACTTGACTAGTATTTATACCGACAATAGGTCCTGCACTAAAATTTTGTGAGTAAGAAAAAGAGTGTACTATAAATAGTAAAACAATTAAATTTTTATTCATTGTAAACATTTTTCTTAGCAGCCTCTTCAATTACGCCACTTTTAGTGTCATAGACATATGCAACAACATAGCAGTTATTTAGATTATTCCAATCTTCTGTCCAATTAAGGTTATTATTTACATTTAATTCTACGGAATGATTATTTTTTAAAGTAAGTTGTTCCCCGTATAGCCCATTGACTGCACATCTGTATATATGGTCGTGTTGATAGTTTTCAATATAATCTGATCCATCTTTTTGAGGTGCAATAATACTATCTTCCATAATAAATAAGCTTAAATTATAATTATCATAATCTTCAATAAAAGTAGTGACGTTTGTAGTGATATCAACTATCCTTTTTTCAACATCAACACTAGTATTAATTTGGATATTTATTTTTTTAGCTATAGGGTTTAAACTGTTATCTACTAGTTGAGACTTTGCTTGTTCGCTCCAATTATCTTTTGACCAACATCTATTTCCGGCGTCTCCACCACTTATCCGGTTGATTGTACCTACTGGAATAAAGGACACTACACCTACATTTAATGAGATTGAGTCACTACTTGTTGTTCTAAAATCATATGGATAATTTTCATCAGTATTAGTAAGAGAAACATTTCCAGGATGAATGGCTACTGAGATGATGGAGGACTTATTATTATTATGTATATTTAAAAACTTTGTTTTCAATTCATTTTCTATTACTCTACTTGCTTCTGGACAATTACTACATTGATGTCCAGTAAATTTTTCAATTAAGATCGTTTTTTCTGATAAAATCACACCTTCTGTATATGGAGGTTCAATTTTATCACAAGCTAATAGAGACGACATTATAATTCCGAATTTGATAAATTTTGATTTCATATTATATTAAAAAGAACTAGTTAGACTTATTGTAAAACCATTTGATGCCGGTACATCTCTACATACTCCGCCAATACAAAATAGGCCTTTACGTTGTTTCCCATACGTTAGAGATATTCTATGAGAACCTTTGTTATATCCACTAGAAATAGAATAATAATGAGGTTTATCCGGGCTACCATAATTATACATATCCTGAATTGATATAAACCATTTTGAAAGTTTATATTCAATTAATCCCATTGCCCAATTTCCAAGATGTTGCTTTGTACGTAAATGTTGAATTTGGGTATTCATAGAGGACCTCATTTTACCAATTTTTGGTAATTTAAGTAATGTTTCTAATATAAAAATATTGGCAAATATTTTTTCATGTTCTTGATTCTCTAATAGTATTTGAGATTCAAGAATTTTATCATTATTCATAAGATTAATATAAGCTCCGTTTATTTTAATACTTTTATTAATCTTTTTACTTATTTCAATATTGATTTCTTGGAACAATTTATTTTCTCCTATTTTGAAAGGTGATGAATTGTAACCAAGTGTTCCCCTTTGATTAATACCCTCATTGTCCTCAGGAATTGTTTGATCAATATCAAATACATTGGAAAAATTGAAACTAATATGGGTCCCGTATTTACCACCTATTTTAGATTTCTTAGGAATAGTATAGTAGAGGTCTAACTGCATTCCCATTTCACCATTAGGTTGACTGATGTATGGATATATTGTTGCAAGTGAGTATGATTGTTGTTTTGTGAAAGGGGTTATGTAATTTATATTAAAATTTTGAAATTGACCTTTCCTCAAACTTCTAAAACTCATGTTCTGAATTCTTTTTGCACCTACTGAAACACCGAATCCTTTCTTTGAATAATTGGCATTTATAATTAATCCATTACCATTTTGATAAATTAGATTATTGTCAGAAGAAGGATCATTTATTTTATGCGCATAATCTATGTTAATGGATGTATTATTTTTAGATATATTGAATCTGCCATTAAATGCTCCAACATTTTCAGGAAAATTATATATAGGATCATTGTCAGTCTCGTGTTTCGTGACAAAACTTGCTCCCATATTTATAATGGAATTCCAGTTTTGGAATATAATTTCATTTAATGAAATATCTGTGTTAATCCCGCTAACTAAACCGTGAAAATTATCTTCTTCATCATACAGATATCCAGGTCTTTTCCATTTAAAAAAAAGGCTATCACTTTCATTTTCTTTCCAAGTATTTCTTTGTTTCCCAGTTAATGCTGTTATATAAACACCGCTTATTGGTTTTATTTTTAACCTTAAGCCATTAATTGAATTGTCAATACCAAGATTTGGATCAAAATATGTTTTAAAAATTAATCCACTTCCAAATTCATCATAAAAGTTACCCATGGTTACATCAATATTATTGCTTTTGTATTGAATAAATCTATTCGCAATACCTATGCCTTCGAAATCTTCTAATCCTGTGCCAGGCATTACATTGTGGTAGCCTTCTAATCGGACTCCGATAATAATTTTTTGGTTTGTATATAATAGGTTCGTATATCCTGATGTATATGCAGGATGATGTAAAGCGCCAATTGTCAAATCTTCTTGAAAAGTTTGGTAATTTAATTGCGTGTTGCCTTGAATTTTGCCGTAATTTTGGCCATAGATGACAGATGATGAGGTTAAAAAAAGTATAATGATTATTTGTTTCATTTTACTTTGTGATAGTTTGAAGAAGTTTTTCATATAATTTTTCTTCATCACCATCCGAGTAGGTTACATGCTCATAAACAATATTCTTATTTCCATCTAGTAGAAATGTGTGTGGAATAGGGTTAACGCCCATTTTACTTGCAAATTCTCGGTTACTATCTTGGTATACTTCGTATTCCCATCCTTTTGCATCGACCATTGGTTTTATTTTAGCACTGTTTCTACTATCATCTATGCTAATAGCAATTAATTTTACATTTGTTTCTTCTTGCCAGTCTTCATATACTTCATGGATGTTTTCTAGCTCTTGCTTACATGGTTTACACCAGGTAGCCCAAAAACTAATAATAATAGGATTGTTATTATTATTAAATTGGGAAGTGTTAATAATCTTGCCATTTAAGTTTTTAATTTCTACGCTAGGTATCTGGCAAAATAAGCTAGTGTTAATAAGTATAAATGCGATAAAAAGAATATGTTTCATTGGTTTATCAGGTTAAATTATTTTTAAAAAAAAAGCCACCCAAGAGTGGCTTTTTTAAAAAAAGTCTTTTTTATTATTTCACAACTGTTAATGGCTGGATATTATTTTTGCCATCAATAATTACATTAATGTAATATAGTCCAGGGATTAAATTTTTTGATTCAATCTTCACATTATTAGTGCCCGTTGTTAATGCAACATTTTGATTATAAACAACTTTTCCAACGTTATCATATATTTCTAAATTCATTTCTTTGGCACTTTCAGAATTTACAGAAAGGTTAGTAAAGCTATTAAATGGATTTGGAAACACATTGATAGTAGTAGTTGAGTTTTCAATTAAATTCACGCCACTATTAACTTCAAATGCTACAGTCCCTTGAGCCTCATATTGAACTTCTGAAAACAGCATATTTCCATCACCACTAATTAGGTTTACATATCCATCTTCATAATCTCCCCACATTGAAGCTTCTAATCCGTCACCATATGAATCATATACGTGAAAAACATAACATCCATCATTTAATGGCCATGATATATTAATTGACTCGTAGCTTCCATATCCATTTCCTGAAGCAATTTGACCATCATCTGAACTAATTAGTTCCCAGGATGTTTCTTCGCCCCAATTATCTGTCATTATCTCTAGAGTTACATAAGAGTGGCTACTTACTGATCCAGCAATTGAAGGACTTAGACTATTATTACTATTGTCTTCATCACCAGAGTATTCAAGTTCGAAACTAATATTAGAATTGTCTGACAAGCCTGAAATTGAACCTAAGTTAACATTATCTGTGCCATATAGTTCTAATGATCCAGACCATGGAGTAGTTTCGACAGTTTGACCATCTACTATTGTCAGGATATTACATTCACTTAAAGTTGCACCAACGCTATAGTTTTGAATTGTTACTGAGGCATTGTCTAGGTTTCCTCCGCAGTGTACGTTGTCGCCATCATAAGAAAGAATTTTAGCATCTTTACTATATGTCGCAGAACTGCATTGATTTATTTCTCCCATAAATGCACTTACACTAGATAATTGACCTACCTCTGTAACCATTCTGTCAGGACAGATTTTATATATTGTTGGATAGTAAGCTAGTGCGTAGTCATTTGCTACATTACCGCTAGCATCATCCATAAGTAAATAGTCTATAATAGTAGTCCAATCTCCAATTGAGTTTCCACCACCTTCTATAGTACTTGCTGCTGTAGAGTTATCAGCTTCCACTGCAACAACAACTACATCATCAGGGTATTGTTCTTGCAAATCATCTAGTACACCTGTTTCTGCAAAACTCCAACAAGGACCGCACCAAACAGCAAATAAATCTAGAATTACTGTTTTCCCTTCATCAAGAGTTGAATGTAAATTAAATTCTTCTCCATTGATGTCAGTTAATGTAAAGTCAGCCCCGAAGCTATTAGGAGGCAATTGTGCATATGAACAGTAAAAAATAGAGCATATGACAAATAGTAATAGTTTTTTCATAATTTTTTGTTTAAAAAGTCGTTAATAAATGAGTGCTTCAATATACAAAAATAATGCTATATATTCTGTTATTTGTAATCAAATACTCTAATTATAGTTAAATTTGTGTAAAATGATAATTATAATTTAAAAAACTATCGAATATGAAAAAACTATTTTTTAATCTATTTATGCTCGTATGTCTTCTTTTATTTACAGCATGTCCACAAGATTCTATATTTGGATGTATGAATGCGGATGCTTGCAATTATAATCCCGAGTCTAATGAGGATGATGGCACTTGTCAGGTGCCCTTAGAAAATCCTATTGAAGTTATTTTTTATGATCAAGAAGTAGTTGGCTCAGTTGGTGAGGAATTGACAGCTCATATTCATGTTAGAAATAGCTCTTGTGAAAATTTAATTTTAGATGCTAGTCAATCACCTGTACATCCAAGCAAACCATTTGTAGCTAAATTTTGTTTGGGAGATATTTGTTATGATTGGGGCACAAATGAAGCTGCAGTAAAATTAACTTTAGAGTCTTTTGAAGAAGGTGATTATTTTCAAGGTTATATACAGGCTAACGAGCCAGGAACATATGAAATGACTTATTCTCTTTTCGATGATTCAAATAATACAGATGTAACAGTAATTTTTGAAGTAAATTAAGTGTATGCGTGATATAAGTAGAAGAGAGGCATTAGATTTTCATTCTAAGAATAGGCCTGGAAAAATTGAGGTTGTTCCCACTAAAAGATATAGAACACAAAGAGATCTGGCATTAGCTTATTCTCCTGGAGTGGCTGAACCTTGTATAAGTATATCAAAGAGGAAAAGTGATGTATATAAGTATACTGCTAAAAGTAATTTAGTTGGTGTTGTTACTAATGGTTCTGCTGTACTTGGGTTAGGTGATATTGGACCTGAAGCGGCTAAACCGGTAATGGAAGGTAAAGGTTTACTTTTTAAAATTTATGCAGATATAGATGTTTTTGACATTGAATTAGATGTAAATGATATAGAATCATTTATAGCAGCAGTTAAGGCAATCGCTCCAACTTTTGGAGGTATTAATTTGGAAGATATTAAAGCTCCAGAATGTTTTGAAATTGAAAAAAGACTAAGTTCAGAATTATCAATTCCGGTCATGCATGATGATCAACATGGAACTGCAATTATATCAGGTGCAGCATTATTGAACTCTTTGGAGTTAGTAAATAAAAAAATAGATAAAATAAAAATTGTTGTTAATGGAGCTGGAGCAGCTGCTATTTCATGCATGCAACTTTATATTAGACTAGGAGTTAAAAGAAAAAATATTGTGTTATGTGATAGCAAGGGAGTTATATCAAAAAACAGAACAGATCTATCTAAACAAAAGAGAAGTTTTGCTACTAGTAGAAATCTGAAAAATTTATCTCAGGCTATGATTAATTCAGATGTGTTTATTGGTTTGTCAGTTGGAAATGTAGTCACTCAAAAAATGTTAAAAACGATGAGTAAAAAGCCTATTGTTTTTGCGATGGCAAACCCGGATCCCGAAATATCTTACAACGATGCAAGAAAAGCTCGAAAAGATGCTATTATAGCTACAGGAAGATCAGACTTTCCTAATCAGGTTAATAATGTGTTAGGTTTCCCATATATTTTTAGGGGGGCTCTTGATGTAAGGGCTACACAGATTAATGAGTCAATGAAGGTTGCTGCTGTTCGTGCCATAGCTGCAATTGCAAAAGAACCTGTTCCTGAGGATGTCAATCTTGCCTACCATGGTAAAAATTTATCATTTGGTCAAGAGTATATTATTCCAAAACCAAATGATCCTCGTTTAATTACGAGAGTTTCTGCTGCAGTTGCAAAGGCAGCTATTAAATCAGGTGTTGCAAAAAAAGAAATAACAAATTGGGATAAATATGAAGAATTTTTGATAGATAGATTAGGTCTAGATAACAGGTTGATAAGAAGTTTTAACAGAATTGCAAAGGAAAATAAAAAGCGAGTTCTATTTGTAGAAGCTGATAATTATAATGTATTAAAAGCAGCAGAAATATTAAAGATGGAAGGTTTATGTGATCCCATGTTATTAGGAAATGAAGGTTTTATTAATTCACTATCGTTAGAAAATGGAATAGATTTATCAGACATTAAAATCATCGATGTTAAAAAAGCAGAAATGAGAGAGAAAAGACATGAATTTGCTTCTATTTACTATGGCATGCGTCAACGCAAGGGGATTACTTTAAACCAAGCAAGAAGGATGATGAGAGACAGAGGTTATTTTGGGGCAATGATGCTATTACAAAATGAGGCAGATGTATTTTTGTCGGGCGTTACCAGAAGTTACCCAGAAGCTTTGAGGCCTGCATTGGAAGTTGTGGGCAAAAAAACTTCAATTTTAGCAGGCATATATATTGTAGTAACCAAGAAGGGGCCTATATTTTTTGCTGACACGACAATTAATAAAAACCCCTCTGAAGATGAATTATATGAAATTTGCTTGCTAACTATTGAAGCCGTTAAAAGATTTGGAATTAAGCCAATTATTTCAATTTTATCGTATTCTAATTTTGGATCTTCTAAAGATGTCGAAACTCAACAGATACAGCGAGTTATTGATCGTATTCACAAAGAATATCCATCTGTTTTAATTGACGGAGAAATGCAGGCAAATTTTGCGCTAAATAAAAATAAAAGAATGGGTTTATTCCCCTTTTCAAAATTAAAAGATAAAAAAGTAAATACTTTAATTTTTCCAAATTTATCCTCAGGAAACATATCATATAAAATTTTACAAGAGTTATCTAATTTTGAAACTATGGGACCCGTGTTATTAGGTATGAATAAATCAGTACATATTCTACAACTAGAAAGTAGTGTAAATGAAATTGTACATATGGCAACTATTGCATCTGTAGATGCTCATGAAAGAAAATAAATTATGATTACATATTTAGATGGAAATATGATAGAATTATCACCAACTCATGCAGTAGTTGAGTGTAATGGGGTGGGCTATTATTTACACATTTCCTTAAATACATTTACAAAGTTTGATCAATCTAAATCAAATAAATTTAAATTTTACACCTATTTGTCTATTAAAGAAGATGCACATACTTTGTATGGTTTTTTTGATAAACAGGAACGGGAGTGTTTTATACTTTTATTGTCAGTTTCTGGAGTAGGAGCATCAACAGCTAGAATGATTTTATCATCTTTAAATCCTGCAGATTTGCAAAGAGTTATTGTTAACGAAGATGCTGCAGTATTAAAAAGTATTAAGGGGATTGGCCTAAAATCTGCTCAAAGAATCATTATTGATTTAAAAGATAAAATGCATTTTGATACTAACTTAGCTTCACAGAATTCAAATGAAGATAGTAATATTAAAAAAGAAGCTTTGTATGCATTAGAAAAATTAGGCTTTTCAATTAAGAAAATGCAACCTGTAGTAGAAAAAATTATTTATGAAAACAGCAATTTTTCTGTCGAAGAAGTGATAAAAGTTGCCTTAAAAACTGTCTAGAGATTGAACTTAATTCTTCGAAATAAAATATATATATTATTTATTATCTTGATTTATTGTTTCCAATTATCAGGTCAAAATAATTTTTTAGAATCGCAAGACTGGATTTCTAATCCTAATAATATTATTGATAGTGTAGAGTTTGATGTTGATAATGAAACAATTTTTATTACTAATTATGTTGGTGGACAATCTATAGGATTGCCAAATTATTTTACGCAATCAGAGTATCAAGAGTATTTGTTTAATCAAAAATTTTACAATTATTGGCGCGATCGCATTTCTAATAATACTGATGGCATAGAGACTGGTAAAGTTGGTCAAGGCAATCAATTGGAATCCAGTATTTTTGGGGGTACTTTAGTGGATATTAAACCTCAGGGTTCAGCAGAATTAATTTTCTCGGGTGTTATTAACAAAATTGATAATCCTTCTTTACCAGAAGAACAAAGAAAAACATCTTCTTTTAATTTTGATGAAAGAATACAAATGAATGTAATTGGAAAAATAGGAGATAAATTGCAATTACAAGCGAACTATGATACAGAAGCTACTTTTGAATTTGAAAATGAAATTAAATTAGAATATACTGGAGATGAAGATGATATTATAAAAAAAATAGAATTAGGTAATGTTAGTTTACCTCTTTCTGGATCATTAATAACAGGTGCCCAGAGTCTATTTGGTATAAAGACTAAAATGCAATTCGGTAGAACTACATTAACAGCTGTATTTTCTGAACAAAAAAGTGAAACTTCATCTATTGAAATTCAAGGTGGTGCTCAAATGACTGAATTTGAATTGTCGATTGATGATTACGAAGAAAATAAGCACTTTTTTTTAGCACAATATTTCTATGATTCTTATAATGAAGCCATGAATCCTGAATTATTACCTATTATTAGCTCAGGTGTAAATATTACAAAAATAGAAGTCTATGTTACCAATAAAAATTCCACAACAATCAATACTAGAAATATATTAGCCTTTCAAGATTTGGGTGAATATAATTTTAATCCCACGTTAGTCGATGTACATCCTTTTAATACGCCCTTTTTTCCATTCTTGCCAGATAATGAAAATAATTCTTTAGATCCAAGTATTTTTATTAACGATGTGGCAGATAATACAGGTGGAGATACAATACGTAATATTGCAGAAGTCACATCTGCTTTCTCTGTGTATCCTAGCGGTATTATTAATATTCCCTTGGATCCAAATAGGCTTTCCCCATTAGATATTAATTCAACGTATGAAAAAACAGTTTTTCTTAATCAAGGTATTGATTATGAAAAAATAGAAAATGCAAGAAGATTATCTAGTTCAGAGTATACTTTGCATCCTCAGTTAGGTTTTATTTCACTTAATCAGGCACTTAGTTCGGACGAAGTATTAGCTGTGGCGTTTGAATATACTTACCTTGGAGAAACACACCAAGTAGGTGAGTTCTCCACTGATTTGACAGCCCCCAAGGCGTTGATGTTAAAATTGTTAAAATCAACTATGACTGATGTCTCACAACCAAATTGGAATTTATTGATGAAAAATGTGTATTCACTAGGTGCATATCAGATAAATAGAGAAGATTTTATTTTAGAGATACTACATCAAAATGATTCGCTTGGAACTCCGGTAAATTTTTTAACTCAGGGTCCTTCAAATATTAAACAAAAGCCATTGTTACAGATTTTTGGTTTAGATAATTTAAATTCCAATAATGACCCTGGCTATGATGGTATGTTTGATTTCTTGGATGGTATCCTAATTAATTCTTCAAATGGACGAGTTTATTTTCCAACTACAGAGCCCTTTGGTTGTGCTTTAAGAAAAAAGTTTGTTGCAATTGATTCGATTACGCAATTGCCTATTGAGTCTATTGATTGTGATAATCCTAGTCCACTAACGACTTATTATAATATTGCAAATTTATATTGTTTTGACGCTCTATATGATTCAACACAAGCTGCCGCACAGCAAAGTGCCGAATTAAATAAATTTATTTTGAAAGGCCAATATAAATCATCTGTGGGATCAGAAATTTCTTTAAATGCTATGAATATTCCAGAAGGTTCAGTTAATGTTACTTCAGGAGGTAGGTCATTAGAAGAAAATATACATTACACTGTTGATTACACAATGGGTAGAGTCCGAATCATTGATGAGGGTGTATTAAGTTCATCGGAGCCTATCAGGATCACGTTAGAAAATAATTCTTTATTTAATTTTCAATCTAAAACTTTTATGGGAGCTCATATTGATTATAAAGTAAATAAAAATTTCATTCTAGGCGCGAGTGCTCTTAATTTAACAGAGAAACCATTAACTCAAAAAATTAATATTGGGGATGAACCAATTTCTAATACTATTGTGGGTTTAAATGGGTCATATTCTACCGATTCTAGGTTGCTGACAAAATTAATTGATAAATTACCATTAATTGAAACTAAAGAAGTATCTAATTTTGCAATTAATTCAGAATTTGCATATTTCATACCTGGTCATCCTAAATCAATTGATATTATTGATGACAGTGGAACATCATATATTGATGATTTTGAAAATAGTCAATCGGCTATTGATATAAGAAACATGGCCGCATGGTCTTTGTCTTCAACACCAAAAGGAAATCCTGGATCTAATGGTGGGTATTTTTCAGAGTCTATTTTAAGTAATGACCTTCAATATGGATTTAATAGAGCAAAATTAGCTTGGTATAGAATTGATCCTATTTTTCAAAGAGAATACTCTGCAACACCTGCGCACATTGCTGCTGACAATGAACAACAGGCTAATCACTATGTTAGAGAAGTGCGTCTGAATGAAGTTTTTCCAAACAGAGAAACTCCTACAGGAGAACCGAATAGACTAGTTACTTTAGATTTTGCCTTTTATCCCAAAGAGAGAGGTCCGTATAATTTTGATGTAGAACCTACATTTTATTCAAGAGGTATTAATCAAGATGGTTCGCTAATAGATCCTGAGACTAGGTGGGGGGGTGTAACACGCAAAATAGAAACTAATGATTTTGAGGCTGCCAATATAGAATTTATAGAGTTTTGGATGATGGATCCTTTTTTATATTCAGAAAATGAAGATTCTATCGGTGGAGATTTATTTATTAACTTAGGAAATATATCTGAAGATATTTTAAAAGACTCTAGAAAGAGTTTTGAAAATGGCTTACCGATTGACGGTTCTGATCTTGACATCGATAGTACACAATGGGGTAGAGTACCAGCGATTCAATCATTAGTAAATGCATTTGATAACGACGATGGTGCAAGAGAAAATCAGGATTTAGGTTATGATGGTTTAGATGATGAGGGTGAGCAAACATATAATGATTATTTAAGTAGAATTATTGATAGTTATACAGAGAATTCACCAGCTTACCAAACAGCGGTTCTTGATCCTGCTGCTGACAATTTTAAGTATTTTAGATCTACAGAATACGATAATAATGAAACAAGTATTTTAGATAGATATAAATATTATAATGGTTCTGAGGGGAATTCTCCCACTTCCGAAATGTCTACAGAGTCTTATCCAACTTCTGCTACAAACTTACCAGACATAGAAGATATAAATAATGATCAAACATTAAGTGAGTCAGAAGCTTATTATCAATACAAAATAAGCTTAAGACCATCAGATCTACAGGAACCAGGACAAAATTACATCAATGACATTTATACTGTTAATTACGATAATGAAAATGATGCTAGTAATGGAACAAGATGGATACAATTTAAAATCCCAATTCGTAGTTACAGTGAAAAAATTGGGACTATCGAAGATTTTAAGTCTATACGATTTATTAGAACATTCTTTTCTGACTTTCAGAAACCAGTTGTTTGTAGATTTGCTAGCTTTGAGTTAGTTCGCGGCGAATGGCGACGATATTTAAATAATTTATCAGATGTTAATGGAAATACATTAAATAATAGTTCTACCCAATTTGATATATCTGTTGTAAATATCGAAGAAAATACAAATAGGGAGCCAGTGCCCTATGTTCTTCCTCCTGGAGTGCGTCGAGAAATTCTACCTGGTGCTACATCAGCTACGCAACAAAATGAACAATCAATGGTATTAAAGGTGATTGATTTAGAGGAAGGTGACTCAAGAGCAGCATTTAAAAATGTAAGTATGGATATGAGAAACTATGAGAAAATCGAAATGTATTCTCATGCTGAGGGTTTAGATGAGTACTCATTGGAAGATGATGATTTAGATTTATTTATTAGGATTGGAAGTGATTATGTTAGCAACTATTATGAGTATTCGGTTCCATTAAAAATCACACAATGGTATATCAGTCAACAAGAAGATATCACTTCTTCATCTAGCGATGGTCCTTTGCGAGAAGCTGTTTGGCCAAATGCAAATAAGATAGAATTAGAACTAGGTTTATTACAGCAATTAAAACAAGAAAGAAATAATAATGATTCGATTGCTTTTGATGTCATATATCAAAATGCTCAATTAAATGGAGGGATTATTTCAATAATGGGTAATCCAAATCTAGGAAATGTAAAAACGATTATGATAGGTGTAAGAAATCGTGAGCAATTATCCTCTGAAGATGGATCAATGGAGTCGGGTGAGATATGGGTTAATGAATTGCGGTTAACAGGATTTAATGAAAAAGGAGGTTGGGCAGCACGTACACAAATGCGTTTAAGATTAGCTGATTTTGCTAATATAGCTTTTGCAGGTTCAATGAGTACAGTTGGATTTGGAAGTTTAGAAAAAAATATTTCTGAACGTAATCTACAAGATTCTAGGAGATATAATTTAACTGCCAGTGTTGAATTGGGTCAGTTATTCCCGAAAGAATCTAATATTAAATTACCTATGTATTTCTCTGTCTCAGAGTCAGTAGACAACCCTCAATATAATCCCTTAGATCCAGATATATTGTTGGAAAATAGTTTGCAGGTTGCAGAAAATCAAGGTGGTAGAGAAGCAAGAGATGAGTTGAAAAACAAGGTTAGAAATTATACCAAGATAAAAAGTGTCAACTTCACTAATGTTCGTAAAGAAAGACCAGCAGGTAATAATCAATCTAAAATATATGATTTAGAAAATTTCACAATTAGCTATGCTTATAATGAAATTAATAGCAGTAATATTAATACTGAGTATTCTATTAGACAAGATCATACAGGAGGATTAGGTTATAATTTTAATACCAAGCCAAAAAATATTAAGCCATTTTCTAAATTTAAATTTTTAAAAAGTAAGCATCTAAGATTAATAAAAGATTTCAATTTCTATTATTCTCCTAAACAATTTTCATTTAGAACAGATTTTAATAAATCTTATTTAGAAAATCAAATGCGCAATAATTCAGGATTAGATCTTGAGTTAGAAACTCTTTATAGTAAATTATTTACTATGAGTAGAATTTATAATATGAAATATGATTTGACAAAGTCTATAAAATTGAATTTTTCAGCACGAAATCAATCTATAGTAGATGAGCTTGACGGAGGAACTGATGAACAAGAGGCTCGAAAACATATGTGGTCGAATATTTTATCACTAGGTCGACCGGTTGATTATCATCATAATTTTGACATTAGGTATACACTGCCAATTAGTAAAATACCTATGTTAAGTTGGATTAATTCAAGTGTCAATTATGATGCTAATTATGATTGGCGTGCTAGTTCTCAACAAACTCAAGCATCAGCCTTTGGAAATAATATACAAAACAATAACTCCTTGAAGATTAATACACAATTTAATTTCACTTCTTTATATAATAAAGTTCCTTTTTTGAAAAAAATTCTATCTAATAAAAATTCTTCTAATAGAACAAGAATCCCTAATAGAAATGGCTCTAAGGTTCCAAAAAAAGATGATCAAGATAGTTTAGATGATCAGGATAAGTGGAAATTTTTAAAATTTATGGCGAAAGGTATATTTAGTGTTAAAAATTTTGCAATTTCTTATAGTGAAACAAATGGCACATATTTACCAGGATTTATGCCTCAAACTCAAGTTTTTGGATTAAATGATCCTATTTCTAATCCAGCTCCTACACTAGGTTTTGTTCTTGGAAGCCAAAATGATATTAGAAATTTAGCAGCTCAAAATGGGTGGCTTAGTACAGATACTTTATTTAATCATTTATATTCTCAAACATTTTCTAGTAATTTAAATTTAAGAGCGACTGTTGAACCAGTTAGTAGATTTAAAATTATGTTTACAGGATCAAGGCGTTATTCAGAAAGTGAGAATGAGTATTTTAAAAATACTGTTGCTTTGCAAGATGTAAATGGAAATTCAATTCCGGGGGCAACTCCTGTATTTGAGCACATGAGTACTTCTAAGACAGGAAACTTTAATATTTCTTTCTTAGCAATTCGTACAGCTTTTATTAAAGATCGCTCGGATAATACTTCAGAATTGTTTGATAATTTTCTGTTATATAGATTTAATATTGCGCAAAGATTAGCGGGCGATAATGCTACTTACCAAGATTTTCCAGATGGATATGGGGCCTCTTCTCAGGATGTTATGATTCCAGCTTTTTTAGCTGCATACTCTGGAGCAGATCCAGAATCACAATCATTGAATCCATTTCCACAAATTCCAATGCCTAATTGGAATGTAAATTTTAATGGTTTTACGAAAATAAAATGGGTTAAAAATAATTTTAAAAATATCACACTAAGTCATAGTTATCGTTCTAGCTACTCTGTTGGTTCATTTATTAGTAATTTAAATTACGTTCATCCCGATTTACAGGTTTTAGATCCAAATATATATAGTGGGAATTATATTCCGGAATTGCAAATCGACCAAATTAATATCACAGAACAATTTGCTCCCTTTTTAAAATTAGATTTAACTATGAAGAATAGTATGACAACACGTTTTGAGTATAAAAAAGATAGGACAATTAGTTTAAGTTTATCAAATAGTCAAATTACTGAGGTTAAAGGAGCTGAATACCTGGTCGGATTAGGGTACCGAATTCAAGGTGTGCAGTTGATGTTTAATGGAGGTAATGGTCAAAAACAAGTTAATAGTGACTTGGATTTACGTGCGGATATTTCCTTAAGAAATAATAAAACTATTATTAGACGTATTCAAGAGGAAAGTAATCAGCCAACTTCTGGACAATCACTAATAACATTGAAGTTTTCAGCAGATTATGTGATAAATAATAGAGTAAATTTAAAATTATTTTATGATCAAGTTGTTACAGATTATGTTGTATCATCTTCTTTCCCCACATCTAATACTAATGTAGGAGTTAGCCTTAGGTTTACTCTTATGTAAAATTATTTATATGAAAAAAATACAAATGGTTGATGTTGTTTCTCAGTATATGCGTTATGAGTGTGAGATTAATAATAAAATTTTAAATGTTGTTAAGTCTGGCGCATATATACAGGGTGCAGAAGTTAAAGATTTTGAGTTTTCATTATCTCAGTATCTAAAATCTAAATATGTTATTTCTTGTGCAAATGGCACTGACGCTCTTTACGTAGCATTGATGTCATTAAATTTAAAAGAGGGGGATGAAGTGATTGTACCTACATTTACTTTTGTTTCGACTGTTGAGGTGGTTTGTTTGCTAGGTTTAAAACCGGTTTTTATTGATGTAGATAAAGACACTTTTTTAATGGACCCTTATCTCATTGAAAAACATATTTCTAATAAAACACGGGCTATTATTCCCGTACATTTATTTGGTCAATGTTGTGACATGTACTCTATTAATTTGATGGCAAAAAAATACAATTTATTTATCATTGAAGATGCTGCACAATCTATAGGTGCGCAATGTGTTTTTTCAAATTCCTCACAGGATAGAATATTTTCAGGTACAATAGGCGACATAGGTATTACATCTTTTTATCCATCTAAAAATCTTGGATGTTTTGGAGATGGGGGAGCTATTTTTACTCAAAATAATAAATTATCTGAAACAATACGTTTAATTGTTAATCATGGTCAAAAAAAGAAGTATTCATATGATATTGTAGGTTTGAATTCTAGACTAGATGCTTTACAGGCTGCAGTTCTTTCTGTAAAATTACAATATTTAGATTTATTTAATCAAGAGAGGCAGAGAGTAGCTAATTATTATGACAAGGTATTTAGTGATATTGAATGGATCAAGATACCTAGCCAGTCAACAGGCTCAGATCATGTTTATCATCAATATAGTATTTTACTGTCCTCAGACATAAATCGCAATAATTTTTCTAATTATTTATTAAAAAATGATATACCAACTATGATTTATTATCCCAAACCTCTTCATTTACAAAAGGCTTATTCTTCATTTTGTAACGAGTCTTTACCCATATCAGAAATGTTATCAGATAGCATTATATCCTTGCCTATTCATTCTGAAATGAATGTGGAACAACTTGAATTTATTTGCAGTACAATAAAAAAATATGTTGAGTCCTAAAAAAAACCTTAATATAGCATTGTTTTCTTATAACTTTCCTCACAGGAAAACCATCGATTTTATAGACCAAATTTATATGCATGGCTATAGTATATCTTTAATTTTAGCAGCAGAGGCGATTAAGATAAAATCCCCCAAGTCTTTTTTTAATTTTCAGTCTAAGCCGATAAAAAGAGATATACATTTTTACATTAAAAAACATAGTATTCCTTATTATGTAGTTAAACATAATAGTCAAAAAACAATTAATTTATTGTTAAAGTATAGTATTAATTTTAGTATTATATCAGGTGCCAGAATTTTAGATAAATCAATTATTGAAAATATTCAGTATGGTGTTTTAAATTTTCATCCGGCGATATTGCCACATATTAGGGGGTTAGACTCATTATTATGGTCAATTTATAAAAATAAACCACTCGGGGTTACTGTACATTTAATTAATCATGAAATAGATTCGGGGTATTTAGTGTGTCAAAAAAAAATTATTATTAGTTTGAAAGACGATATTTATTCTTTGAAAGAAAAAATTTATCAGCTACAGCTAGATTTGTTACCAATAAGTTTAAATTTGATTCTCAAAAATAAAAAATTCTCTAAATTAGAAAAGGGGCAATATAATTCCAAGATGGAGTATGGCACACAAAAGAAATTAGCTTCCAGTATTTTAGAATACATACAAACACAGATAAAACATGAGCAAGAAAATTAAATTTGGTGTTGTTGGATTAGGGCATATTGGAAAAAGACATGCACAGTGTTTAGTTGAAAATTCGCATGCAGTTTTAACTTCAGCATGTGACATTACCTCAAAATCTCAGTGGCAAAAAGACAACAGAAGTGTTAAGTTTTATAATTCTTTTGAAGAAATTTTAAACGAAAATTTAGATGTTATTAATATTTGCACCCCTAATTACTTACATGCTTCCATGTCAATAAGTGCTTTAAATTCAGGCAAGCACGTTGTAGTAGAAAAACCTATGGCACTTTCTAAATTAGATGCTCAAAATATTATAAGAGCTTCAAAAAGAAATAACAGATTTGTTTTTGGTGTTATGCAAAACAGGTTTTCTCCAACAGTTATTTGGTTGAAAAATATTATTAAGGAATGTATTTTAGGAGAAATTAATTTAGTGGAAGTAAATTGTTTTTGGAATAGAAATGAAGATTATTATTTAAAGAGTGATTGGCATGGTTCATTGTTAAAAGATGGAGGTCCATTATTTACTCAATTTTCACATTTTATTGATATTATAAATTGGATTTTTGGAGACTTTTATAATATTTCAGCTAATTTCAAATCGTTTAAGCCTAAAAAATATATTGAATTTGAAGATTCAGGTATTATTCAATTTAATTTACATGATCCCATCAGTTTACAAAAATCTATATTGGCGAATCTAACATATACCACATCTGTTTGGAACAAAAATTTTGAAAGTAGTATTACAATTCTTGGTCAAAATGGAACAATCAAAATCGGTGGTCAATATATGGATCAAGTAACATATTGTGATATTAAACATTATGCTTTGCCAAAAATTAAAGAGGCTGTTAAATGTAATGACTATGGAGATTATCAGGGTTCAGCATCTAATCATGATAAGATGATACAGGCTGTTTTAGATGTGTTGTTGAAAGAAAAAAATTCAAATTTTCTAAGTGTCGAAGATGGGGTTCAAGTTGTTGATATTATAGAAAGGATATATAGTTTAAGAATTTAATTAAATTTGTAATCAAAAAAATATGAAAATAGAAGATAATTTAAGATATACTGAAAATCACGAATGGATTTTAATTGAGGGTAATACTGCTATTATTGGTATTACAGACTATGCTCAAAGTGAACTAGGTGATATAGTCTATGTTGATATTGATAGCCTTGGTCAAGACTTGGGGGCGGGTGATGTTTTTGGATCAGTTGAAGCTGTTAAAACAGTGTCTGATTTATACATGCCTGTTGCAGGAAAAGTAGTAGAATTAAATGAACAATTAGAATCAAATCCTGATTTAGTGAATCAGGCACCTTACAAAGAAGGCTGGATTGTTAAAATAGAATTATGCGATACTAGTGATCAGAAATTATTATCTCCGGATGAGTATAAAAAGCACATAGGTTTATAAATTAAAAGCTTTGTTTTTTGTTGTGATGATTCGTTTTATGTAAATTTACATGTACTATGATTTTAAAGAAAAATCCAAAATATGATTTAGAGAAAAAAAGAAGTTACTTTCTTCAAATAGGACTAGTTTTATCTCTACTGTTTGTTATCATTGCGTTTGAGTGGAAAACTTATGATAAAAGTTTATCTTCTCTTGGATCATTGGAGTTGTTAGATTTGGAAGAGGAGATTATTCCTTTAACTGAGAAAGAACTTAAGCCTCCACCTCCACCTCCACCTCCACCTCCTAAAATCACAATTGTTGAGGATGATATTATTATAGAAGAGGAGTTGGATATAGAAGAGGCTGATACTGATGAAGAAGAAGTGATAGAAATTTTAGAAGAGGAAGAAGAAGAGGAAGCGGTTTTATTTGCGGTAGTTGAAGACCCACCAATATTTTCTAATTGCGATAAATCAGCTTCACGGCAAGAAAAGCAACAATGCTTTCAAAGAGGCGTAATGGAACATATTTCTAATAATTTTGAATATCCAGCTATTTCTAAAGAAATGGGTATATCAGAAAGAATAATTGTAAATTTTCATGTTAGTAAACAAGGAAGAATCGAAAATGTACAAGTTGTAAGAGGACAAGATAAGCATTTAAAAGCAGAAGCTATTAGATTAGTTAGTTCTATCCCTGCCTTAATTCCTGCAAAGCAAAGAGGACAGGCCGTAAGTTGTAGCTTTACAGTTCCAATTAGTTTTCAATTACAGTAAATAATTCATTGCCATGAATAAAGTAGTAGTTACTGGAGGGGCTGGATTCATAGGTTCAAACTTAGTTGATGTATTAATTGCACAGAGTATACAAGTCATCATTATTGACGATTTATCTACAGGAAAGCTGGAAAATATAAATAAAAAAGCAGTCTTTTTGCAACATGATTTAGCTTCTATTTCCCAAAAAGAATTAATTAGTATTTTTAGTGATATTGACATAGTTTTCCATTTAGCAGCTTTGGCTAGGGTGCAACCGTCCATTGAAGATCCATTTCCTTATCATCATGTAAATGTTACTGCTACACTTAACGTACTTTACGCAGCCCATAAGTCTAATGTGAAGAAAGTTGTCTATAGTGCAAGTAGTTCTTGTTATGGGAATACCGATATTATTCCTCAGACTGAGGACGACCCAACTAATCCTCTTTCGCCTTATGGATTACAGAAATATATTGGAGAACAGTATTGCCGTATGTTTAGTCATGTTTATAATTTAGATACAGTATGTTTACGTTATTTTAATGTTTATGGTGAAAGAATGAGTCTTGAAGGTGCTTATTGTTTGGTGACAGGTATCTTTGCTCGACAAATGAAACAAGGAAAACCATTAACTATTACTAATGATGGACAACAAAGAAGAGACTTTACTTATGTCGGAGATGTTGTACAGGCAAATATATTGGCAGCCAATCATCACAAGGAGTTAAACGGAGAGATATTTAATATTGGGAATGGAAAAAGTATTTCAATTAATGAGGTTGCTGATATGTTTGGTGGCAAGAAAGTGTATGGTGAAAAGAGGCTAGAACCATTTGAAACTTTAGCTAATAATCAAAAGGCGAAAAGTATTTTAGGATGGAGACCATTGGGTGACTTAGAAGAGTGGATTAAACATTATAAAATAGAATTAGAGATATGAAAAAAATTGGTATTATTGGGAGAGGTTTTGTAGGCTCTGCTGTTGAATTTGGTTTTTCAGCTCAAACAGGATGTGATGCTATTGTTAAGGTATTTGACAAAGACCCTAAAATTTCTTTACACTCATTAAGTGAAACAATTAATGACTCTGATTTTATATTTGTTTCAGTTCCAACTCCATCTAACTCAGATGGCAGTATTAATATAGATATTTTACATAGTGTATTGTCAGATATTAATCAAATTAATAATTCAGACAATATTATTTTAATTCGATCAACTATTACCCCTGGGACAACACGTAAATTTGAAAAAGAATTTTCTAGGCTAAAATTTGTATTTAATCCAGAGTTTTTAACTGAGAGATCTGCAAAATATGATTTTATAAATCAGTCTCGTTTTATTTTAGGTGGTGATAAGATTCATACAAGTAAAGTTGCTTCTCTATTTAAGTGGAGATTTGGGTATTCTATACCATTAATAGAGACAAATTTCGAAACAGCAGAATTAATCAAATACATGAACAATTGTTTTTTTGCTACCAAGGTATCTTTTTTGAATGAGATGAAATTAATCAGTGATCAAATTGGCTCTGATTGGGATGTTGCTGTTGAAGGATTTCAGAGAGACGGCAGAATTGGTCATTCTCACTTGTCTGTTCCGGGCCCAGATGGCAAATTGGGTTTTGGTGGTAGTTGTTTTCCAAAGGATATCCAAGCGATAATTGATTTTGCACAAAAATTAGATGTAAATCTAAATACCTTAAGAGGTGCTTGGGAAACCAATTTGTCTGTTCGACCAGAAAAAGATTGGGAGGAATTAAAAGGTCGCTCTGTAACGTAAATTTTTGCATTTTTTCATTAATTTTACACACAAAATATTACTCATTTTGTTTACATATATTGAACTCCTTAAGCCTAGATTGTCCGCTACTGTTGTTTTTTCATCTTTAGCGGGTTATTTTTTAGCATCTGGTGCCATCGATGTAGCTTTATTATTAAGATTGTTAATTGGTGGTGTTGCACTTGTAGGTGCCTCGAATGGATTAAATCAGGTTTATGAAGTAGATATAGATAGTGTAATGGATAGAACAAAAAATCGTCCATTACCTACAAAGAGAATATCTGTCACTAGTGCATTTATATTTTCACTTGTTTTAGGTTTGATTGGAATAGGGTTTTTAGCAACTATTAATTTTAGGTGCGCATTTTTTGGAGCACTATCTTCACTGATATACGTTGCTGGGTATACACCATTAAAAACAAGTACTCCTATCTCTGGATTTATTGGTGCATTTCCTGGCGCTACTCCATTTATGCTTGGCTGGGTTGCGGTAACTAATCAGTTTAGTTTAGAAACAGGTATTTTATTTGCTATACAGTTTTTATGGCAATTTCCACATTTTTGGTCCATTGCTTGGGTGAGATATGAAGACTATAAGAGAGCAAATATTCAATTATTGCCTTCAGGATTTCAAGATCATAAATCTGCTTTTCAAATAGTTTTTTATACATTTTGGTTATTGCCGATTTCTATTTCTCCAATATTATTGAAGTATTTTCAGATAAATTCTAAATTAGATCTATCAATTTTTGGAGCACTTTTAATATTTTGTATTGGTTGTGGTTTTTTATATTATTCGTTGCAATTATTAAAAACAAAAAATTCTTTAGATGCAAAAAAATTACTTGTTTGTAGTTTAGTATATTTACCATTAATTCAAGTTATTTATATAATTGATAAATATATTTAAGATTATGGAAGATCCGTCAAGATTAAAAATTCACAAAGCTCATCGAACACTATTAATGATTAGTATGTTTAGTATCATTATGTTATTTGCGGGATTAACTAGTGCTTATATTGTTTCCAAAGGTGCATTAGGAGCTAATTGGGATAATATATCTTTACCAAATATGTTTTATGTAAGTACATTGCTGATTGTTATTAGCAGTTTCTTTGGTTATAAGGCTATTAAGGCGTGTAAAAAGGATGATTTTGAAATGATCAAAAAATCACTTTTAGGAGCTATTTTATTTGGTTTTCTGTTTGGTTTTTTTCAATTTTTAGGATGGAAAGAGTTAGTAGATGCTGGCAAGTTTCTGTCGGGAAATAATGTCGCTTCATCTTATATGTATATATTAACAGCAGTGCATTTATTACATTTAGTAGGTGGTTTAATTTCGTTAATATTTGTATGGTTCAAATCATTTAATAACAATTACGATAGTAAAAATTATAATGGTCTAATTCTATCTATTAGATTTTGGCATTTTTTAGCCATTTTATGGTTTTATATTGTGTTGTTTTTGTTAATAATAAATTAAAAGTATTATTAAGTTTATTTCATTAATATTAATTAAATTTGGATTCTAGATTTTATAATTAATTATTGTCTATGCAAACAACGGAAATTCAAGAAAAGATGTGGGATGGAGGTAAGAAACCTCTGATTGCAAGTTATGGAAAGTTAATGATGTGGTTTTTTTTAATGACTGATGCTTTAACTTTTTCTGCTTTTTTGGGAGCGTATGGTTTTCAGAGATTTGTTCATGCTGATGCTTGGCCAATTGCTGATGAAGTGTTTACTCATTTTCCATTTGTACATGGAGAATACCCTATGTTATTTGTTGCTTTAATGACTTTTATTTTAATTATGAGTTCTGTTACCATGGTTTTAGCGGTCCATCATGGACATAGAATGAATAAAAAAGGTGTGATTCTTTGGCTTGGATTAACGATTGTTGGAGGTATCATATTTTTAGGATCCCAAGCTTGGGAGTGGTCGCATTTTATTCATGGAACTTATGAAGGGGCTCTGCTTGGTGCCGATGGATCAATTGCACATTTTGTTAATGGGTCTGTAGATGAAATTATGAGACATGGAAAGTTAATTTCTGGACAGGATGCATTAGACTTTATTTCATCTGCAAAAGAAATAACTGGAGCTAATTTAATTAATAACGAGTATGGTCATCCTTTATTTGCTGACTTTTTCTTCTTTATCACAGGATTTCATGGATTCCATGTTTTTTCAGGTGTTGTGATTCTAATTATTATTTTTATTAATGTACTACGTGGTACATATGAAAAAAGAGGTCATTATGAGATGGTAGAGAAAGTAGGTTTATATTGGCATTTTGTTGATCTTGTTTGGGTATTTGTATTTACATTTTTCTATTTAGTTTAAAAATTTTAATATATGTCAGAAAATAATTCTACACGTCAAATTTGGATAGTATTTTGGATATTATTAGTCTTAACAGCCATTGAGGTCTTGTTAGGTATTTTTAAACCTGAATTTATGTTGTCAAATTATATTATAGGAGTCACATTATTAAACATGACATTTATTGTTCTTACTATTATTAAGGCATATTATATTGTTGGTGCTTTCATGCATTTGAGCCATGAAGTAAGATTATTAAAATTATTTATAGTTGCTCCTATGTGTGTCCTAATTCCGTACTTATTATTTATTTTACTGACTGAGGCCAGTTTTCACGGTGCAATAGGTTAATTATGTTAAGATTTTTAAGTTTTAAAAAGTGGGTGATATTATTTTCAATACTATTATTGCCATATTTACTTGTTCAGATTATTGAAAAAGCTACACATAATATTTTTAACTTAGGTTATTTTGAGCAAGAAGTGATGCTGCAGGATGAGTCTGGCGTATATATTCAAGCTATTGATTCTGTTAAAGTGAGGCCATTTAAATTCATTAATCAGGATGGTGAATATGTTTCTTCTAATGATTTGATGGGTTATAATTATATTGTTAATTTTTTTTTCACATCTTGCCCCACCATTTGCCCTACTACAACATTAAATTTAATTGAACTACAAAACAAAATAAATCAATTTGATATTAAAAACTTTAAAATTATTTCAATAAGTGTTGATCCAGATAATGATACACCACAAAAACTAACAGAGTATGCTAATTCTATGGAAATAGATTTATCAAATTGGGAACTTTTGACTGGTTCAAAAGACGAGATTTATAATCTTGCTCAGTCTGGATTTTTACTCGCTGTGGGAGAAGACGATTTAGCTCCTGGAGGGATCTTTCATTCTTCAAGTATTACTATAATTGATCAGAAGGGTTATTTTAGGACAGGCTTGGATAAGAAAAAAAATAAAAAAATGGTTTATGATGGCACACTATATAGTGATATTAAGCTTTTAGTTGGAGAGATACAAAGACTTAGTATTACTGATTACCAGGATAATTATGAAATTACAAAACAATGATACATAGAGTCAAATTATTATTATTTCTACTTGTTGTCAGTATCTTTAATGTAGACTCGCAGTGTGCTATGTGTCGCGCTGTAGCAGAGTCAAGTAAGGAAGCTGGTAGTACTATTGCTAATGGTTTAAATACAGGTATATTATATCTCATGTCGTTTCCTTATATCCTACTTTTTTTTGCTTTTCTTACATTTTATTTTAGAAAAAAATACAACTAGCTATGGCTTTAATTCTATGCATAGAAACAAGTTCTAAAAATTGTTCAGTTTTAATTTCACAAAATGGTAATCCTCTTTTATTAAAAGAAAAGTATGATGAAAATTATTGTCATGGAGAGCAACTCCATGTTTTAATTGAAAAGATATTAATTGAATCAAAGATGGATATTGCTGATTTTGATGCTTTTTCACTTAGTGCTGGTCCAGGATCATATACTGGTTTAAGGATAGGTTCTGCGGCAGTAAAAGGCCTAGCCTTTGCCTTAAATAAGCCAGTGATTGCCGTAGGGACTTTAGAGTCAATGTTTTCAGGGTTTATAAATAAAAATTATAATTATGATTTATTTTTTCCTAATCTTGACTCTAGAAAAGGAGAGGTTTATGCAGCTATGTATGATGTGCATAAAAAAGAATGTATAGCACCATTTTGCTGTGAAATCAACAATTTTGATTTTAGTAGTATTTTATCAAAAAATAGTGTTTGTTTTTTTGGCCCTGGTAATCAAAAAATACAATCAGTTGTGTCACATAAAAATGCTTCGTTTATAAATATGGATTATCCATCTGCAAATTCTTTATCTTTTTTGTCAGAGCATAAGTTTCAAAATAATAATTTTGTAGATCCTGCCTACTTTGAGCCTATGTATTTAAAAAAATTCATTGCTACTAAACCTAAAAAAAAGGTAATCACAGATACATAATAATTATTTCAATAATATTTTATTATTGTGAAAAATGTTTAAAAAACAAAGGAATTGTTTCAATGCCTTTAAAAAAATTAAATAATCCGTAATGTTCATTGGGAGAATGAATGGCATCAGAATCTAATCCGAATCCCATTAAAATTGATTTTAAACCCAACTCTTTTTCAAACAAGGCTACTATTGGTATGCTTCCTCCAGTTCTGACTGGTACTGGTGTTTTTCCAAACGTTTCTTCCATTGCTTTACTAGCTGCTAAATAACCTTTTTCATTTGTTGGAGAAACATAGGCTTCGCCTCCATGGTGTGGTCGTACTTTAACAGTTACGCTTTTTGGAGCTATAGATTTAAAATGATTTTCAAATAATTTGGTAATCTCATCAGATTTTTGGTGAGGTACTAGTCTCATAGATATTTTTGCATATGCTTTTGATGGTATTACAGTTTTAGCACCTTCTTCAGTGTATCCTCCCCATATTCCATTTACATCTAATGTTGGTCTAATAGAGTTTCGTTCCATTGTTGAGAAATTACGTTCCCCATAAACATCATCTATGTCTAATTCTTGTTTGTAGGCATCAATATTAAATGGAGCCTGCGCCATTAATTTTCTTTGTTCTTCAGAAATAATTTCAACATGGTCATAAAAATTTGGAATAGTTATTTTATTATTTTCATCGTGAAGTGAGGCTATCATCTTACATAGAATATTGATTGGGTTTGCTACAGCTCCGCCATACAGCCCTGAATGAAGGTCACGATTGGGACCTGTGACTTCTACCTCTACATAACTTAATCCTCTTAGCCCAGTTGTGATAGAGGGAGTGTCGTTAGCAATTATTCCTGTGTCAGAAATAAGTATTACGTCCGATGACAATAACTCTTTATTGTTCTTAACAAAATCTTCCAAATTTTCTGAACCTACCTCTTCTTCGCCTTCAATCATAAATTTGATATTACAGGTCAGGCTATTTGTTGCTAACATGGTTTCAGCAGCTTTTACGTGCATGAAGAATTGTCCTTTGTCGTCACAAGCTCCTCTTGCGTATATCTTTTCATTACGAATTTCAGGTTTGAATGGGTCAGAATGCCATAAATCTAAAGGATCAGGAGGTTGAACGTCGTAGTGACCATAAATAAGTACGGTTGGTAAGGTTTTGTCAATAATTTTTTCCCCGTAAACAATGGGATAGCCTTTTGTTTGAAATAGCTTTGTGTTTTCAATGCCAATTTGATCTAAATTGTCTTTTACCATTTTAGCTGTATTAAAAACAGAGTCTTTGTATTTTGGGTTAGCGCTGATAGAGGGTTGTTCTAATAATTCAAACAATTCCTTTAAGAATCGGTCTTTGTTTTTTTTAATGTATTCTAAGTGGGTCATATTTAATTTTTTGGGTTTGAATCTTTAAAAATAAGAATCTAAAATTTTTTATACTAAATTAAAATTAGTATTTTAAGTTTTTGAATAGCTTTAATAAAATTATAAATAATATCTTTGTCTATTATAGCACCAATACTTATTTAAAGCATAAAAGTAGTTAATATGGTTGTTAGATTCATATTTATTTTTGTAATATTTTTATATTATAATTCCATAGCACAGATTGCGGTGACTAATGGAGTACCTTTTAACACAGAAGAAAGTATTGTTGACGTATTGGTAGATGGTGATCTTTCAGTTTCTAATTTTTCTTCTGTAGGTTTTGCGCAAGGCATTGGATACTTTGATGGATTTAATAGTAATATAGGCTTCGATGAAGGTGTTATTTTATCAACAGGAGGCATTGAATTTGTTTCAGTAGGTTTTGATGGAGGATCAGGAATTTCAGGAGATTCAGATCTTGAATTAGCTTTAAATGCGATTAATTTAAATTGGAATGTAAATAATGTTACTGTACTAGAATTTGATTTTGTTGCTGAGTCAGAAAGTGTCGCCTTTAATTATGTTTTTGGTTCTTCGGAGTATTCGAATTATACATGTACTCAGTATAATGATATATTTGGATTCTTTTTAAGTGGTCCAGGTATCACGGGTCCATATAGTAATAACGGTGTTAATTTAGCATATATTCCGGATCCAAATAATCCTGGTGAATATACTGCAACTCCGGTAGCGGTTAACACAGTAAACTCAGGTTCTCCGACTGGGGGAGGGACTGCTGCAACGTGTGATGCAATTGATCCCAATTGGCAAGACTACAGTGTTTACTGGATTGATAATGCAAGTATGCCTACTGTTTCAGGAATAAATGGTTTTACTCAACCATTTGTTGCGGAGTACAATGGCCTTGAATGTGGAGAAACATATCATATTAAATTAGCAATTGCTGATGCTTCAGATGGAGCTTTAAATTCAGTTGTGTTTTTAGAAGCTGCTAGTTTTACTAGTCCTTTGGTTATTGTGGAGCCATTTCCTAATATTGATGGTCCAGCTCTTTTTGGAGATTCTTTAGCAATCTATGAAGGTTGTGCTGCGGCTCAACTTGAGTTTACGGCTCCTGGAGTTTTGGATTATGATGTTATTTTAGAAGTAGAAACTAGTGGTGCTTGTGAGTACGGTGTGGACTTTGAAATTACATATGATGATGGCACTCCACTAGGAGAATGTTTAAATGATGATAATGTTCTAGTTCCGTGTATTACCATGACTGCCGGTGTTGAGCAGATTGCTATTAATATACAAGCTTTTGATGATGGAATAATTGAGGGATTTGAAGACTTGATATTTGTTCTTAATGCCTTAGATGGTGTGTGTCAACAAGCGGAATTATCAGTATCAGAAATTAATTTTAATTTATATGATCAGATTCCAATTGTTGTAGATTCTGGACCTGATGAAGTAATCGAATGTTTTGGAGATGAAGCAATTTTACAGCCTGAGAGTATATCGGGGGGGTATATATCAGATACTAATTCCTACACATATGAGTGGTATGATGAAAGTGGCTCACTAATTGGATCAGGTAATTCAGTTTCTGTTAACCCCGAGTTTGACTCCGGATATCAGCTCGTAGTTTATGATGATTGTGGAGATCAAGCTGTAGTCTCTGATTTTAATGTACAGGTTATGCAGTACTCCGATATCGTTGTTGAGCCTTCCTCTTATTTAGCATGTTTTGGTGATATTGTTACAGTTACAACTAATCCTTCTGGTGGGTCGGGAGATTATTCTTATGTATGGCCTGGTGACACTGAACCTTGTGATTGCACAAGTTTTGATTTCCTTTTTGAAGAAGGAGGCGAATCTTCGGTGTTTTATGATGTTATTGATAACTGTACCAGTGAGTCTTACACCCAAGAAATCCCTATTGAACTACAAGATACTGAAGCGCCAAGTATAGTAATTGATATTATCGGTAATCAGTTTTGTGCTGGTGATGAACTAAGTTTAGTTTCACAAGCTTTTGGGGAATCTACATATACGTACAATTGGTTAGATTTAGAAAGTGATGAGTCCTCTTCAAATGAATTAGCAATTATATCACCAGAATTTAATGCTTTATATACTGTGGAGGTTATAGATGATTGTAATAATTTATCTTGGACACAGAGCATACAAGTAGATATTCCTGTGTATGCGCCTCCTACTTTTGATTTACCTGACTTAGAAGGATGTGAAGGAGACATTGTTCAGATTGCACCACAAAATCTTATTGCAGAAGGTGTGCAATCACAAGATGATTTTACTTATCTATGGTCTACTGGTGAAACAAGCCCTGTAATTGACATTGAAGTACAGGAAGAAATATCCCAGTATACACTAATGGTAACAGACTTGTGTGGTAATGTTGGTGAATTTAATATAGATGGAGATATTCCAACATCTAGTGTAGTGTTGTCTCAGCCACCAGCTCCGATGTTTACTTATGATCAAGATGGTAATAATGTGCAATTTGTGCAACTAACAAGTGGTGTGTTTACAAGTTTTGAATGGGATTTTGATTCAGATGGTGTTATTGATTCATATGATGAAAACCCAACATATTCGTACGAAACAGAGGGTGATTTCTCTGTTGTACTAACTGCTTATGACGATGCAGATTGTGAAAACTCATACAATGCAATTGTCAATGTATATGCAAGCTTATTGTTTTATGCTCCAGATATCTTTACCCCTAACGGAGATAGTCATAATGATGAGTTTAAAGTTAGCATTGTAGGTCATAAGTCAGATGAGTTTGAATTAATTATCTATGATAGATGGGGTAAGCAATTATTTTACACTATTGATCCAAATCAAGGTTGGAATGGGAAGTACGAGAATGGTATAGATGTGCCGCAAGATGTTTACATGTATAAAGCTTCTATGGTTAAAGAACTTGCCTCCGATAAAACAATTAAGAGAGGAAAAATTTCAATAGTTAAATAGAAGGCTATGATTTCAGTTAAAAGATATATAGTTTTATTTACTGTTTTATGCGTTTTTGGTTTAATGACAAATGCACAAGTAGCGGTAACTAATTTTCCTCCCTACGATAATGAAGAAAATCTTGTAGTTGATGTTTTGCTTGGTAGTGGTATTGTTGCATCAAATTTTTCATCAGTTGGGTTTGCTAACGGAATAGGATATTTTGATGGTTTTAATAGTAATATAGGCTTTGATGAAGGTGTGATTTTATCCACTGGGGGTTTAGAAATGGTTACTAATGGTTTTGGCATTGGGTCTGGAGTGTCTGGTGACTCAGATTTAGAACTTGCTTTAAATGCTATTAATTTGACTTGGGGTGTAAATAATGTTACTGTTTTAGAATTTGATTTCGTTGCTGAGTCTGAGAGTATGGCATTTAATTATGTTTTTGGATCGACAGAATATACTTCATTTACGTGTTCAAGTTATAACGACATATTTGGATTTTTCTTAAGTGGCCCGGGTATTGCAGGGCCTTATAGTAACAATGCAGTTAATTTAGCTTATGTTCCGGATCCTGATAACCCCGGTACATATACAACTACGCCTGTTGCAGTAAATACCATTAATGCGGGTTCACCGGTTTATACTGATAATCCGACTTGTGATGCAATAGATCCTAACTTCGAATCTTATAATATTTATTGGATTGATAATGATTATTCTGGTAATGGTTGGGATGGACCTAACCAGCCGCCTAGTCCCGAATTTACTGTTGCAGGTATTACTGGCTTTACTGTGCCTCTTACAGCAGAATATAATGATTTAATTTGCGGTGAGACCTATCACATTAAATTAGCTATTGCTGATGCTGCTGATGCTGCTTTAAACTCTGCGGTCTTTTTAGAAGCTAATAGTTTTGCAAGTCCTGAAGTCCAAATTAGTACGGTTCCAAATGCTGAGTCAGGACTGGTATCTACTGTTGAAAATGGTGTCCTTGAGGGATGTGGTGAGGTTGCTTTGCAGTTTGTCCGTTCTGGAGATATGACTATGGACTTAAATATTACACTTGAATATTCTGGTGATGCAGAATATGGTGTGGATTATAACGAGTTGCCTACAGAAATGGTGCTACCTGCTTTTCAAGATCAAGTTATTATTCCTATTGATGTTTTTTATGATCTAATTCCTGAGGGCCAAGAAACTTTAATTGTGACTGTATCTGGAGTACCCGTTGCATGCGAAGAAGTCACTGTTCAAGATATTGAGCTTATTATTTTTGACCAACAAGAATTATTAGTTGAAATGATTCCTGAACAGGCAGAGATAAATTGTTTTGGATCAGCAGATATAACGGCATTTATTTTAGGTGGTTATCCTCCTTATAATTATTCATGGTATAGTGAATCCGGAGATTTAATAGAGTCAGGAGAATTACTAGAGGAGGGATCTTTAACAATTAATCAGTCTCCCGAGGAAACAACATTTTACACTTTAGTAATATCAGATGCTTGTTCTGATCAAGAGAGTACTACGCCTGTTGACGTAATTGTGAATGAAGATGTAATGGGTGTTGCTTTAAATGAAGATTTATTAATATGTGCTGAAGAAATCCAAGACATTGTACTTACGCCCACAACATCTGGTGTGCCTCCGTATATATTTACTTGGTTTTATGATGGAGTCGTAGTTTCAGATTCTGAAAGCTTACAAAATTTATCGGGCCCCGGATTGTATCAATTAATTGTTGAAGATGCATGTGGTGCTATTGCTGGTGATGAGCAAATGGTATCATTTATTGAATTACAACCATATGTGGAAATTATGTCAGATGATGTTTTGAATCCAAATCTTTTACCTGAGGGCTGTTTTGAAAGTGTTTTACAATTTAATGTTCAAGAAATACAAGATGAGGATGTTACAGTTACTTTTGAATTGTCTGGATCCGCGGAGCTAGGCTTAGATTATAGTATTGAGTCTACAACAATTACAATACCTGCGGGTGAAGAATCTGTTTTTTTACCAATTTCTATTATACCTGATTCATTTGAAGAAGGTGTTGAGAGTATTGAATTTAATTTCCCTTTTATAGATGCTTGCTCTGATTTTCCAACACAAATAATTGTTCAAATATATGACCCTCCCGCCGTTAGTGTTGATCTTGAGGATGAATTAATTTTGTGTGAGGATCAGTCAGATACTGGAATTTTAGAAGGCTTTATTAGTGGAGGAATTGGAGTAGTAAATTATAATTGGTACTATAATGATGAAATGATTAGTACAGATTTAGATATTACAACGGAGGGTTTAGAGCCAGGTTTTTATTCACTTGTTGCTATTGATCAATGTGGAAACATGTCTTCAGAGTCTATTTACTTTGATACAGAATTATTAGCCCCAGTGGTTACACTGTCTTCTGACTTTTATGATGATCCTGCCCAACTAAATGAAGGTTGTGGGTTAAGTTTATTAACATTCTCATTGCCTTACTCTACAGATGAAGACAGAACTTATTGGCTTGATCTTGATTATGGATTAGAGTTTTTAAATGGTTTTGATGTTCAAGAAATTCCACAAAGTATTGTTTTTCCTGCTGGCACGACATCTGTTGAGATTGAAATTGTTCCAATTTTAGATTATCTCAGTGAAGAGGTTGAAGAGATTGTGTTTTCCTTTCCATTTAATAATAATTGCTCTAGTACAGATGATATAATAGTGAGTATTGATAATTATGATGCTCTTGAAATAATTATGCCTAGTTCACAAACCTTGTGTGTTGGTCAGTCTTTGGAGTTACAGGCAGATTTTAGTGGAGGAATTCCTCCCTATACAACCAGTTGGAGTTATTTAAATGACTTTGAGAATGAGAACAATATTGTTTTTGATGTTGAGGAGGGTGAATTTCCAGCTTTTTTTACTGTTACTGATGCCTGTGGTTTATCTGCTAGCTCCGAAGTATTAATTGAAGGTGTTGAGATAGATAATTTTGAAGTGATATGGCCGCCAAATGAAATTTTTGCATGTTTTGGAGATAATAGTATAATATCACTTTCAATTGAAGGTGGTTTAGAACCATTTGATTTTCAATGGTTTTTGGATGGTCAGGAGACGTCTACTACAACTACTCTTGTGCCTGAAGATGCTATATATGGTCCAATATGGTACGGTGATGATTATATATCTCCAGGATCTACACAGGTAATACCAACTTCACCTCAGTATACACCTTATGTTTATGACTATCAAGTGTTTATTACAGATTCTTGTGATAATGAATTAGAATATAATATTGAAGTTACTGTTGATGATTGTATGCTCCCGACAGCATTTACGCCAAATGGCGATGGTAATAATGATATTTTTTGGATTGATTTTGGAGACTTATCTGAGCCGGTTGGGTTAGATATTTTTAATCGTTGGGGAGCGCTTGTCTATAGAACTCAGGACTATACTCCATGTGCTCAATTCCAGTCGGACTGTTGGGATGGCACGCATTTTGGGACATATGGGGATCCTTGCAGTGATGGTATATATTATTATACACTTACTTATAGCCGTCCAATTCAAAACGCAGACTCATATGACGTGTCAAATTTTGTTGAAAGTGTTTTTGGAAAACCACATAATAATAGTGTAGGACGTCAACGTAGTGGTAGTATTTTATTGACTCGTTAGCTGACAATCATTTCACCTGTCATTTCATCAGGTATATCTAGGTTCATAATATTTAGAATTGTAGGCGCTATATCGCAGAGTTTCCCAGTGGATATGTTCTTGTATTTGCTGTTAATAATAAAGCAGGGAACATTATTTGTGGTATGAGCGGTGTTTGGACTTCCGTCTTTATTTATCATATACTCTGCATTACCATGATCAGCAAGAATAATTGTCACATATCCTAATTTAGTATTTTCTTTTATTATCATGTCAATACAATCATCTACTGTCTCTAAAGCTTTAATCACGGCTTGAATATCTCCTGTGTGACCTACCATGTCGGGGTTGGCATAGTTTAAACAAATAAAATCTGGCTTTTTGTTTTTTATTTTTTGAACATAGCTTTCTGTAATTTTATGAGCGCTCATTTGAGGTTCAAGATCGTATGTCGCTACTTTTGGAGAGGGGATAAGTACCCTGCTTTCTCCTATAAATTCTTTTTCTCTTCCTCCTGAAAAGAAAAATGTTACATGTGGATATTTTTCTGTTTCAGCAATTCTTAATTGTGTTAAGCCATGTTTGGAAATAACTTCTCCAATAGTGTTAGATATATTTACTTTTGGATATAGTATATTAATGTCTGTGAATGTTTCATCATAGCATGTCATAGTATATAGATCAATATCTAAGCTTTCAATATTATATTGTGGAATATTAACCTGTGTTAAAGCTGCCACAAGTTGTCTGCATCTGTCAGATCTAAAATTAAAGCATATTGCAATGTCATTATTTTTTAATTGTGCGATTGGCTTATTATTTTCATCAACACCTATAATAGGTTGGATAAATTCATCAGTTATCATATTGTTATATGATGTTTCAATAGAGCTAATTATTGAATTAGTTTTATGACCTTGTCCATGAGTCAGCATTTTATAAGCACTTGCTGTTCTTTCCCATCTTTTGTCCCTGTCCATAGCATAGTAACGTCCAACAAGACTAGCTATAGATACGTTTTTATTTTTTGCGTATTCTAAAAAATCATTAACATGATTTTTACCTGATTTAGGATCACAATCTCGGCCATCAGTAAAGGCGTGTATATATATATGTCTTACGCCATTATCTAATATAATATTACACATTTCTTTTAAATGAGAGCTGTGAGAATGAATGCCTCCGTCAGATAGTAGACCCATGATGTGAATAGGTTTATTTTTCTTTTTTGCTTTTTCAATGGCTTCTAAAAGTTTTTTATTATTTGCAAAAGAGTTGTTTTTGATGTCATTATTAATCCTTGCTAGATCTTGATATACAACTCTTCCAGCTCCTAGATTAAGATGACCTACCTCAGAATTTCCCATTTGACCTTTTGGTAAACCCACATGCTCGCCGTCAGTTCTTAACTCTGTGTTTAAAGAAGATTCATATAGCTTGTCTATATTGGGAGTTTTTGCATTAAATATCGCATTTGAGGGTGTTTTTTTACCATGTCCCCAACCATCTAATATTATTAATGCTGTTTTTGTCATATTGTTTTAAAATTAACATTTTTGATAATGGTTTCTATATAACATAATGTTTTTATTTTATTTAAACGCTATAGTAAGTTTATTAACAAATTAACGTTCATTATCCTTGGAATTTATAAAAAAAAGTGTCATCTTGTAAGCAGAATAAATAAAATTCGACCCCCAATTTGTACGTGATATTGGTCTTTTTACCTCTGTTGCGGTCCGAAGAAGGGCTGTCGCGTTTTATTATTATATTTTTATATGAAACTAAATTATTTATTAATTAAAAATTTTTTACCGATGAAAAACTTTTTATTTTCTTTGGCAACATTACTATGCTTTTGTTGCTTTAACGTTGTAATGGCACAAGATTGTGTTGATACAAATGTGGACGCTGATGGCGTTGTTCTTACAGATTCTTATGGTGATGGATGTGATGCTTATGCAAATTACCCATCTTGGTGCAACGGATATGACACAGATGCCTTTATTTCAGGTACAATGTGTTGTGCTTGTGGTGGTGGCGAAACTGCTGCAGCTCCAGCTTGTGATGGTACAGAAGTATCTTATACATTAGGTGGTGGTTCTTACGATGGTGAGATGTCATTCACACTTGCTGGTGTAACATATGCTGCTGGAACAGGTACTATTTGTTTAGCTGATGGTTGTTGGTCACCAACACTAACTGACTCTTACGGAGACGGTTGGAATGGTGGAACACTAACTCTTGGCGATGAGGTATTTGGAATGGCTTCAGGTGCTACATCAACAGTAGTTTATGGTGTTAATACAGATTGTAATGTCTATGGTTGTATGGATTCTTTTGCTACAAACTTTAGTGCGGATGCTAATACAGAAGATGGAACATGTGAGTATGATTGTTCAACATATGCAGGCGATAATGCTATGTGCCAAGATTATGTTTCGAATTACGGTTATACTGTTGCTGAAATGATAGGTTATGGATACAACTGTATTTGTGTTGTAGATCCAGTTCCTGGTTGTATGGATACAGGCGCATGTAATTATGATGCAGCTGCTACATTAGATAGTGGTTGTGATTATTCTTGTTTATGTAACGATACATCAATTTCTTGTGATGGTGGTTCATGGCAAACTGAAGTTTCATGGTCTATTTCTGATTGTGATGGAAACGTTCTTTTTTCAGGAGGCGCTCCATTTTCAGACTGTGTTGCTTTACCAGACACTTATGTTATTACAATGGCTGACTCATACGGAGATGGTTGGAATGGAAATGTTCTTACTATTGGAGATGCTACGTATGCAAATGAAAATTTAGATGGTGTTACAGGAGGTGAAGAATCTCAAGATTTTTCAGTAGGTACTTGCCCAGTTTATGGTTGCACGGATTCATCGGCGTGTAATTTTACTGAGGGTGCTGATACAGATGACGGTTCTTGTACTTATGCAGCAGAAAACTTTGATTGTGATGGAAACTGTACTGCTACAGTAGATTGTAATGGAGATTGTGCTGGAACAGCAGTTGCTGACGACTGTGGTGTTTGTGCTGGA
>NZUK01000001.1 GCA_002701365.1 Flavobacteriales bacterium
TACTCTTTCTTTTGAAACAAAAGCTTCTGCACGCTCTACTTCCCTGTAATCTTCTTTGTCATAATCATACCTGTTAACTCTGGAGGCAGGAGTATTTGGGTTAAACCAAGTGTACTCATATATTAATTTACGAGTATCTATTAATTTGGATTGAAAATGAGGTCTTAATACTGTCTCTCCTTCTTGCTGCATTTGATCTTCCTCAGGCAATATTAACGTATTGATCATTGCTCTAGTAACTTCTTGATTCTGAAAATTTAAATTTTGATACCAGTCAATATACCAATCTTCCTCTCTAGCTTGTTCATTAGATAATTCATCTTGATTCCAATTTGGATCTGGATCATTGATAAATCCCCATTTTTCTGGATTTTCTAATAATAACTCTTTTCTAATTATAGAATCTCTTACCCAGTGTGTAAATTGACGATACTCATCATTTGTAATTTCTGTTGCGTCAATAAAAAATGGACTTACTGTAATTGTTCTCATGTTATTCATACTAGCATAAGGTACATCTTGATCATTTGCACCCATGGTAAACGATCCTCCTGGAATTGGCTGCATACCCAGGGGGTCTGCTATAGTATAGTCTAATCTAGTTGTTTTTCTACCTGTTAACTCCCCATTGGGTGAAAAACAAGCAGAAAGGTTAATTAAAACAAAGCCTATAAAAAAGAAATAAATTATTTTTTTCATAATGTTAAAAATTTATAAAATTATAAGAATCGTACACTTTTATAACGTGTATCTCCTCTTCCTATTATATCTAACTCAAATGAATATCTCAAGAAAACCTCATGACTCCCATTAGTTGTATAATTTAGTCTTGAAGTTACTAAATCAAACGCGTATGCAAAAGTCAAGTTTTCAGCAACTTGAAAACCCATTAAAAAACACAAAGCATCTTCATATCTGAAAGAAATACCTGTCCAGTAGTTCTCTTTCCAAAAAGTATTAATGTTAATATCTGTTTGAACAGATACACCATCCGTTTTTGAAAAAATATTTCCTCTTAATGAAAATTCATCTGTTATATCATAATCATAACCCGCTAAAAAATAGTAATGACGTACCGGATTATATTTAGACGTTCCATTAAAATCAACTTCCATTGGAATAAGATGCGTAGCCGAGAGACCTAAATAAGCATCTTCAGATGTAAAATAAAAACCTAGCCCAAAATCAGGTACACTTTTTGAAGAATTCTCTGGAGGCAGGTAAGAATCTTGTGTTAGGTCCGGTGTAATCCAAGATCCATTATAGCCGTATTGCATTAAACCAAAACTCAACCCCATCCCCAATTGATAATCAGTTCCAAGACCTAACTGGTATGCATAAGATAACGAAATTGTATTTGTAGCTAAACTCCCTATTCTATCACTAACTACATTTAGCCCTAATCCCCCTTTTATTTCACCAACATATGCGTGAGCATTTAAATTACTTGTTGATGGCGCACCATCTATACCTACCCACTGTACCCTTTGTAAAAGAGTTGCATGTAATTCTGGATATGCACCTGCCACGGCTGGGTTATACATAAATTTATTGAACATGTTATGTGTAATTTGAGGATCTTGCTGTGCGAACAAAGAAGTACAAAAGATACATAAAAATAGCACTACGGGCCTATAAAATGAATTTCTGGATTGTGTCATTATATCTTTGTCGTAAAATTTAATCTTTAAATATATAGATTTTTTTCTTTTTTAACACAAAAAAAAAAATATAAAACATAATACTTTACATTATCTATTAATTTCTAGGGTGAAATACGCTTTAATATCCTGTAAATACGTTTTGGTAGATCTCCTGATGTTGTTTTCAAATAATCCTCATACGAACAAGGAACAACTTGTTCTTGAAAATTAGAATCTTCTTGCAAATCAATGGAGCTAGACACCCACCACCTGCCTGTAATTTTGCTTTTATAGAAAACAAATTGAAGATCCGAGTCTTTGACAGGGATAAGATATTTTTGGTAATTGGCATTAATATTGCTAGCATTTGGATAATCCCGAATTCTGAGACTAAGCCCTTCTAAAAAATACCAAATAATTTGCCCAATCAGATTAGCCGTTTGACTATTTTGATCTAAAATAGATTGATACTCAAAAATACCCATTGAGCTGACTCTATCACTCATTCCTGCATAACGAGATATAATACAAGCATGATGCGCCTCTAAACCATTGGGAGACGGGGATGTTGTTGCCGGAGCGTCTGATTGTTTAATAGATGACAAATCTATTGCTACTATATCCGAATTTCTTAAATAAGGTTCTGCCTCCTTTATATTATCTCTTACATTGCCTAAACGACATGTTTCAAATAACATTTTTTCTAATAAATGAGACTCATCATTTTGACATAAATAACTTTGATAAGCAAGATTAATAAAGTGAGATAAATGATTAGGCTCCTGTTTTATTATATGTCCTAAAAAATTTCTAGAACTCATGGCATGCATATCCTCATTAATCAAATCAAACCTAGAGTCTACACACAAAAGATTAATCCCTTTAGTAAATGATTCATATGATTGATAAATTGGAAAAACTAAATCCTGAGTTCCTCCTAAAATAATTGGAAAAATACTTTGACTTAAAAGTGAAGACACAATATCATTTAGAGCAAAATAGGTGTCTTTAACATCTGCACCAGATTTTAAATCACCAAAGTCAACAAGTCTAAGCTTCCAGATACCCCTAAATAAGCTATAGAATGCTTTACGAAAATTCGAATATGAATCTAATTCAAAAGGCATCTGTGATCCTCGATTGTCTGGCACAACGATCAACGCCACGTCAGCATTGTCAAAATCAGGAAAATTATTATCAGTATAGCAATCTATATGGTAACCTATGGTATTAGAATTCAATTGCTTTTTAAAAGAGGCAAGATTTCCAGAGATAGGATCAAAATAATTAGCAAACATGAGAACAATATAAAAATTGTTTTGTTATTTCTTAGATGATTTTTGGATTAGATTTAAACAATCATCTTTTGTTAATTTATGTGGATCTGTTTCTTTAGGAATCTTATAATTCTTTTTATTATACTTAATATATGGCCCATATTTACCATTACAAACCTGAATAATTGCATCGTCGGAATTAAAAGAATTTATTATTTTCTGCTTATCAAATTCTCGCTTTTTTTCAATAAGCTTAACACACTCTTCTAATGTAACAGTCATTGGATCTAAATCGCCTAATGAGACAAAATTATTATCATAGCGAACATATGGCCCATATTTTCCTTCAGAAACAATAATGTCTTTATTGTCAATTGCACCAATAGTCCGAGGCAATTTAAATAATTCAAGAGCCATGTCTAAATTAATTAAATCAATACTTTGACCTTTTCTAAGTTTAGCATATTTGGGCTTGTCACCCCCTTCTATAATATCTCCCATTTGAACTATAGGGCCATACTTACCAAGTCTTACATAAATATTTTTTCCTGTATTTGGATCAACACCTAACTCTCTTTGACCTGTTATTTTTTCACTATTTTGATCCGCATTTAAAACAGTAGGTTCAAATTGTGCGTAAAATGTTTTAATTAAATTCTTCCACTCTTTTTTCCCCATAGCAACATCATCAAATTGGCTTTCAATTTTTGCAGTAAAATTATATTCTAAAATATCTTTAAAATGCTCCACTAAAAATTCTGTCGTAAGCTTACCTATTTCTGTTGGTGATAATTTTTTCTTTTCGGAACCAATTAAATCTACAACTGTTTTTTCTATAACGCTATTTTGCTCTAAAATTAAATGAGCATGATCTATTTCACGACCTTCCACATCATCTTTCACAACGTATTCTCTTTTTTGTATTGTAGATATAGTAGGAGCATATGTAGAAGGCCTGCCTATACCTAATTCTTCTAGCTTCTTAACCAATGAAGCTTCTGTAAACCTAGATGGAGGTTTTGAGTACTTTTCTTTTGCAATAATTGATTTAAAATCTAAAGAATCCCCCTCTTTTAAGCTAGGCAATAATTTATCTTTCTGGGAAGATGCAAATTGTTTTTGAACTTTTAAATATCCGTCAAATTTAATTATTTGGCCCTTAGCCTGAAAGATAGAATTCTCTTTGTTAGCAACATTAATATTCATAATTGTTTTATCAATAACTGCGTTACTCATTTGTGAACAAATAGTCCTTTCCCATATCAAACGGTAAAGTTTTTTTTGAGCATCATCCTTACCACATATTAAATTATTAAATTGTGTTGGCCGAATAGCTTCATGAGCCTCCTGTGCAACTTTTGTTTTTGTAGAATATTTTCGTGCCTTAAAGTAATTTGCACCATAATTACTAATAACGTATGACTCAATAGCACTCATTGAATCTTTAGATAAATTAGTAGAGTCTGTTCTCATATATGTAATGTGACCTGATTCATACAATTTTTGTGCAACACTCATTGTTCTACTAACAGAAAAACCTAATCTACTAGAAGCAACTTGCTGTAAACTAGATGTAGTAAAAGGAGACGAGGGAGCACTAAAAGATGGTTTTGTATCGATAGAATCAACAATAAATTTTGTGTTAACAAATGACTCTAATAATGATTTTGCTGTGTTTTTTTCACTTACATCATTTAACATGATAGCATTGAATGATTCAGAATTTTTTACTAAAAAATCAGCTGTTATTTGAAAAGATTTTATTGGTTTAAAAACACTAATCTTCTTTTCTCTTTCAACAATTAATCTCACCGCAACTGATTGAACTCGTCCTGCAGACAAACCGCTTTTTACTTTTTTCCACAAGATCGGAGATATTTTAAACCCCACTATTCTATCCAAGATCCTTCTAGCCTGTTGAGCATTAACTAAATTAATATCTATGTCTCTAGGGTTTGCTACAGCCTTGGTTATTGCACTAGCTGTAATTTCATGAAACACAATTCTATTAACATTTTTATCATGCAACTCTAAAGTTTCGAATAGATGCCATGCAATTGCTTCACCTTCTCTATCCTCATCTGTTGCAAGCCATATAGTATTACTTTTTTTAGACTCTTTAATCAAGGAATGAAGAATCTTTTTTTTATCAGCAGACACACAATACTGGGGCTCAAATGAACCCTTAAGATCAATACCCATATTTTTCTTTTCAAGATCTCGAATATGCCCATAACTGGATACAACTTTGAAATCTTTACCAAGAATTTTTTCAATTGTGCTAGCCTTTGCTGGCGACTCTACAATAACTAAATTACTCATCTTTATAACTTGCGATAAAACTTTGCAAAAATAATTTTTTTTCACATAAACACTAATTGTTATTAAAAAAAGCAACCCAATTATAAAAAATTGCAACTCATTATTAAGTCTGTCATTTTGTCAGTTTTTTATTTTTTTGTAGATTTGAAATGACTTTATATATTTCATTATGTTAATAGGTGAAAAACAGAAAACTAAAAATCAAAATAAACTGAATTCTAGCAGTAAAAAACTTTACATCCAAAGCTATGGTTGTGCTATGAATTTTTCAGACAGTGAAGTTGTTGCTTCTATCTTAGAAAAAGAAGGATATGTCACAACCCAAAATTCCGATGACGCAAATCTAATACTAATTAACACCTGCTCCATAAGAGAAAAAGCTGAACAAACCGTAAGAAGAAGGATTCAAACATTTAAAAAAAAGAAAGAGAAAAAATCTAATCTAGTTATTGGCATACTAGGCTGTATGGCTGAAAGACTAAAATCCAAGTTCTTAGAAGAAGAAAAACTTGTTGATTTAGTTATTGGTCCTGATGCATATAGAGATTTGCCAAAATTATTAAAGGAAACTGAAGAAGGCAGAAAAGCAGTTAATGTAATACTATCTAAGGAGGAAACATACGCTGATATTAACCCTGTTCGATTAAATAGCAATGGTGTAACAGCATTCGTATCAATTATGAGAGGTTGTGATAACATGTGTAGCTTCTGTGTTGTGCCATTTACTAGGGGTCGCGAAAGAAGTAGAAATCCAAAAAGTATATTGAAAGAGGTCGCAAATTTAAATGACTTAGGATATAAAGAAGTAACCCTACTTGGTCAAAATGTTGATTCATATTTGTGGTTTGGAGGAGGAGCTAAAAAAGATTTTTTAAAATTAGCAGGAGACCAATCAGTTGAAACAACTGACTTTTCCAATTTATTGGACTTAATTGCTATAGCAAACCCTAAAGTCCGAATACGATTCTCAACATCCAATCCACAAGACATGAAAGATAGTGTGTTGAAAACAATTGCCAAACACCCGAATATTTGCAACTACATCCACCTGCCAGTACAATCAGGAAGTTCAAAAGTTCTAGAACTAATGAACAGAGGACATACAAGAGAATGGTATTTAGATAGAATAAAAGCTATTAATAAATACATTCCTGAATGTGGATTATCTTCTGATTTTATAACTGGATTTTGCAATGAAACCGAAGAAGACCATCAATTAACACTCAGTCTAATGGAAACTGTTAAATATAATTTCAGCTATATGTTTCACTACTCTGAAAGACCAAACACATTTGCACAACGAAAATTACGTGACAATGTTCCAGAAAAAGTAAAAAAAAGAAGACTCCAAGAAATTATTGACGCACAACAAAAACACTCACTATATAGAAACCAACTTTGTTTAGGGAGAAATTATGAGGTTTTAATTGAAGGCATTTCAAAGAAATCAAATACAAAATATTTTGGCAGAACAACACAAAACACAGTGGTTGTATTTGAAAAACAAAATTCAAAAATTGGGGAATTTGTCAACGTTAAAATAAACAACTGTAGCTCTGCAACATTAATCGGCGAAATAATTTAAATTAATTGTTATGGATAATGAAATAATTAAATTGAAACAACGCTTTGAATTAGTTGGTAACTCAACGTTATTTTTAAGATCTCTAAAAAAAGCTCTTAGGGTAGCAAACACCGATATTTCTATCTTAGTAACCGGTGAAAGCGGAACAGGTAAAGATGTTATTCCAAAAATTATACATGAGAATTCAAGCCGAAAACATGGACAATTTATTGCTGTAAACTGTGGAGCTATTCCTGAAGGAACAATTGACAGTGAATTGTTTGGGCACGAAAAAGGCGCATTTACGGGAGCCATTAATGCTAGAAAAGGTTATTTTGAAGTTGCCAACAATGGAACTATATTTTTAGATGAAATTGGAGATCTACCACTACAAACCCAGGTAAGATTACTGCGAGTTCTAGAAAATGGGGAATTTATAAAAGTTGGCTCATCAAAGGTAGAAAAAACCAACATTAGACTAATTGCTGCAACAAATATTAACCTATTAGAAGCTGTAAAAAAAAATAAATTTAGAGAAGATTTATTTTATCGTATTAATACCATTCAAATTGAAATGACTGCCCTAAGATCTAGGCAGGAGGATATTCACTTAATGTTTAGAAAATTTGCCTCTGACTTTTCATCAAAACATAGAATGCCAACAGTTAAATTAACAGAGGACGGTATCCGATTGATAGAAAAATATCATTGGCCAGGAAATATTCGTGAATTAAAAAATTTTACAGAAAAAATTTCCATTGTGGAAGAAAAGAGAATACTAGATTCCTCAGATATTAGTTCACATTTTTTAACAAATAATAAAACCGAGTCTTCTCTAATTATAAGTAAAGAAAGTGATCAAAACAATATTTCTGAAAGAGAAATTTTATATAAAATTTTATTTGACTTAAAAAATGATCTAAACGATTTAAAAAAAATCACATTAGATCTCATTCAAGGGCATGATCAAAACGAAAATTTTCAAATAAACAATGCTGAACGAATTCAGCGTATTTACAAAAACAATGAACCTGTAGAGATTAAAACACCAAAAAACCCAAAAATTATTGATGAAGCTATAATAGAAGAAAACCTATCTCTTCAGGACAATGAATGTGATATGATTCAGAAAGCACTAGACAAAAATAATGGCAAAAGAAAAAAAGCCGCTAAAGAACTAGGTATTTCAGAAAGAACATTATACAGAAAAATTAAACAGTATGACTTATAATCTAAAGATTTTAAAAGTAATCTTATTAGCAATAATAACTATCACCTCTTCCTTAAATTGCGGAATATATTCGTTTTCCGGGACATCTATAACTGAGGATACAAAAAGTTTTTATGTGCATTACATTAAAAATACCGCCAATCTTATTCAACCAACTCTTAGTAATAATTTTACAGAAACATTAAAAACAAAGTGTCTTAATGAAACAAATCTTACTTGGCAAGAAGAAAACCCAGACATAAGCTTTTCTGGGACAATTAAAAACTACTCTATTCAACCTATGTCAATTCAAAACAATGAGACAGCTGCTCAAAATAGACTTACAATTGAAGTAGAAATAACATACTCTAATCAAATTGACAACTCTCAAAATTTTAATCAAATTTTTAAACAATACACCGACTTTGAAAGCAGTCAAAATTTTTCTAACATTGAAGAAGAATTAAATAATATTATTATTGAAAACTTAATTGATGATATTTTTAATAAATCCCTCGTCAATTGGTAATAAGTTAAATATGAAAAAATCTGAATTCAACAACTTAATTAAGTCTAGAAAAAATCTGTTTAATAATTTAAACAATACGGAATTAATAAGTGTGAAAAAGCAATTTCCATATTGTGAGATTATATATAATATTGTTTTAATAAAAGCGTATTTAAATAACGATCTGAATTTTAATGACATTTTATCTGATTGCGCTGTCAGATCATCCAATAGACAAAACTTATTCAAATTAATTCATCCAACAAAAAAAATAAACAAAAAAAATAAACACCTAGAATATTCTTTTGAGGATTGGTTGAAAAATAGCTCCAAAAAGAAACATGTTAAGACAACTAACAGTTTTATATCACAGAGCGTAGAAAAAAGTGTAAAAAATGATCTTAATTTAACGACTGAAACATTAGCAAAAATATACACAGATCAAGGTCATTATGAGCGTGCCATACAAGCATACAAAGTTTTATGTTTGAAATATCCAAAAAAAAGTGGTTTCTTTGCAAACCGAATAAAAGAAATAAGAAATAAAATAAAATAATTATTATGACGATTTTATACACTCTTTTTACAGTACTTATAGTAATCACGTGCATATTACTTATTCTAATCGTTCTTGTGCAAAACCCAAAGGGAGGGGGACTCTCATCTGCGTTTGGAGGAGGAAACCAAATTATGGGTGCAAGAAAAACATCTGATTTTTTAGAGAAAGCTACATGGTTTCTGGCTATAGTACTTGTTGTTTTAGCATTAAGTTCCACTTTTGCTATTCCTAAAAGCGGAGAATCTGGAGAACAAGAAAGTATTCAAGATGTAAGACCTGAAAGCAATGAAGAGGATATATTTGAAAATCTAGATATTCAAGAAGAAATTGAAAATTAGTGACAATGAATTTAGAAATAATGACATTAAACATATCTGAATTAATGACATTATGTCTGTTTTTTTAAAAAAACATTGTTTGGCATGATATATGAACACTACAAATAGTGTTATTAAATAATATTTAATCATTAAAATATATACTTATGAAAATTAAACCTTTGGCAGATAGAGTTCTTATTGAACCATCTGCAGCAGAAACTAAAACTGCAAGTGGTATTATTATTCCAGACACTGCGCAAGAAAAACCGCAAAAAGGCAAAGTTATTGCTGTTGGTCCTGGAACAAAAGATCATCCAATAACATTGAAAGCAGGTGATCTCATCCTATATGGAAAATATTCCGGAACTGAGTTAAAACACGATGGTTCTGACTATTTAATTATGCGAGAATCTGATATACTAGCTATTATTTAATATTATATAACTAATTATTTAAAAAATTTCAAAAAATGGCAAAAGAAATAAAATTTAATATGGAAGCACGTGATGCTTTAAAAAAAGGTGTAGACGCATTATCTAATGCAGTTAAAGTAACACTGGGTCCAAAAGGACGAAATGTAGTAATTGATAAAAAATTTGGAGGACCATCAATCACAAAAGATGGTGTATCAGTTGCGAAAGAAATTGAACTAGAAGACACCATTCAAAACATGGGGGCTCAAATGGTAAAAGAAGTTGCCTCTAAAACTGCTGATGAAGCAGGAGATGGTACGACAACTGCAACTGTACTTGCGCAATCAATTGTATCAACCGGACTAAAAAATGTAACCGCTGGTGCAAATCCAATGGATTTAAAACGTGGTATTGATAAGGCTGTAAAGGTTATAGTGAAAGAGCTAAAGTCTCAATCTGTATCTGTTGGACATGACAATGAAAAGATTGAACAAGTAGCAACAATATCCTCAAATAATGATAGTGAGGTTGGCAAATTAATTGCTGAAGCCATGGCTAAGGTTAGTCAAGAAGGAGTAATTACTGTTGAAGAAGCAAAAGGAACTGACACTTCTGTAGAAATTGTTGAAGGTATGCAATTTGACAGGGGATATCTTTCACCATATTTTGTTACCAATCCTGATAAAATGGAGGCTGAACTAGATAATCCATTATTGTTAATTTTTGACAAGAAAATTTCTAATATGAAAGACTTATTACCTGTTTTGGAACAAACTTCACAGACTGGTCAACCATTATTAATTATTGCTGAAGATGTTGATGGTGAAGCTTTAGCAACATTAGTTGTGAATAAAATAAGAGGTAGCTTAAAAATTGCTGCTGTAAAAGCACCCGGATTTGGCGATAGAAGAAAAGAAATGCTAGAAGACATTGCTGTATTGACTGGTGGCGTAGTAATTTCTGAAGAGAAAGGACACAAGCTAGAATCAACTACAATAGACATGCTTGGGAAATGTGAAAAAGTTGTTGTTGACAAAGACAATACAACAATTGTAAACGGAAATGGAAAAAAGAAAGATATTTCCATGAGGATAAGTCAAATAAAAGCACAAATAGAAACTACAAGCTCTGATTATGACAAAGAAAAACTTCAAGAAAGATTAGCAAAACTTGCTGGCGGAGTAGCAGTACTATATGTCGGAGCACCCAGTGAAGTTGAAATGAAAGAAAAGAAAGATAGAGTTGATGATGCTCTAGCAGCCACTAAAGCAGCTATTGAAGAGGGGATTATACCAGGGGGAGGCGTTGCATTAATTAGAGCTGGTGACAAGCTAAATAAATTAAATGGTGTTAATGAAGATGAAAACACCGGGATTCAAATTATTGCAACAGCAATTCAGGAGCCATTAAGACAAATTGTAACAAATGCTGGCGGAGAAGGATCTGTCGTTATTTCAAAAATCTTAAGTAAGAAAGGTGATTTTGGATATAATGCTAAAAGTGATACATATGAAAATATGTTAAAAGCTGGAATCATTGACCCTACGAAAGTAACAAGAATTGCATTAGAAAATGCAGCATCTGTTTCAGGCATGTTATTAACTACAGAATGTGTGCTTGCTGATATAAAAGAAGATAATCCAGCACCACCAATGGGAGCTCCAGGAATGGGAGGAGGAATGCCCGGAATGATGTAATTAGAATTTTAAAAAACCCTGTTTCAACAGGGTTTTTTTTTATAATAATTTTTGTTTCACAACTTCAGACACTGACTTTCCATCAGCTCTTCCTTTAACATTTTTCATTACCAATGAAATTAACTTCCCCATATCACTCTTCGTATATAGATTATTTTCTTTCATTATATTATTAACTAAATCCTGAAGTTCTGAGTTAGAGTATGGTGTTGGTAAATATTTAGAAATAATACTTGCTTGATTTTTTTCATGGCTTGCTAAGTCTGAACGATCTTGTTTTAAATAAATTTCACAAGACTCTTTACGTTGCTTTAAAAGCTTTTGCAAAATTTGAACTTCTTTATCTTCGTCCAAATTAGATGACTGCTTGTCAGTTTTAACCAGTAAAATAGCTGACTTGATTGCCCTAAGAACTTCTAATTTTAAACTATCTTTAGCAATCATTGCAACCTTAATGTCAGCCATAATTTTTTGTTCTAAACTCATACCTAATCAACATTATCATGTAAAAATGAATTATTATTTTTTATTTCCAAGTCTTCATCTTGTGATTCTATTATAAAACCCGAAACAGATTCCGATGAAGAATGTTCAATTTTATCTAATTCTAGCCCCTGCCTTTTATATGCTGGTTCATCTTCTAATTCTTTGAGAACTACCTGATTATTAAAATTTAAATTATGGAACTTTTGCAATCGCTTCTTTCTCTCCTCAGCTCTTTTAATATTAACATCACTTATTTCATCTAAATTATCAGAAATTATATTTCTACTTACTGATTTTTTATGATTGTTTTCTTTAGAAAATGCCTGTTTTGATAGAGATTCATCAAAATTAACAAAAATCTCTTTTTCATTATTTTCTTCCGAATCTGTATTTTCTTTTTCACAATTATCCAATACAGTTGATATCTTTTGACTTTGCTCTTCAAGACCTGCATCTGAATTTAAAACATGAATCTTTTTGACCTCTGTACCTGTCGCTGGATCAACATTGCCTCCCAAAACACCTGTTGCAATAATAGTAATACTAATTTCATCTCCTAAACTTACGTCTTTACCGACACCTAAAATAATACTTGCATCACCTCCTGCTTCTCTTTGCAAATGATGATTGATTTGATCTATTTCTTTTATTGTAATCTCATTAGTACCTGAGAGAACTAATAATAATATTTTTTTTGCACCGTGTATATGGTTATCATTTAAAAGTGGTGAATCTAGCGCTTGTTTTACAACTTCTTCTGCACGATTAGGACCAGTTGCTGTACCCGAACCCATAATCGCTGTTCCACTATCCTTTAAAATAGTTTTTGCATCATTTAAATCAATATTGATTGAACAATGTTTAGTAATAACTTCTGAAATACTTCTAGCAGCTACCATTAAAATTTCATCTGCCTTCTCAAAACCTGAAGTCAATCCTAGATCCCCATAAACTTCAACTAATTTATCATTATTAATAACTATCAAAGAATCAACATATTGCCTTATCTTATCTATTCCGTCTTGAGCCTGTTTAAAACGTTTTGGACCCTCAAATCCAAAAGGAACGGTTACAATTCCTATGGTTAGGATGTCTAGATCTTTGCACAATTTAGCAATCACCGGAGCTGCTCCTGTACCAGTACCACCCCCCATCCCAGCAGTTACAAATACCATTTTTGTATTTTTTTGTAATATTTGTCGAATTTCATCTTCACTTTCTAAGGCTGATTTTTCTCCTACAGTTGGATCTTCACCTGCACCTAAACCTTCTGTCAACGAAATACCTAATTGTATTTTTGTTAAAGCCTGACTCTCGTCTAAAGCTTGAGCATCAGTATTGCAAATAACAAAATCTACACCTTTAATGCCTTGTTTAATCATGTGATTAACCGCATTACTTCCTCCACCTCCGACACCAATCACCTTAATAACTGAAGATTGATTTTTAGGTAAATCAAATTTCATAGATGTATCATCTGAAAACTCTTCGTCAACTAAGTCATTGTCAGTAGTACCAAATTCCATAGATGTATCATCTGAAACCTCTTCGTCAACTAAGTCATTGTCAGTAGTACCAAACTCCA
>NZUK01000002.1 GCA_002701365.1 Flavobacteriales bacterium
ACTTTCGTAGATGCTTTATCTGTTGCTCCCCCTCTAGGACTCGAACCTAGGACCCTCTGATTAACAGTCAGATGCTCTAACCAACTGAGCTAAGGAGGAATTTTATTATATTCGAGCAGCAAATATAAAAAATTATTAAGTTTTATTTGTTACTTGCATAATATAAATTTAGACTACTATGAGTTTACTAATTATTGGAACTGTTGCTTTTGATGGCATAGAAACACCTTTTGGAAAAGTTAATAAAATACTAGGCGGATCTGCTACCTATATAGGTATTTCGTCTTCTTACTTTAATAAATCTTCCAATCTTATATCTGTTGTAGGAGGAGATTTTGAAAAAGAAAACATTACTTTACTTGAGGATCATAATATTAATTGTGAGGGATTGGAAATTATTGAAAATGAAAAAACATTTTTTTGGTCTGGAAAATATCATGAAAACATGAATTTTAGAGATACAATAGAAACTCAGTTAAATGTTTTAGAAAAATTTACCCCCAACATCCCTGATAAATATCAAAATTGCAAGTGTTTAATGCTAGCTAATTTAATGCCATCCATTCAATTAGAGGCTATCAGTAAATTAAAAAAATCACCTAAATTGATTGTTACAGATACCATGAATTACTGGATGGATAATTGTATGGAAGATTTATTATTGGTTATTAAAAAAACTGATGTTTTAATAATTAATGATGAAGAATCTTTACAATTATCAAAAAAGAAAAATTTAATGGATGCTGCCACTAAAATTTTAACTATGGGACCATCTTTTTTAATAATTAAAAAGGGCGCGCAAGGGGCTCAGCTATATGGTAAAAATAAGTTTTTTGAGTGCCCTTCTTTTGATGTAAAAAAGTGTATTGACCCTACTGGAGCGGGAGATACGTTTGCTGGAGCTTTTATTGGCCATTTAAATAATGTCAAAACATTGTCATTTAATGAAATGAAGCTAGGCGTTGTAAAAGCATGTGCAATGGCCTCTTTCTGTGTTGAAGATTTTGGGGTTAATAATATTATTCGCAAAAAGGTATCTGAATTGGAAAATCGAATTCAGTATTTGAAAAAATTAATCAATATTTAATCAAATAAAGTGCTTGAGGCATTCTTGGTCTGCTCATAATTAACATCTATTTCTAGCTTAGTCTTTGTTGATGCCGAAACAGCCAGTTGATCACATCTTTCATTAAAGATATGCCCCGAGTGTCCCTTTATCCAGTGTAACGTGACATTATGTTCTCTATATATTTTTAAAAACCTTTTCCATAAGTCCGAATTTTTCTTTTTTTTATAATTTATTTTTTCCCACTTAAAAACCCATTTTTGATTTATAGCTTCAACTACATATTTAGAGTCTGAAAAAATTTTAATTTTATAACCTTTTTGTTTTATATTTTCTAACCCAATAATTACTGCCAGTAATTCCATTCTGTTATTTGTTGTTAATCTAAAACCTTCTGAAATCTCCTTTTGCATGCCATTATATTCCAAAACTACTCCATAGCCGCCTGGACCCGGATTGCCTTTGGCAGCGCCATCTGTATATATATTAATTTGGTTCATTTAATAAATTTTCTATTATAATAGGAAAGAATTTTAACTCTAACTTATGTACTTTTTTTTGAATTTGTTTGGGAGGCGTGTTAGGTCGAAGACCGCACTTAGCTTGAAAAATAACAGCTCCTTTATCATATGACTGATTAACAAAATGTATTGTTATTCCTGTTTCTGTATCTTTCGATTCAAAAACTTTTTTGTGAACATTTATTCCAAACATGCCTTTCCCTCCATGTAAAGGCAGTAAACTGGGATGAATATTTATAATTTTATTTTTATATGTGGTTATCATATTTAATGGGATTTTAATTAAAAACCCCGCTAATACAATAAAGTCAACTTCTAATTTTTTTAATTTTTTTAAAACTATACCATTATTTAATTCATTTTTATTAAAAACAAATGTATCAATACTATGTTTTTTTGATCTAAGTAATACCTGCGCGGAGGGATTATTAGAGGCAACACTGATTACTTTTATCTGTTCACTGGACTGAAAATACTTAATTATATTTTCGGCATTTGAGCCATTTCCAGAAGCAAATATGGCTATTTTTTTCATTGCAATTATCAATTAAAATGTTGAAAACCTTGTAAATAACGCTGTAATGTATTATTGTTTATGCATAAATAAATTACATATATTTACTCGTTAAAGAAACAATTTTTTAAATTAAATTATATTATTATGTCCGAAATTTCCGCAAAAGTAAAAGCAATTATAGTTGAAAAGTTAGTAATTGACGAAAGTGAAGTAACTAATGATTCTAATTTTATGTCTGATTTGGGAGCTGATTCCCTTGATACTGTTGAATTAATTATGGAGTTCGAAAAAGAATTTGATCTTCAAATTCCAGATGATGAAGCAGAAAAAATAACTACTGTTGGCGAAGCCATTAAATATATTGAAGATAAATCTTAAAAAAATAAAAGATGCTTAACAGGGTTGTTGTTACGGGCCTTGGTTCATTAACTCCTCTAGGAAATAATATTACGGATTATTGGGATAATCTAATTTCTGGAAAGAGTGGGGCTGGGCCTATATCTCATTTTAATCCAGAAAAATTTAAAACAAAATTTGCTTGTGAATTAAAAGATTTTGATCCCTTGTCTTATTTAGATCGAAAAGAGATTAGAAAATATGATAATTACACAATTTATGGCTTAGTCGCGGCAGCTGAAGCTATTAAAAATTCGAACATAAATATCGATACTGTTGATAAGACAAAGATTGGTGTTATCTGGGGTTCCGGGATTGGCGGAATAAAAACCTTTTCCGATGAAATTAAAAGTTTTGTTGAAGGCAATGGAATACCTAGATTTAGTCCATATTTTATTCCAAAAATGATTGCAGATATTGCTGCTGGAATTATATCCATTAAATATGGATTTCAAGGTCCTAATTTTGCTACTGTTTCTGCATGTGCATCATCCGCTCATGCCATTATTGATGCATTTAATTATATTAGGCTAGGAAAAGCTGATATGTTTGTTTGTGGAGGTTCTGAAGCATCTATTCATCCTGCTGGAGTTGGTGGATTTAATGCGCTTAAGGCGTTATCAACAAATAATGAAACCCCCGCAAAAGCCTCCAGACCATTTGATGTTAATAGGGATGGGTTTGTACTTGGAGAGGGTGCAGGGGCATTAATTTTAGAAAATTATGAATCAGCTTTAAAGCGCAATGCAAATATTTACGCTGAAATTATTGGGGGTGGTATGTCGGCAGACGCTCATCATATCACAGCTCCGCATCCTGAAGGAGTCGGGGCAATTTCTGTTATGAATAGTTGCTTGCTTGATGCAAAAATAGATCCTAAAAAAATTGATTACATTAATGTCCACGGCACATCAACACCGCTAGGTGATTTGTCAGAAATGAAAGCTATACATCATGTTTTTAAAGATAGTATTTACGACCTAAGTATCAGTTCAACAAAATCTATGACGGGTCACCTTTTAGGTGCTGCAGGGGCGATAGAGAGCATTGCCTGCATATTAGCTATGAAAAATCACACTGTTCCCCCAACGATCAACTTAAATGAATTAGATCCAATGCTAGATAAAAAAGTTGATTATACTGCCAATCAAGCAAAATCTAAAACAATAAATTATTCACTGTGTAATACTTTTGGTTTTGGTGGGCATAATGCATCTATTGCATTTAAATCTTTATAAAGATTATTGTAAATATGAGTAAACTGCAAGTTTATTATGATTTAAATTATACGTTAATTGCTATTCGGTCGCAAATACAAGACTATCAAATTGCATATTTTCTTAATAAATCTCCTTTTTTTGCATTTAAACGAATGTCAAAAGATATTAGTTTTATAATTAATAATACGACGATTTATTTCTCTACTTTTTATGACTATGACAATGATCTTAAACGAGATAGTTTTTTAATACAGAATAAATCCATTTATAATTCTGAATCTATTGGATATAATGAATTGTTTTTTAAAAAAATTATAAGCAATACTGCTTTTCTTGTCCCTGAATTGAAACAATTTGATTATTTTATAAAGTTAGCAGGTGTTTGGAAAAAAAACGACCTTTCTAAATTGAAAGAGTGTTTAAGTAGGATGCCAATTATTGAATCGGAAACAAGTATTAATTTAAATAAAATACCCTCCGCTAAGAACTTAGTTATATAAATTTATTATGATAGAACGTAAATACCGACTGAAGAGAACAAAAATTGTAGGTACAATTGGACCAGCTTCTCAAGCCAAAAAGAAAATAAAAAAAATGATTCAGGCAGGTCTAAATGTCTGTAGAATAAATTTTTCACATTCGAACCATGAAGATGCTCTAAAAATTATTAAAACTGTTCGGGAATTAAATACCGAACTTCCATCTCATGTAGCAATCATGGGAGATTTAAGAGGACCCAAGTTAAGAATTGGAACCGCCTGTGAAAATACAGAATTAATTAAAGGCAATTTAATTGCTGTGATGGGGGAGTCTGGTGACTCTAATCAAAGTAATATATTTGTTAACTACCCCGAGATTATTAACGATGTACGATTGGGTGAAAAAATACTTATTGATGATGGTAAAATTGTATTACGAATAATTAACACTGAAAGTTCGAAAGTAATGTGCGAAGTTTTACAGGGTGGAATTTTACTTTCAAACAAGGGTGTAAACCTCCCAAATACAAAAATATCTTTGCCTACAATTACCCAAAAAGATAAGCAAGACCTGTTGTTTTGTATTGAAAATAATATCGAATGGGTCGCGCTATCCTTTGTAAGAAGTGGTTCAGATATAATAAGTTTAAAAAACTTAATTCGAGATAATAATGGTAAGTGTAGAGTTATAGCCAAAATAGAAAAGCCCGAAGCTATTAAAAATTTAAACTCAATTGTTAAAAATTCAGATGCCTTAATGGTCGCGAGGGGTGACTTAGGTGTTGAACTGCCTACACAAAAAGTTCCTGTTTTACAAAAAAAAATTGTTCGAACAGCAAGAAGAAATGCTAAACCCGTAATTATTGCAACACAGGTTATGGATAGTATGACATCTAGCTTGTTACCAACTCGAGCTGAAACAAATGATGCGGCAAATGCAGTTTTTGATGGGGCAGATGCACTAATGCTATCCGGAGAAACATCTGTTGGAAAATACCCAACAAGAGTTGTTCGAACTATCTCTAAAATTATTTTAGATGTTGAGGCGTCGGATGAAAAAAAAGATTTAAAAAAATTATTGCCTCGTAAATCTAATAAAAGATACATTTCTGATTGTATTTGTTACCAAGCTTCTGAAATTGCAAATCAAGTTGAGGCTAAAGCTATATTGGCATTTACAGCCTCTGGATACAATGCTCAAAAAGTTTCATCTAATCGTTCCAATGCGCATATTTGCGTGTTTACACATAACCGACAGATACTAAATACTCTTAGCCTTGTTTGGGGTGTAATTGGTTTTTATTACAATAACTTAGAAAGTACCGATAATACAATAAAAGAAACTCAATTAATATTGCAAAATGAAAAAATTATAAAAACCGGTGACTTTGTAATAAATATAGCAAGTGTTCCTATAAAAGAAACGGGCATGACTAATATGATGAAACTTGCAAAAATTAATTAACTTGAAATTGTTTCAGAAATCTTAAGTCGTTTTCAAAAAACAACCTTAAATCATCAATTTGATGTAATAACATCGTTATTCTCTCGATGCCCATCCCAAATGCAAAGCCAGAAAATTTAGTGGGATCAATATTTGCATTTTCAAGAACATTAGGATCAACCATGCCACAGCCCATAATTTCTAACCAACCTGTTCCTTTGGTTATGCGGTAATCTGTTTCTGTCTTTAACCCCCAATAAATATCTACTTCTGCGCTTGGCTCAGTAAATGGGAAAAAAGACGGTCTAAACCTAGTTTTAACCTCTTTCCCAAATATACTTTCCACAAAGTATGCAATCATTTTCTTTAAATCTGAAAAACTAACATCTTTGTCAATATATAAGCCTTCTATTTGGTGAAAAATACAATGTGCTCTTGATGAAATATCTTCCTTTCTGTAAACTCTTCCAGGAGATATAATTCTAATTGGTGGAGTGTTCTCTTTCATGTATCTTATTTGAACTGAGGAAGTGTGTGTTCGCAACAATACATCTGGATCTATTTTAATAAAAAATGTATCCTGCATATCTCTTGCAGGATGATCCTTTGGCATGTTTAAGGCTGAAAAATTATGCCAATCATCTTCTATTTCTGGACCCTCTGAAAGGCCAAACCCCACTTTTTTAAAAACACTAATAATTTGATCTTGTACTTTCGTAAGTGGATGTGTTGCCCCAACTTGATCATAGATAGCGGGCATTGTTAAATCAATTTTGGATTGTTCTTTTTTCGTGTTTTCTGATTTTTGCAGACTTTTCAATTTACCCAAGGCCATAACCTTAAGTTGATTTAATAATTTTCCAACTTCTTTTTTTTCAGAATTTGGTAAAGCCTTAAATTCATTAAAAAGATCGTTTAAAATTCCCTTTTTACTTAAATACACTTTTTGAAAATTTATAGCATCTTCATTACTATGAATAATAGTATTATTTACATCATTTATTGTTTTATTTAATTTTTCCTGCATTTATATATATATTTGCTAGTAACCAAATTTACATTATATTAAAATAATTGTTGGTATGTTGATACAGAAATTACATAAATTGCTACTCATTATTTCGCTTTTGTTTATGGCTCAGTGTTATAAGGCTCCTATTTTTGAATTAAATATTACCATTCAAGACCAAGACTTTAATCCTGTTGCTAATAGTACCGTAAGAATCACAATAACTGACCCTGAAACAGGAGATATTATTCCAAATGATTTAGATGAAGAGAGTTTCATAGAAATAACTGGGACGGATGGTTCATGTAGTTTTTCTTTTGAAAAGAAAGCTTTTGTTACTATTCAGGCATGTGTATCCTCTTCAGAATCCAATAATCCTTTTTCATGCCAAGAAGCGTATGCTTATCTAGAAGAAAATGAAACTGTTTCCAAGACTTTAATGATTGTTGATGGTGACTGTGATTATTGTTCTTTTTAAAAATCTACTCCAGCTTCTGAAAAATATAAAATTGCAGATTCTTTAATTAATTCCGTTTGTTCATCTGGGTTTAATTTAGGTAATTTCGAATTTGTTTTCCAATGAGGCCAGCCATCTTCATCGCGACCTAAAAATTCATAATAACCATATTTGCTTAATAATTTACAAATTGCAATGTGTAGTAGATTTAATTTATCTTCCTTCGAAAATTCTTTATATCCTTTTCCTAGCTCATTTAGGCCAATTAAAAAAAGAATTGCTTGTAAATCTAAAATATTTCCATCTCCAAAATGTTTACTTACAAACGTTACTAATGAATCCCAATTTTCGTGTTTTTTAACAGTTTGATTATTTTTCATTTTATTATTTTATTTAAGCGATTCTAAACCTGCAATACCTGGTAAATTCTCATTTTTAAAAAAATCTAACATAGCCCCCCCCCCAGTTGACAAATAAGAAAAACTTTTTTTATGTCCAAATCTCGTTATGTCCGAAACTGTATCTCCTCCCCCAATTAAACTATAGCATCCATTTTGTGTTCTCTTTTTAACATGTTCTGCTAAACGTTTTGTTCCATTAGAAAACTCTTTTATTTCAGATATTCCCATTGGACCATTCCACATAATTAAATTAGATTTACTTATGATTTCATTAAAGCTCTCTAAGCTTTTAGGTCCAATATCAACGCCTAAAAATTCATCAGGAATATTATAAATATCTGTTATTTTCAAATTAGATTTGTTATCTATATTATTAGTTATTAAGCAGTCTTTTGGAAATATAATTTGTGTCTTGCTATCTGCTGACTCTTTTAAAAATGATTCAACAATATTTAGCTCCTTGTCTTCACAAATTGAATTTCCTATTTTGCCTCCAAGATATTTAATAAAGGGGAAAGCCATGCCTCCTCCAATAATAATATTATCTGCAATATCTAAGAAGGTTTTTAAAAGATGGATTTTTGACCCTATTTTTGACCCCCCCACAATTATTGTATATGGATTAATAACATTATTTTTTAATTTTTTTAATTGTGTTAACTCTGTTTCTAACAAGAACCCTTTAAAAATTTTGTTTGTAAAAAATGCATGAATCCCAGACGTAGATGCGTGAGCCCTATGACAAACCCCAAAAGCATCATTAACATATATATTTCCATACCTTGATAGTTTTTTGCAAAAATTGATATCATTTTCTAATTCCCCTTTGTAAAATCTTAAATTCTCTAATAAGCCTACTTTTCCGGGACCTATATTTTCAATATTCTCTTTATCAATATCCTTTAAAAAAATAATTTCTCTGTTTAACAATTTCTCTAAGGGTTTAATTAATGATTTTAACGATAGTGTTGTGTCTTTTCCTTTTGGTCTCCCCAGATGGGACATTAACACAATTTGACACTTATTTTTTAATAAGTAATTAATTGTTGGCAATGTGGATTCTATTCTAGTTAGGTCCATAATCATTCCGTTTTTAATTGGAACATTATAATCTACTCGCATTAAAACTTTTTGTGATTCTATCATATTTTAATCCATCTTAATTTTTATTTTTTTGCAAACTCCCCAATAAAGATATCCATTTTTAATTAATGTATTTTGTACATTTAAGTTAATGTATTTTAAAAGTATCCTTGGAAATAAAAATATAAAAAGCTTTCTATTAAAGGAGGTTGCGTTAAACCGGATTCCTCATGCTCAATTATTTACAGGAGCAAAAGGTAGCGGGAAACTAGCCATGGCATTAGCCTTCACAACATATTTGTTCTGTAAAAAAAGAACAAATAATGATTCTTGTGGAAAATGTGATAGTTGTGTAAAAATGTTCAAGCTAACTCATCCTGATTTGCATTTTGTATATCCAACCATTTCTCCTGCTAGTAAAAACACTAAAAAAATAATTTCGGAAAGTAAAAAAAGATTTCCAGAATTTCAAAACGCGCTGATTAACAACCCTTATCTCAGGCTTGAAAATTGGGAACAAGCAATGGGCGGTAAAAATAAAAAATCTGGTATTAGAAAAAGTGACACGCTGGTTATGTGTAAAATGGCGACACTTAAACCTTATGCCGGAATATTTAAAGTCTTTATTGTATGGTGTGCTGAAAAAATGAACGAAGAGGCAAGCAATGCTTTTCTTAAGAGCCTTGAGGAGCCCGGTCTTAATACAATATTTATATTGATTTCTAATTATCCTGAAAAACTCATGCAAACAATTCAATCAAGACTGCAGGTTAAAAGTTTTAATTCAATAAGTTCTGATTTAATTATTGATAATATGGTTGAAAAATATCCAGATTTAGATTTTAATTTTATCAAAGAATCTGTATTAACAGGTGAGAATAACTATAGTCTTATTATTGATAAATTAGATGGTAATCTAAATGATTCACATGCTTATAAACTTTTTGTTGAATGGATAAGGTTGTGTTTTTTGTCGATTAACGGAAAATCTAAATTCATAGATCCAGAAACAAATCAAAATAAAAGTGTTATTCCAGAGTTAATTAATTGGTGTGAAAAAATTGATAAATTAGAACGAGATTTACAAATTGATTTTCTTTTCAAGGCTTCAGATATTTTTCGACTAAGTTTTTTATTAAATTATCAGGAAAATGAATCTAAAACATCTATTTTAAATAGATTGAATTTTAATACTGCAAATTTTTCGAAGCACGTCCAGAATTACAACATCTTTGATATTTTCAAGTTATTAAATAACACTCTATATTATTTAAATAGGTATGCTCATTCAAAAATATTATTTTTAGATTTATCGTTTTCTTTAGGAAAATTATTACATGACAAAAAATAACTCTCTATATTAAAAATTATTTTAAAATGAACCCTATTTACTTTATTCAACTTAATGTCTTGGTCGTTTTTTTCTTAGTCTTTTTTGGGTGTAACAATAATACTAATTATCTCCATGATTTTGACAAAAACAATTGGAACTTTAAAGATACCGTTGCCTTTAAATTTAATATCCCGGACTCATCTGAGACTAAACATATTACATTTTTTTTAAGAAATACTTTAGAATATCCTTATCAAAATATTTTCTTAATGACAACGATATCACATAAAGGAAGCATTGTTCAAAATGATACAGCTGAATACATGATCGCTGATAAATTTGGAAAGTGGTTAGGACGTGGGTTTGGAGAGAATCGGGACAATTATTTTATTTTTAATGAAAAAATGTCTTTTGAAAACTCTGGAGAATATGTAATCACAATAGGGCATGGGATGCGAAAAAACCCGCTAGTTGGAATAAATAAAATAGGTCTTAAAATTCAATAATATGAATGTTAAAAATAATCTTATTTTGACAAAAAAATTAGTTCTATATTTTTTACCCGTATTTTTTTTAAGCCCCATTTTCATAATTGTCGGATGTTTGTTTTTAGCTGGAAGTGGCGCATGGGGCCCTTTACCAGATTTTAAACAATTAGAAAACCCGGAAACTAATTTAGCTACTGAAATTATTTCTTCGGACAAGAAAATTTTAGGTAGTTTTTTTTACGAAAATCGAACACATGTTAACTATGATGACTTGTCCGTTGATTTAATAAATGCATTGGTTGCTACAGAAGATGAACGATTCTTTAGCCATTCGGGGATCGACTTTATTGCACTAGTAAGAGTTCTAAGAGGTGTTTTGACCGGAAATAAGAATTTAGGAGGAGGTAGTACAATAACTCAACAATTAGCAAAAATGTTTTTTTCTAAAAGACCTTCCTCAAAATTAGATCGTATAAAACAAAAATTTAAAGAATGGATTATTGCTACTCGAATTGAGAGACAATACTCTAAGCAGGAAATAATTGCAATGTATTTAAACCGTTTTGACTTTTTAAATTTAGCTGTTGGAATAAAATCTGCTGCTAGTATTTATTTTAATACAACACCTCAAAATTTAACCATTGAACAATCCGCAACATTAATAGGCATGGCGAAAAACCCCTCCCTTTATAACCCGTTGAGAAGATTAGAAAAAACTACAACTAGACGAAATATTGTTTTAAATCAAATGGTCAAAAATAAATACTTGGACAACGATGTTAGAGACTCTTTAGTCGCTATGCCAATTATTTTAAACTATAAAAAAGCCGATCACAATGAAGGTATTGCTACATATTTTCGAGAAAAACTAAGGGCATTTATGACAGACTGGGCGAAAAAATATGGTGAAAAAACGGGTGAAAAATATAATATATATAAAGATGGGTTGAAAATTTATACAACTATTGATTCTGAAATGCAAGAGTATGCTGAAAGCTCTATGAAAGAGCACCTTAAAAATCTGCAAAATAAATTCTATAAACATTGGGAGGGGATTGAAAATGCTCCTTATGATACAAGTTGGCGAGTAGGCCAAATAGATACTTTAATATTATTGCCAGCAATTAAACGCTCTGAGCGCTATCGAAAAATTAAAAAAAATAAACTTTCCGATGAAAGATTACTTGAAATTTTTAATGACCCCGTTGAAATGAGTATCTTTTCATGGGATGGTTTAAGAGATACTGTAATTAGTCCTTTAGACTCTATAAAATACTATAATTATTTTCTGCACTCTGGCCTAGTTTCAATAGAGCCAGCAACTGGACATGTCAAGGCTTGGGTTGGAGGAATTAATCATGAGCAATTTAAATATGATCATGTTGCTGAAGGGAAGAGGCAGGTGGGATCGACCTTTAAGCCATTTGTATACGCAACCGCCATTGACCAATTTAAATACTCCCCATGTTTTAAGGTTCCTAATATTCAAGTAATATTTGAAAAAGAAAAGTGGGGTCTTGACGAGGATTACATTCCTGAAAATGCAAATAAAAAATATGGTGGAGAGTTTACACTAATTGAAGGACTTGCAAAATCAAAAAATACTGTTTCAGCTTATTTAATGAGTCGAGTAAAGCCTCGAAAGGTTATTAATTTAGCTAGAAAAATGGGGTTAAGTAGTTATCTGCCCGCCGTTCCATCTTTATGTTTAGGAACAGCTGAAGTCTCTTTATTGGAAATGACTGGGGCATATGCTACATTTGCTAATGAGGGTATGCATATAACGCCTTCTTTTATACATCGTATTGAAGATAAAAATGGTGTAGTATTAGAAACTTTTTCAAATACTCCTGTAGAAGTGTTAAGTCAAGAAAAAAATTATATTATGGTTAATTTGCTTGAGGGAGTAATTAATAGGGGCTCTGGTGCTCGATTAAGATGGAAATATGGCTTTAATAACCCTATTGCTGGTAAAACAGGTACAACCCAAAATCACTCTGATGGCTGGTTTATTGCATTTGTACCTAACTTAGTAACTGGCGTTTGGACGGGAGCAGATAATAGATCTGTTAGATTTAGGGATTTACATTTAGGGCAAGGGGCTGAAATGGCTTTACCAATATGGGGAGAATACATGCAAAAGATTTATAATAGCCCTCGATTAAATGTATCTAATGAGGCATTCCCTTTTCCAGAAAACGGAGTCTCTGTTACATTAAATTGCGATAAAGAAAAAGAATTTAATAATGATGATGAATTTTAATTATGAATAAAGTATTTAAAAACGCTGATGAAGCAATTTTCGATGTTGAAAATAATAACACTATTATGTTGGGTGGGTTTGGTTTATGTGGCATTCCTGAAAATTTAATTTCTGCTTTAGTTAAAAAGGGCTCCAATGGTTTAACTTGTATATCAAATAATGCGGGAGTTGATGATTTTGGAATAGGCTTGTTGTTAAAAACTCGACAGGTAAAAAAAATGATCTCATCATATGTTGGAGAAAATGCCGAATTTGAAAGACAATTATTAAGCGGGGAATTAGCCGTAGACTTAATCCCTCAGGGCACATTGGCAGAAAGATGTCGTGCTGCCGGCGCAGGGATACCTGCTTTCTATACTCCTGCAGGAGTTGGGACAGAAATAGCTGAAAATAAAGAAGTTAAAATTTTTAACAATCAAGAATACTTGCTAGAATATGCTTTTGAATCAGACTTTGCATTTGTAAAGGCTTGGAAAGGTGATCATTTGGGAAATTTAATCTACCGAGGAACTGCACGAAACTTTAACCCAATGATGGCTGCGGCGGGAAAAATAACAATTGTAGAAGTTGAAGAATTAGTGCCAACAGGAACCTTAGATCCAAATCACATTCATACCCCAAGCGTATATGTGGATAGAATATTTGAGGGAAAAAACTATGAAAAACGGATTGAAAAAATGACAATACAATAAATTTATACTATGGCATTAACAAAATTTGAAATTGCACAAAGAATTGCTAAAGAATTAAAAAATGGATACTATGTAAACCTAGGGATTGGTATTCCAACATTAATTTCTAATTATATACCTAATGACATCTCTGTAATTATGCAATCTGAAAATGGTTTATTGGGGATGGGGCCTTTTCCTAAAAAGGAAAATGTAGACGCTGACTTAATTAATGCCGGGAAAGAGACCATCACCACTTTAGATGGATCTTCTTTGTTTGATTCTGCTGAAAGTTTTGCAATGATTCGTAGAGGACGTGTTAATTTAACTGTTTTAGGCGCAATGGAAGTTTCCCAAAATGGTGATATTTCAAATTGGAAAATTCCGGGAAAAATGGTGAAAGGAATGGGTGGAGCTATGGATCTTGTAGCTTCGGCAAAAAACATAATCGTTGCTATGATGCACACTAATAAACAGGGTGAATCTAAATTGCTTTCAAATTGTACTCTGCCAATTACTGGAATAAAGTGTGTAAAAAAAGTTGTAACTAATTTAGCTGTAATTGATGTTGTCAATAGTCAGTTTGTACTAAAGGAGCGTGCGCCAGGAGTAACCACACAAGAAATTGTAAGTGCAACTGAAGGAGATCTTTTAGTTCCTGAATTTGTCCCTGAAATGAATTTCTGATATATGAAAATTATTTCCTATAATATAAATGGTATTCGTGCAGCTATGCGAAAAGGATTAATTAATTGGCTAAAATCATATAGTCCGGATGTAGTCTGTTTTCAGGAAATTAAAGCCAATCATGACCAGTTTGATGTATCTGAGTTTGAACAATTGGGTTATAATTGCTACTGGCACTCTGCACAAAAAAAGGGTTATAGCGGTGTTGCAATACTATCTAAAATTAAGCCCAATAATATTATTTATGGCTGTGGCGTTGAAAAATTTGATTGTGAAGGAAGAGTTATAACTGCAGAATTTAATAACATTAGTGTTTTGTCTTGCTACTTTCCTTCCGGTACAAGTGGCCAAGAACGACAAGCTTTTAAAATAGAATTTTTAAATTTCTTTTATAAATTTATTGAAGCACAAAAAAACACTAGACATTTGCTGGTTTGTGGAGATTATAATATCTGTCACAAAGCTATTGATATACATAATCCTATTAGAAATAAAAACACGTCTGGATTTCTTCCGGAGGAAAGAAATTGGATCACCAATTTTTTAAATTTAGGATTTGTCGACACTTTCCGAATATTAAACCCTCAGCCACATTATTATTCTTGGTGGAGCTATCGTGCACAATCAAGAAAAAACAACAAAGGTTGGAGAATTGACTATCATATGTTAAGCGAAGATATAAAACAAAATATTAAAAAAGCTGATATATTAAGCGAAGTCTACCACTCTGATCATTGTCCGATTTTATTAGAGATATATTAAGGACATGGAACTTCTTCCCCCAGGCTTAGAACCATAGATAAATTAAAACTCAACTGAACAGCATAACATGTTCCTGTTCCGTCGTCAATAGTTAAATTGTTCAAATTAAAGTGAGTAGGAGTCTCTCCTTGTTCACCAACTAAATTATTTAAAAAATCTTGTTCTGATCCGGTGTTTCCTTCGTTTAGCCAAATTTCATATGCGCTCATGCCAGTCATCCCTGTTTGTCCGGGAGGTCCTTGCTGTAAAAAGGTGAAAAAATCATTGATGGTTCCTGGATTGCCATCAAGGTCTCCGTCACTTGAATTATTACCCTGATTTAACCAAAACTGATACGTATTTTGACCTAGCATAAATTCATCTATCGTACCCCCTTCATTGTCTGGTATTCCATCTGCATTGCTATCAATTGTTAACCAAACTTCATATGCGCTCATGCCGGGAGCACCATCTTCCCCGTCTTCCCCGTCTTCCCCGTCTTCCCCGGGTATGCCTTGTATCCCCGATGGGCCTGTGTTTCCTTGAGGACCCATAGGGCCTGTGGGACCTGAAGGACCCATTTCACCTGGCAAGCCTTGCGGGCCTGGATTTCCCGGATTTTCACTAGACTCGGCAAATAATGCATATGGGACACTTCTAAGCTGCGTTGACCCAATAATTAAGTAGTCAGTTTCTGAATTTGATGATGATGTTTCTGCAATTCCTATAGTCAAAAAGTGAGTATGATTACCCCAATCTATATCTGAAAAACTAGATGTCGGTGTTGGTTGTCCTCCGCCAATAGCTAAATTTACAAGACCTATGGCGTTCGTTGTAACAGAAAAATGTTCTTCCCTGTAAACTGGAAAATTATCAGGGCTATCGGCAGATATACTTGCTGAAATATTAATTGTTTCATTAACTCGGGGTTGCCAGTTAGCGTCTCTTATGACTGTCTGGTAAGAAAATGTGTGTGGAGCCTGTGCTTCACAAAGTAATGTTAAGAACATTAAACAAACGCTAAATATATTTTTCATATTAATTGAGTTTTTGTATTTGATAAACTTGTTTTTGATTGTTAGTTATTAAAATCTCTAAAAAATAAACCCCTGATGTTAAGTTTTTTAAGTCAAGAGAGTAATTATTATTGATTTTTATATTAACCTGACTATAAACAACACTCCCCTTTATATCTTTTAGATTTATATCTACATCATTATTTAAATCACTATTAATGTATAAAATATCCGGACTGGGATTGGGATAAATCATTATTTTATAATTGTCTATAGCTGGAATCAATGTTGTTATTTGGTAATTGCTTTCTTGGTGAAAGCCTTGCGTGAGAATAATATCTTGTGGTGTATGTGTATCTATTGCTATTTCTCCAACAGAAAAACATAAATTATAATTATCCGTGATCCATTCGCCACCTGAGTTAGAAATTAAAAACGGGCTATTAATAATATCTGTTTGCGCACAAATCATTTGCGAAAAAATTAAAACTATAGTTAATACCCTCATAAAAATCATTCCTTAATAAAACTCTTTGTCAACAATCCGGCCTCTGATTGTATATTAACAAAATATGTGCCTGGTGACAACGAAGAAATATCTAATTTAACACTATTTGCTTCTGATTGAAAATTTTCATTCAAAATTATATCAATAATCCTTCCTTTACTATCATATAATTTTACATTTAAATTATTTTGATCTTTATGGGCATAGCTTATCTCTATTTGATCCTGTGCAGGATTTGGGAATATGTCAAAAAGCGGGTTTGTGTTCTCTAAAATGCTGGTTGTTTGCTCAATCCCTAAATAAATGTTTTCATCCCCCTCTTGATAAGGTACATAGTAAATAGGGCAAAAAAACATTTCATCCGTTGTCAACTCCCCCCATCCCATATTAAAATCATTAGTATTGTCATATGTTGCAATAGCTTCAATTCGTGAGCCCGCTGGAATATGCTGCATGTATTCTGGGTAATAAAAGCCCTGCCAATCAAAATCCCAATTTGGTATTTTAATAATAGGCAGCGTCTCTCCGACTGGAGTTTCAGCATAAACTTCCCAAGATTTTCCCATTAAGTGAGAGTGAGGCAAAATTCCTAAAAGACTCCAATCTTCTGGTACTTCACAGTTCTGCTCCCCATAAAAACCTGTTGGTTGTCCAAATTGATAAATTTCTCCCGGACCATATAAGTCCGCAAATGACCCTGAGAAATTTAAACACGCCTCGATCTGTGTCTCCGTATTTGCCGGAATTTCTATATCTAATCTAAGCCACATTTTCATTTGAACTTCTCTCTCAACTTCAGACGCTGGTTTTGTGAAAATATTTATTGATGACCTGTCCCATTCATTCACAGACGATGGGGCATAATGAATCTGACACAATAGGTCCGCGCCAGCTGGTATTTTCATGCCCAATTCACCATTCCAAACCACAGGATTCATTCCAGGAGCATACCCTCCTAAAAAAACATAATCATTTGGGCTTACACCCTCAAGATTAAAACCTCCAAAAGCTTCATAGCCCAAAACGTCTGGTGATTCTGCATCTTGCTGCGCTCCAGTTCCCGTAACGTCTACCATCATAAGAGCATGGTGAACAGCCTCTCTGTTGTCAGGTCTAAATTCAATTGCCTTAATATAAGTGTCCTCTGTAAATCCCGTGGGAAATACAAATACTCTATAATCATCCTGGTTATTGCCTTCAATAAAATACTCTTCTTCTAGTTGAAAAACAAAGTCCGGCTCTCCTATTGCAGAACCCTCTGTAAAAATAGGCATTTCCGATTCTAATTCTGGATCTCCCTCTGGAAGACCTTGTGAAACCCATTCGCCTATTAAGTTCTTTTCATTTTCTGTTAAAAACCTCTCGTCAAGCATGGAGTGAGAAGTATAGCCTGGATCTGGTGGCCATGGTGGCATGTAGTCATTTTGTGTAACATACTCTATCATCGAGCCCAAAGATGCAACCTCTTCATAAGATGTGAAGCTCATGGGGCCTGACTCGCCTAAACGATGACAAGATGTGCATTTGTTATATATAATTGGTGATATATCTTTTGTAAAAGTGACTTCGTTAGACTGACTAAAAACATAGCCACTTATTAAAATTAAAAAAATAAAAAATCTCATAATATTGTTCTTTAGTAATTAATAACACACCCTACTGCTGTAGTCTCTAACAAATTTATACTTTCTCCATCAACAATTTGGTGTAAAACGTTTATTAAATAATGTTCTGTTGGCGAACTCCATTGTCCAAGCTGCTGATAACTGTTATCAATCATGCCTCTATATACTAGCTCATTATTCGTCTCAACAAATACTTCGGGGGTAACAACTGGTTGATAATACTGAGTATATGAGCCGTGCTGATTATTAATATGATTATAGTCCAAGCTCACATTAAACGGGATGTCATATTTATTCATAAATTGAATTAAACTTTCCTCTGTTGAAAAAGAGTTGGGCGAAAAACCTCTAAATAAAATACTTTGATTTAACGTGTCACAAAAGTACCTGCTTGCCTCTCGAAGCGGACCACACATGTACTGAGCAATAGGGCAGTTCTCGTAAAGAAACACTGTAACGACGGCTAAGTTTGACGTTGGCTTTCCACAATGCAGTTCACAGTCTGAAATGGTTGCAAATGATCCATTAGAATCTTCAACACATCCACCAATATCTCCCAAGCAGATAAAACTGTTTGCTTTTTCTTTTTCACAACCAAGTGAAAAAAATAACATTAATAAAATTGATAAGCGCATCATAATAATACAAAAATAGTAAATTATTGGGGCTTGAGGGGGGCTTGGAAAAAGTAATGGCAACGAGCTGACGAGGAGATTTGAACTCCCGACCTCTTCCTTACCAAGGAAGTGCTCTACCCCTGAGCTACGTCAGCATAATATAATTATAGTAATATCTATTGGTATCAAATTTAATAATTTAAACTATATTGGCCCTTAATCGAAGTTCTCTTATGAAGCAAAAATATAGCTTGAATTTGGTGAAAAATGCAATTATCGATGTCTTAAAAAGTCGCCCCGATAGCTTAAATCAAAAACAAATTGCTTGGGCAATAAATTTAAAAGGCAGCGAATATCAAAAATTAGTGTCACGTTCAATCAAAGAATTAAAAAAAAAGGGCACATTAAGCGAATTATCTAATTATAAATATCGCTATAATTATACTACAAATATAATAACTGGTATTGTTGACATAAACAAGTCTGGAAATGGATATGTTAAAACTGATTTATTTCAATCTGACGTTTTTGTTTCAAAAAAAAATATGTCCAACACTCTAAATAACGATTTAGTAAGTGTGCAAATAATAAAAAAATCTAATAAACGCGTTGAGGGTAAAATTATACAAATAAAAGAAAGGGGGCAGGTTCGATTTATTGGGATAATCGAGAGGTTTAATGATGATGGTTTTTTTATTCCTGAAGACAAAAAAATAAACACCCATTTTTTTGTTCCAAAAAAGAAACTTAATAACGCTAAAAATAAGGATCGAGTTATTTTAAAATTTACTGATTGGCCGTTATCTACAAAAAATCCTTTTGGAGAGGTGGTAAAAATTTTAAAAACCCAAACATCTTTAACAGAGGAGATTAAAAATAATATTGAGTTATTTAATATTCGCACAACCTTTAATTCTAAAATAGAGAAAGAATTATTAAAAATCACCAATAATATTAATGATGAAAGTGTAAAAAACCGCACCGATTTTCGAAAAGAAAAAACATTTACTATTGACCCTGATGATGCTAAAGACTTTGATGATGCTTTATCTATAAAAATAAACTCTGATTCAATAACTATCGGTATTCATATTGCAGACGTTTCTCACTATATCCCGGCTAATTCAGAGATTGATAAAGAGGCCGCTTTACGGGCCTTTTCTGTATATTTCCCCGGATTGGTAATACCAATGATTCCCGAAAAGCTATCTAATGAAATATGTTCCCTAAATCCTAATGAAGATAAATTATGTTTTTCTGTTGTTATTACAATTGATCCTAGGTCATACGATATTGCATCTCATTGGGTTGGTAAGACTATTATCAATTCTAACAAAAGATTTACATATGGTGAAGCCGAAAAAATCATTTTAGAAAATGTTCAGTCTGAATTTAGTACAGAAATTAAACTACTAAACAATATTGCTAAACATATGCGAGAAGAGCGAATCAAAAATGGATCTATAGATTTTGAAAGACGTGATACCTCTTTTATACTAGATAGTGACAATGAGCCAATAGACATTGTTGAAAAGCCAGCGCTATCCACACACAAATTAGTAGAAGAATTTATGTTATTAGCAAATAAAATTGTTGCTCAAAAATTAAGTAAAAAACACTTCTCTATATATCGAATACATGACCTTCCAAATAAGGAAAAAATAAATGACTTAATTGACTACCTTTCACAGCTTAAATTAAAAAATATTAATCTTAAAATTGATCATAAAAAATTTCCAAAAATAATAAACTTCTTATTAAAAAATAAAGAAATTAAAGATCAAAGAAATTGTGTTGAGAATCTAGTTTTAAGAGCAATGTCAAAGGCTAATTATAGTACAAAAAATATTGGTCACTATGGTTTAGGTTTTGAAAAATACACTCACTTTACATCACCAATAAGAAGATATGCTGACCTTCTAGTACATAGATTAATTGGCAATATAAATAACTGCACCCTTCCTGTGTTAAATGATCGTTGCGAGCATTTTTCAAGAACTGAAAAATCTTATTTAAACATTGAACGAAAAACTAATAAATTTATACAGCTTAAATTGCTCGAAAAATCTGTTGGAAAAATATTTAATGGCGTTATTACAGGGATTGTTAATTGGGGCATATACATTGATGTAGATGGATATCGGGGGGAAGGGCTTTTCCCTGTTAATAAGTTAAATAATAAAAAATACTATTACAATGATTCTCTTCATACTTTTATAGGGAGAAAAAGTGGGAAAAAATATATTTTGGGTCAAAAGTTGATAATAAAAATTTTGTCTATTAATTTATTTAAGCTTGAAATGGATCTAGAAATTGTTGAATAAATATTTATATATGAAAAACTATATGTGTTTTTTGTTTGTTTTTTTGTGTGGGTGCGCAAATATTGTTCCTCCCTCTGGTGGAGAAAAAGATACTGTCCCGCCAAAATTAATTTTTTCAAGCCCAGAAAATAAAAAAACTAATTTTTTAAGTAATGAAATAATTTTAAGATTTGATGAATATGTTCAAATTAAAAATTTGAATGAAATAAATCTTTCTCCTCCCTGTAAAAATAAAATTGAAGTTATTCAAAAAGGAAAAGAATTGAGACTTTTGTTAAACTGTGTTCTAGATAGTGAAACTACATATACAATTAATTTTGGCAACTCCATTGTTGACCTCAACGAAGGAAATGTGTTAAAAAATTTTAAATATATTTTTTCTACAGGATTTAAAATTGATTCTTTAAAATTAATTGGTGCAACTTATGATTTATACTCTTCTAAAATTATCCCAAACTCACTCGTCGGGCTGTATCAGCACGCGGACTCATTAAATCCATATTATTATACTTTTTCAGAAAAAGATGGTCATTTTGAAATAAATAATATAAAGTCTGGAGTTTATTTATTATACGCTATAGTAGACAAGAATGGTAATTTGAAACATGATCAGGGAGAATTAATATCATTTCCTAAAACAATAGAGAATTTTAACACTGATTTGCAGCTAAGTCTTTTTAATGAGCGAGCCTCATTTAATATCTTAAATGTAGAAAATACAAGCTATAGTTCAATCGCATTTAATCACACTTCTGTTAAAGACTCAATTAAAATACTTAATTCAAAAGGCATTTGGAAAAGAGGCGAAACAAAATCTGAATTTTGGTTTAAAAATGGTTCTAATAATATTAAGTATCAACTTGGAAGCACAATTGATTCTATTGAGATATATAATACTGACACCATTCCTCTAAAGCTACATGGCTCCGTTGATTTTCATAAATTAAATAAATACGCTGTAGTTAACTGTAATAAACCGATAAGCGCTGTTGATCCCAAGCTATTTAAATGGCATGCCCAAGTTGATTGTGTTGATGTTAATTTAATCGATGCATTTAGTATTAAAATCCCTGTATTTGATGAAAATAATTCTCGCGAATTAATTATACCGTCTGGTGCCATAAAAACAATTTTTGATGAAGAAAATGATTCAGTGGTGTTTAATTTTGATTTCAATAGGAGCAATTACGCTATCCTAAATATTAAGCACTTTAATCCTCTAAATAAAACTATTGTGGAAATTTTTAAAGAAACCGAAACTAGTTATAAAAAATTAATAGTCGACACAATTACATCTTTTAACTACATTAAACCTGGAACATATAGTGTTCGATTATTTCAGGATATAAATAATGATGGTGCTTGGAGTGCTGGCTCTATTTCTAAAAATATAAAACCTGAACCTCTACAAATATATCCTCAGCAAATTAGCCTAAAAGCAAACTGGGAACTAGATATAGAGCTGCAAGATTAATATATATTGTTTTGCGCTTATTTTTTATAATTACCACTCATTATCTTGTTTTATAGTTATTTGTATTTTAAATTAGATTTATTGAAAAATAATATTTATGCAATCTTCGATAGTTAAAAAAGTTTTAATGGCCTTGTCTGGCATTTTTTTAATGATTTTTTTACTACAACATTTATCTATTAATTTAACATCTCTGATTCCTGATAATGGCAAAACATTTAATACAATATCTCACTTTATGGGATATAACCCTCTCGTACAGTTTGTTTTGCAGCCGATACTTATTTTTGGTGTTTTTTTCCACTTTATAATGGGGCTCGTTTTAGAATATGAAAACCGTGCTGCCAGAAAACAAAAATATGTTTATTCAAATACACGTAGCTCCTGGATTTCAAGAAATATGATTATAACTGGATTAGTAATACTATCATTTCTCATGCTACACTTTTATGACTTTTGGGTACCAGAAATACAATATAAATATATCGATCACGGTATTCACAATTCTTCTAAATACTTTCATGAATTACAAGAAAAGTTTCATGGACAAACATTGCGAACGATCCTTTATTGTGTCTCATTTATTTTGCTTGGCCTTCATTTAAATCATGGTCTTTCTTCCTCTGCTCAGTCGGTTGGTGCTGTTAAAAAAGAAAATGGTCGCATACGATTACTTGCAAATATTTATTCTATTTCAATTACATCTGGATTCATTATAGTTGCTTTATATCATTATTTCGTTTAGACTCTGTCTTTATTTTAATCTGTTAAAATGGGATTTTCCGCACCCTATTTAGAATTGGTCAAAATATGACAATGATGGACATTTATTATAATTTTTTCTTTAGCAATCAATAATAAATTATTATATTTGGACTATATTAGACAAATATGGACAATAAAGGACAAATGTTAAGTATCAAAGAGCTAGCAGATATGCTCAACGTGTCTCAAAAAACAATAAGAAGACATATTAATTCGGGCAAAATAAAGTCTGTTAAGCTGGGTGGCGTTCATAGAATTTCAAGAGAAGAGGTTTCAACAATTCTTGAGGGAGAAGAGATTATAGAAGATCAAATAATTAATAGTGGTCCGGCGCAAGAATTCCCCTTTCCAAGCAAAGTGCCAAGCGGGGAGCTTAAAAATAAATGGAGCAACCACAAGGGCACAATAAACTTAGTAAGTCCTGCTAATAAAAGAAATATTGATGTGATTGTAGTTGGAACAGGGCTTGCTGGAGCTTCGGCATCTGCAACTCTAGCTGAGCTTGGCTATAACGTAAAGGCTTTTTGTTTTCAAGACTCTCCAAGAAGAGCCCACTCTATCGCGGCTCAAGGTGGCATTAATGCATCAAAAAATTATCAAGGTGATGGTGATTCTGACTACAGACTGTTTTATGACACCATAAAAGGAGGGGATTACAGATCAAGAGAGGGGAATGTTTATCGACTTGCGGAGGTTTCGGCAAACATAATTGATCAGTGTGTTGCCCAAGGTGTTCCTTTTGCAAGAGATTATGGTGGCCTTCTAGACAATAGATCTTTTGGTGGAGTCTTGGTTTCAAGAACATTTTATGCCAAGGGCCAAACCGGACAACAACTATTGCTTGGCGCATACTCGGCGTTAAACCGTCAAATAAATAGAGGCAAAGTTGAAATGTTCTCTAGACACGAGATGATGGACCTGGTTATTAAAGACGGAAAAGCACGAGGGATTATTTCACGCAATCTTATTAATGGAAAAATAGAACGACATGGAGCACATGCAGTTGTTATCGCAAGCGGTGGTTATGGAAATGTTTTTTATCTTTCAACAAATGCCATGGGCAGTAATGTAACTGCAAACTGGAAAGTTCATAAAAAGGGCGCTTTTTTTGCCAACCCCTGCTTCACTCAAATTCATCCAACATGTATCCCTGTTTCTGGCGATCATCAATCTAAGCTTACTCTGATGTCCGAGTCTTTACGGAATGATGGAAGGATCTGGGTGCCAAAGATAAAAGAAGACGCTGAAAAAATTAGAAAAAAAGAAATCAAACCAACTGAAATTGCTGAAGAAAATAGAGACTATTACCTAGAAAGGAGATATCCTGCATTTGGGAACTTAGTGCCCAGAGATGTTGCTTCAAGGGCAGCAAAAGAGCGTTGCGATGCGGGATATGGGGTAAATAAAACCGGACAAGCTGTTTATTTAGACTTTGCGGCTGCTATCGAAAGATATGGCGAAGAGAAAGCCGTGTCTTCAGGTCAAGATAAAAACAATCGTGAATTAGTAAAAAAACTTGGAAAAGAAATTATCAAAGCCAAATATGGGAACTTATTTCAAATGTATGAGAAGATAGTAGATGAAAATCCATACGAAACTCCTATGCAAATTTTTCCAGCAGTTCACTATACTATGGGTGGAATATGGGTGGACTATAACTTAATGACCACAATTCCTGGTTGTTTTGCAATTGGTGAAGCAAACTTTTCAGACCATGGTGCAAACAGGCTGGGCGCCTCAGCCCTAATGCAGGGTTTGGCTGACGGATATTTTGTTCTACCTTATACTGTCGGGGACTATTTAGCTAATGATATAAAAACTGGAAAGATTAACACAGACACTAAAGAGTTCGATGAGGCAGAATTAAGCGTCAAAGCTTTTATAAAAAAAATTATGTCTAATAAAAGTGGCAAATCTGTTGACTATTATCACAGGAAGCTTGGAAAAATAATGTGGGAGAAATGTGGAATGTCTAGAAACGCTAAAGACCTAAAGACTGCAATTAAAGAAATAAGGAAATTACGACACGATTTCTACGCAGGTGTTTTTGTGCCTGGCAGTGCTGACAACTATAATGAAGAACTTGTTAAAGCTGGTCGTGTATCTGATTTTTTAGAGCTTGGAGAACTCTTTGCAATAGACGCCCTGGAAAGAAACGAGTCTTGTGGCGGGCATTTCCGAGAAGAGTATCAAACTCCTGAGGGAGAGGCCCTAAGAAATGACGAAGAATTTACATTTGTTTCTTGTTGGGAGCACATGGGTAAAGATAATAGGCCAAAATTAAACAAGGAAGAACTTAAGTTCGATTCTGTTGAATTAAAATCTAGAAGCTATAAATAATATGGAATTACTACTAAAGATTTGGCGGCAAGCTAATGGTCAAAAAAAGGGATCGATGGTAAATTATGAAGTAAAAAACATAGAGCCTGACATGTCGTTTTTAGAAATGCTCGACATATTAAACCAAGGCCTTATTGAAACCGGTGAAGAGCCAGTTGCTTTTGATCATGATTGCAGAGAAGGTATTTGTGGGATGTGCTCTTTAGTTATTAATGGCTCTCCTCATGGCCCAGACAGAGGAACAACCACGTGTCAGCTGCATATGCGGAGATTTAAGTCTGGGGACACGATTTATATTGAACCTTTTAGAGGAACTGCTTTTCCTGTTGTAAAAGATCTTGTTGTTGACAGGTCGGCCTTTGACAGAATACAGCAATCTGGTGGATATGTGTCTATAAACACATCTGGCAATACGGTTGATGCAAATGCTGCCCCAATACCCAAGCCGGATGCAGATGAAGCTTTTAATGCTGCGGCTTGTATCGGTTGTGGGGCATGTGTTGCTGCATGCAAAAATTCATCAGCTATGTTGTTTGTGGGGGCAAAGGTTTCACAATATTCTCGTCTTCCCCAAGGCAAGGTTGAGGCAAAAGAACGTGTAATTAATATGGTGAAACAAATGGATAAAGAGGGTTTTGGAAACTGCACAAACACAGGGGCCTGTGAAGCACACTGCCCAAAAGGAATATCGCTAGAGAATATTCTAAATTTAAATAGAGAATACTTGAAGGCGAAAATAATTAAATAAATTGTAGTCTATAATTAATGAATTCATGAGATATAAAACTATGCCTTCCGAACTATTTTCTAAGAACCGGTCACAGTTTTGGAAAAATATGACCGATAATTCTATTGCCATATTCCATTCTAATGATTTAATGCCTAAGAATGCTGACCAGCTTATGCCTTTTGTTCAGAATAGTGACTTGTTTTATTTGTCTGGAATTGATCAAGAAGAAACTGTTCTTGTTATTATTAAAACACGTCAAGCGATTGAAGAAGTGCTCTTTATTAGAGAAACTAATGATCTGATAAAAGTTTGGGAGGGAAACAAACTAACCAAGGAGCAGGCCAAGCAAATATCTGGTATAAAAAAAATATATTGGGAGAGTGATTTTAAAAAATTACTTCCAAAGCTTATTAAAAATAAAAAACATGTTTATTTGAATAGTAACGAACATCCTCGGGCTAACGTTGTGGTGGAAAGCAGAGATGCTAGGTTTAAAAAATGGGTTGAAAAAAATTATCCCAATCATATTTATAAAAAATCCGCAAACTTACTATACGGGATCAGGGCTGTAAAACAAAAAGAAGAGATAGATTTAATACAAACAGCATGTAACATAACTAAAAAAGGTGTTGAGCGAGTTTTTAATAAATTACAGCCTGGAATATATGAATATGAACTGGGCGCCGAAATACTGCACGAGTTTTTAATAAACAGGGCCTCTGGATTTGCATACGATCCAATTATTGCCTCCGGAGAAAACGCTTGTGTTTTACATTATTGCACAAATAACAAGCAATGTAAGGACGGTGATGTAGTGTTGATGGATTTTGGAGCAGAATATGGAAACTATGCCTCTGACCTAACCCGTTGCTTCCCTGTAAATGGGCGTTTTTCTAAAAGGCAAAAGGCCGTTTACAACAGCGTTTTAAGGGTAATGAAGGGGGCTAAAAAATTGTTAAAACCTGGATGTTTTCTACAAGAATATGAAAAATCCGTTGGTGCGTTAATGGAGAAAGAACTTGTAGACCTGGGCCTTATTTCTGTTAAGGAAATAAATAAACTTAAAAATCACCCCTCCCCCGCATACAAAAAATACTATATGCACGGAACATCTCACCACCTTGGGCTAGATGTCCATGATGTGTCTAACCCACAATTGCCCTTGTCTTCTGGCATGGTTCTAACTTGTGAGCCAGGAATATACATACCTGAAGAAGGGTTGGGAATTCGTCTAGAAAATGACATACTAATTGGGGAAGATAAAAATATTGACCTAATGGAAGATATTCCTATTGAGCCTGATGAAATCGAGCTCCTATTAAATATATAAAAAACTATATGTGTTTTTTCGAGGAAAGGAAAGAGTCCCATCCTTCACTTTTTAAATCTATTACACTTTTATCTTCTCTAACCAGCTCAAAACTACGGTCTTCAACCATGTGACCTATGGCTTTTATTTCATTCTGTTTCTCTATTTTTTTGTACTCTTTGGGAGAAACCGTAAATAACAACTCATAGTCTTCGCCGCCGTGTAGTGCGCAAACCGCAGGGCTTATTCTTAATTCTTCGCATGTGGCACGAGCCTCCGGCGAGATTGGTAATTGTTCTTCAAAAAGCCTGAACCCTATTTTTGACGCATTACAAATGTGTATTAAATCTGAACTTAGGCCGTCTGAAATGTCGATCATGGAGGTTGGTATTACATTAATTTTGCTCAATAGCTCTACTACGTCTACTCTGGCCTCTGGCTTTAATTGTCTTTGCAGAAGATATTGGTAGTTTTCTAGCTCGGGCTGAGAATCACTCTTGTTAAAAATCTGCTTTTCTCTTTCTAGTATTTGTAATCCTAAATAAGCTGCGCCAAGGTCTCCTGAAACAAACACTATGTCATTCGGTTTTGCCCCCCCCCTATATGTTATGTCGTTCGTTTGGGCCTCTCCAATTATAGTAATATTAATAATAAGACCCGTTGAGCTACTTGTCGTATCTCCACCAACTAGATCAATGTTATAATTTCTGCAAGCCATTTTAATGCCTGAGTACAGTTCGGTAATATGTTCAACACTATATTTGTTAGGTATGCCCAAGCATACTATGGCGTGCGTGGCTACCCCATTCATTGAGCATATATCAGAGACATTCACAACTATTGACTTATATCCGAGGTGCTTTAGCGGTGTGTAAGTAGGATCAAAGTGCACATTTTCTACAAGCATATCAGAAGTGATTAGCCGTCCTTCTTCATTTCCCTGGCTTAGCACCGCAGAATCGTCTCCTATGCCCACAATCGTAGACTTATGTTTAGGCTTAATGTCATTTGTGACTTTATCTATTAACCCAAATTCTCCCACACTAGAAATTGGAGTAAAAATTTTTTTTGCCATATTTTTTTTTAATTATCTGTGAATGTATCCATAAAAAATAAAATAATCTCTGTAAATTTGTAAAAAAAAAAAATGGTTATTGTCTCTGATTCTGCAAAAAACAAATTGATCTCCTTAATGAAGGAGGGAGATGACACAAATAGGTATGTTCGGGTGGGGGTTACTTCTGGTGGCTGTTCAGGTCTCTCATATAATTTAGATTTTGACTCTAAAATTTTATCAACAGACAAGGTTTTTGAGCACAATGAAATTACCCTACTAGTTGATAATAATAGTTATTTATATTTAATTGGAACTACATTAACATATTCTGGGGGGCTAAATGGAAAGGGGTTTATTTTTGAAAACCCCAATGCCTCCAGAACTTGTGGTTGTGGAGAAAGTTTTGCTGTTTAAGATCTTGTTTAATAGAGATGGAAAAAAAAGACGAAAAAAAAATAATTAAAGAATTTACTGAAAAAAGCTATAAATACGGCTTTGTTTCTAACTTTGATTCTGACACAATTCCAAAAGGATTAAGTGAGCAAACCATAAAACTAATATCAAAGAAAAAGAAAGAGCCTAAATGGATGTTGCAAAAAAGGCTGGAAGCCTTTGGCATTTTAAAAGAGATGCCTCCTCCACAATGGGCTAAGCTTAAATTCAAGGAAATTGATTTACAGAAAATTATTTATTACTCTGCGCCAAAGCAAAAAGTTTCATTAAAAAGTCTTGATGAGGCCGATCCCGAATTAATTAAAACCTTTAACAAACTTGGAATTTCAATTGAAGAACAAAAACGACTTGCTGGGGTTGCTGTAGATATTGTAATTGATAGCGTCTCAGTTTCTACCTCATTTAAAGACAAACTTGCCGAATTAGGAATTATATTTTGTTCTATGTCTGAAGCTGTTAAGAATCATGGAGACTTGGTTAAAAAATATATTGGATCTGTTGTTCCTCCAAAAGACAATTATTTCGCAGCATTAAATTCTGCTGTTTTTAGTGATGGGTCTTTTTGCTATATTCCCAAGGGGGTGAAGTGCCCTATGGAGTTGTCTACTTATTTTCGAATAAATGAGGCTGGAACTGGTCAATTTGAAAGAACATTGATCATTGCTGAAGAAAATAGCACCGTAAGTTATTTAGAAGGCTGTACCGCTCCCCAGAGAGACGAAAACCAGCTCCACGCGGCTATTGTAGAAATCGTTGCCCTAGACTCTTCAGACGTGAAATACTCAACGGTTCAAAACTGGTATCCCGGAAACAAAGATGGCAAGGGAGGGGTTTATAATTTTGTAACAAAACGAGGTATTGCTTATAGGAATGCTAAAATCTCTTGGACGCAAGTGGAGACTGGATCTTCTATTACTTGGAAATACCCCTCTTGTATATTAAAAGGGGACGGATCTATCGGAGAATTTTTTTCGATTGCTGTTACAAAAAATTATCAACAAGCAGATACCGGAACCAAAATGATTCATATGGGCAAAAACACTAAAAGTACTATTATTAGCAAGGGTATTTCTGCCGGTTTTAGTAACAATAGTTATCGAGGGTTAGTAAAAATAAACCGAAGTGCTAAAAAAGCACGAAATTTTTCACAATGTGACTCTTTGCTAATGGGAGACAAGTGTGGTGCCCATACATTCCCATATATTGATGTTAAAAACAATTGTTCTATCGTTGAACATGAGGCAACTACTTCAAAAATTGGAGAAGATCAGCTGTTTTATTGCAACCAAAGAGGAATACCCGAACAAGAGGCCATCGCTCTAATTGTGAATGGTTATTGTAAGGATGTTTTGCAAAAACTCCCCATGGAATTTGCTGTAGAGGCAAGGAAATTATTAGAGATAACGCTCGAAGATAGCGTTGGATAAAATTAAAAAATATGTTAAAAATAGAAAACTTACACTGCGAAATTGAAGGAAACAGTATTTTAAAGGGCATTAACCTCTCTATTGGATCTGGTGAAACACATGCTATTATGGGGCCAAATGGATCTGGGAAAAGTACGCTTTCTTCAGTAATTGCTGGAGACGAAAGTTATGAAATAACTTCAGGTTCTATCCAGTTTCTAGGAAAAGACCTACTGGACTTTTCGGCGGAAGAAAGGGCTCACTTGGGTGTTTTTCTATCATTTCAATATCCCATAGAAATTCCTGGCGTAAGCGTGAGTAATTTTTTAAAAACTGCTCTTAATGAGTGCCGTAAGGCCAATGATCTGCCGCCTCTAAGTGCAAGGGATATGCTGGCCTTAATGAAGTCTAATTTAGAATTGTTGCAGATGAATTCTGATTTTTTATCTCGATCAATGAATGCTGGGTTTTCTGGCGGAGAAAAAAAAAGAAATGAAATATTTCAATTAGCAATGCTTGAGCCCAAGATATGTGTTTTAGATGAAACCGACTCGGGTCTAGACATAGATGCTCTTAAGGTTGTTGCCAACGGAGTTAACAAGCTGAGAAATAATAGCCGGTCTTTTTTGATTATCACACACTACCAAAGACTCTTAGATCATATTTCACCCGACCACGTTCATGTTTTGGTGGGCGGAAAAATTATAAAGTCTGGTGGTCCTGAGCTGGCATTAGAATTAGAAAAAAATGGATATGATAAACTCTGTTAAAGATTTAGTTAGTTTTTTCTTGCACAGAATAGGTGAGCAAAATTTGCACGAAGATATTGGTGATAAAAAAATGGCTCTTCGAAAAAGTGCCATTGAAAAAATTTTAGAAAAAGACCTCAATAAAGACGCCTACAGTTATTTTGGAAATGACGACCTGCAAATAGACCTCAAGTTAATAGAGGAAAAAGAGGGTGTCGATAAAATAATAAAAACAATAAAGCTTAAAATTCCTCATCTTTTTAATAATCCTGGTTTTTGTGCTACGATAATTGACGGTGAATTTTGTGAGTCCCTGTCGTGTCTGCCTAAAAATGTGAAAATTATTCCTTTTAAGGATTTTGGTGAAAAAGAATTTGCATATTCTTTAAAGAAAGAAAAAGCTTGGGATAATCCTGTTGCCTTAATAAATATTGCCCTAGCAAACAGTGGATTTTTACTTGAAGCTAAAAAATCAAGCTCTCAAGAAAAAATCATTATTAATCATATCAATTCTTCTAGTGTTTCAACCGTTGAACATATACGAAACATTTATCGTTTAGGAGAGGGCGCAAAATTAACCATAGTTGAAAACTTTTATAATTTACACGAGCCCCAAACGCGAGTTAATAATACGGTTTCTGAGTGGATTTTGGAGGAGGGTGCTGTTGTTAATTTATACAGTCTTGATTATTGGGTGTGCAAAGCTGGCTCAAAAAATATTACAAACTCTTTTGTTCATCAGAAAAAAAATAGTGTTCTTTCGTTATTTAATTGTTATACTAATGTAAACTCTGTTAAAAACAACATGCATGTTTGGCTTGAGGATGAATATGCTAATTGTAATTTATATTCCATATCACTGCTAAACAAGTCTAGTTGTGTAGAAGACAATATCCTTATAGAACATTTGAAAAAAAATTGCCAAAGTCAGCAAGTTTACAAAAGCGTTATTAGTGATAGCGCTAAGGGGTGTTTTGATAGCCTTGTTTTGGTGCACAAAGATGCCCAAAAAACATCTGCAATTCAACAAAATAACAATATTTTGCTCTCTGAAAATGCAGTTGCACAGTCGAACCCACAATTAGAAATATTTGCAGACGACGTTGTGTGTGCACACGGATCTACTGTTGGTCAAATTGATTCTGAGGCCTTATTTTATTTAAGGTCTCGTGGAATAGGTCAACGTGCAGCATATAATATTTTATTAAAGGCGTTTCTTCATGAGGTTCTTGATAAAATTAATGACCCTCTGGCTCTCAAAATAACTGAAGATGCAATAAATCAAAAACTAAAAAACTTATGATGGACCTTTTTGATACTGCACAAACCCGTAAGCTTTTTCCGTATTTCTGCTCAGGAAATCGAGGGGCCAATGTTTATTTTGACAATGCTGCCACCACCCATAAGCCCAGTTCTGTTATAAGCAGAATCTCTGATTTTTACACACAAGAAAATAGTAATATTCATCGCGGTGTTTATGAGCTGGGAATGTCTGCAACGGATCAATATGAAAGTACCCGAAAGTTAATTCATGAATTTATTGGATCCAATAGTGCTAAAGAAATTGTTCTCACTAGTGGGGCGACTGAATCCGTTAATCTTGTTGCTCAAACTTATGGTAAAAAGTTTGTTAAGAAAGGTGATATTATATTAGTTTCTCCAATTGAGCATCACGCAAACTTAATTCCTTGGCAGGTAATTGCTAAAGAAAATGGCGCTAAAATAAAAGAAATTCCTATTAGTAAAGACTTGACCATCAACTTTGATGAACTTGATAGCGTTTTATCTGAAAAGGTTAAATTAATTGCGATTAATCATGTATCTAACGTAACCGGCATGTCCCAAGACATTGGCCTGCTTGTTAAAAGTTGCAAAAAATTTAAAATTCCTGTCTTTGTAGATGGAGCACAAGCCGGCTCTCATATAAAAATTAATGTTTCGGAGTTAGGATGTGATTTTTACTGTTTTTCGGGACATAAGCTTTTCGGGCCAACTGGAACAGGTGCGCTGTTTATTAAAGAAGAATTTATGCGCGAAATGCCTCCTTATAAAACCGGTGGTCAAATGGTTTCTAAAGTTGGGTTTCAGGACTCTACTTGGACGGATTATCCTCTTAAATTTGAAGCGGGCACGCCCAATATAGCCGGAATTATTGGCCTAGGAGAAGCTATTAAATTTATCCAAAATATAGATTTTCAACAATTAGCTAGCTACGAGAATTACTTATCTGTTTTAATGACGGAAAAGCTGGCAGAAGTTCCCTTTTTAGAGCTGTATGGCAATTCTAAAAAGGCTGCTCCCATATTTGCTTTTAATATTAAAAATATTCACCACTACGATCTAGCGGCATTGCTTTCTGAAAATGGTGTATTGGTGCGCTCTGGTCATTTATGTAATCAAAGTTTAATGGATTTTTTAAACATTGACGGATGTGTTAGAGCCTCCTTGTCTATATATAACTCAGAAGAAGAAGTCTATAATTTTATCCAGGCGTTAAAAAAAGTTGTCAAATTCTTAAGTAAATCCGTTTGAAAAATCGAATAAAACAAATAATAAGCGACTTTAGCCTGTTTGAATCATGGGAAGACAAGTATGAGCATCTCATTGAATTTGGCCAAGAGCTTTTGGAGGTTGACAACAAGTCGCTTAGATCTGATTCTAATTTAATACATGGTTGCCAGTCAAAAGTTTGGCTCTTTTGTAGAGCAGAAAATAAAAAACTTTATTTTTACGCTGATAGTGACGCTTTAATTACAAAAGGACTTGTTGCTATAATTGTGTTTATATATTCTGGCGCTTCTGCGGCGGAAATAATTAAAGAAAAGACTGATGTTTTTTTATCTATTGGTCTTCGAAAAAAACTATCTATGAATAGATCTAATGGATTAGATATGATGCTAGAAAAAGTGAATGATTGTGCACTTAATTATTTAAAAAATGAAAAATGAATTGGAATCAATAGGAGAAGAGGTTGTTAAAGCCTTGTGTCAAATATATGACCCCGAAATCCCTGTTAATATATATGAATTGGGGTTAATTTATGATGTTCAAATTAGTGAAGATTTTGATGTTAAAATTTTAATGACATTTACCGCCCCTAACTGTCCGGTTGCCGAATCTTTGCCGCTGGAGATAAAGGAAAAAGTCGAAAAGGTCAAAAAAATCAACAAAGCAATTGTTGATATCACTTGGGACCCCCCGTGGAATAAGACTATGATGTCAGAAGAGGCTAAGTTAGAATTAGGTTTTTTATAGATTATGACGAGTAAAATAGAAAATAAGGTTGAGAAAGCTGGTCTTTTAACCCTGGACATAAATAAATTTTTTGTGCCCGGAAAACGAGCTTCAGTGGATATCAATAAATTTATTGGGGAAGAATTAATCGTGAGGGAGTCGGTGTTTAAGAAAAACCTAGATGCTGCAAATTGGGAAAATATGACCTCCGCATTTGTTGCTATTTATTGTTCAAAAGACATTATTGTGCCTCCCTGGGCATATCTTTTCGTTCAAGTTAAATTGATGAATATTGCTCAAGAAGTTTTTTTCTCTGAACCCGAAACCATGAATGCGATCCTTTTTGAGCGAGGATTAAATAATTTGGAGATAGCTGAATATAAAAATAAACGTGTATTTTTGAAGATTTGTAGCAATAATCAATTGCCTTTGTGTGCAATATCATTGTGTGCTCAAAAACTTATACCACACGTAAAAAGTTTGTTTTATGGAGAGCCCTGCTCTAGTATACCTTTAATTAAAAATTGAAATATTATGAAAAATTTACTTACACTTATTTTATGTCTTTTATTTTGTTTGCCACAAAAATCTTCAGCTGATGAAGGTATGTGGCTTCCTATGTTTATTAAAAAGCTTAATATGGGCGACATGCGAGAAAAAGGTCTTCAGTTAACAGCTGATGAAATTTATAGTATTAACAACTCGTCTCTAAAAGATGCTATCATTAATTTTAATGGCTATTGTACTGGTGAGGTGATTTCTTCTAGTGGGCTAATTTTAACAAACCATCATTGTGGATTTGATGCAATTCAAAACCATAGTTTAGGCGAAAATGATTATTTGGGTGAGGGTTTTTGGGCCAAAAATTACAAAGAAGAATTACCCAATGAAGGTTTTTTTGTGAAGTTTTTAATAAGCATGAGTGATGTTTCAAAAGAGGTGCTAGATAGTATTGACTATAGTGCTGACGAGTCTGCTAGAGAAGAACTTGTACGCGAGAGAATTGAAAATATTAAAAAAAGAGAAATCGGTGATTCTAATTATGAGGCTGAAATTAAATCCTTTTTTGGAGGAAACGAATACTACCTCTTTGTTTATGAAAAATATAGTGATATTAGGCTGGTTGGCGCGCCCCCTGAGTCAATTGGTAAATACGGTGGTGACACTGATAACTGGATGTGGCCAAGACACACTGGAGACTTTGCTTTGTTTAGGATTTATACTGCCCCGGACGGCTCTCCCGCAGAATATGATGAAAAAAATATTCCGCTTGTTCCCAAACATCATTTACCAATTTCATTAGACGGTGTTCAGGAGGGGGATTTTACAATGATTATGGGTTACCCTGGTGGTACCGATAGATACTTGTCTTCTTTTGGAGTAAAATCTGCTATTGACACATATAATCCAACTGTTGTTAAAATTAGGGAAGAGAAACTTAATATTCTTAACCGGTACATGCGGGCAGATAGAGATGTTAATATTATGTATGCTAGTAAAAAAGCCAGAATATCAAACTATTGGAAGTATTACATTGGTCAAACGCGCGGACTAAAAAGGCTTAATGTTTATCAAAAAAAGCAAGATTTAGAAAATTTATTTTCAAAGTTTGCTAATTCAACAAAGATCAATCAATCTATTTATGGGGATGTTTTAGGTACTATTGAGAATGCTCATAAAAAACTAAGCGAAACCACTCTTTCTAGGGTTTACTTGAATGAGGCTGCTTGGTCTGGACCAAGCTTTGTTAGATTGGCTCGCCGATCTGAGCGTTTTATTAGGGCCTTAGAGTCTGGAGATGAAGCTAAAATAATTAAAGCAAAAGAAAACTTTAAAGAATTAATTCATGATAATTTTAAGGAATACAAACAAGAAATTGAAAAAGAAATTTTTGTTAAAATGATGGAAATGTATTCCGAGGGGGTTCCTTCTGATCAAGCGCCTGAAGCAATTACCTCTTTAACAAAAAAATATCGTGGCAATTTTCAAAAATGGGGCAACGACTTGTATAATAAGTCTGTTTTTGTTGATGAGAATAAAATAACCGCCCTATTAGACAATTTAAATATGAATTTTTTAGACCTAACCATATCCGAGCTAAAAAACGATCCAGCATATAAAATTCAAAAGTCTATCTTAGATAATTACTTTTCTAAAATCAGGCCTCAAAACGCTGAGGCGGAAAAGTCCCTCGCAGTTGCTCAAAGACTATTTATTGATGGATTAAGAAAAATGTCTCCTAATAAAAAGTTTTATCCTAACGCGAACTTCACTATGAGGCTAACATATGGAAGTGTAGGCTCGTATAGTCCTGGTAACGCTGTAGAATATGATTTTATAACTACTCTAGACGGTGTCTTTGAAAAAATGGACAACGACAATCCTGAATTTATTGTTCCTGAAAAATTAGTGGAACTACACAAAGACCGTGACTATGGTCAATATGGTAATCCCGACGGATCACTAAGTGTTTGTTTTATCTCAAACAATGATATTACTGGTGGAAACTCTGGGTCCCCTGTTATAAATTCAATGGGGCATTTAGTTGGGTGCGCTTTTGACGGTAACTGGGAAGCTATGAGCGGAGATATTGCTTTTGAAAATCAATTACAACGCACAATCTCGGTTGATGCTAGATATATTTTATTTATAATTGATAAGTTTGCAGGAGCGTCGAATATTATAAATGAGCTTACTTTATTTAAGGGTAAAAAGTTGGGGCAGAAAAAAGAAAATAGTCGAGTTAAAAAAACATACCGATCGATTTGGAGTGAAAATTCTAACGTTAGAAAAAAATATAGAACATATAAAGCTTTTAGAAAGGCTGCTATAGAATGGAACGATCAAAATAGTTAATTTATTCTATGATTGATTTGGCTCTATTGACAGAGAAGAGATATTTAAATCCTGAATTAGAAAGTTGGTATGTTAAAAATATTCTTCATGAAGACCAATTAATCCAAGACGAGCTAAACAGGCTTGGTGTTTCATCTAAAAGAGTTGCGTGGGACGACTGTTTTAATCCTTCTTTGTTTCGTTTTTCACTATTTCGCACAACTTGGAATTATTTTGAAAAAATTGATCAGTTTTATAGTTTTTTAAATAACTGCCGCGGAAAAACTAAATTTATTAATCCTCTAGATTCAATAACTTGGAATCTTGATAAAAATTATTTGATCGAACTAGAAAGCGCTGGAATTAATATTGTAAAAACACATCTAACAAAAAAATCTTCCCCCCTAAGCCTTTTCTCAATTACCAAGCAACATAATTGGGGTGATATTGTCATTAAACCTCGTGTTTCGGCTGCAGGCTGGAACACTCATTATATTAAAAAAACCAGCCTACAACAAAATGAATCTTTATTTCAAAAATTGGCACAAAAATACGATATGATAGTTCAGCCTTTTCAAGAAAATATTATTTCTTTTGGAGAGTTGTCACTGATGGTGATAAACGGTGTGTTTACCCATGCTGTTTTAAAGAGGGCAAAACATGGGGACTTTAGGGTTCAGGATGATTTTGGAGGCTCTGTAGAGCCCTACAGCCCCACAAAAGATCAAATTGTTTTTGCAGAAAAAATCCTCCAAAAAATCCCATTTAAATGTTTATATGCAAGGATTGATGTCGTTTTAGATAATAATAATAATCTTGCTCTTTCAGAATTGGAGTTGATTGAGCCCGAAATGTGGTTTAGGTATAACCGCGACGCAGCCGTTAGGCTGGCTGAGAGTGTTAGGTCTTATATTAAGTCCTAATATGCCCTAGAGTCTCTACCCTCTATATAATATACTAGGGACTTATTAGCCACCTTGTTTCCTCCGGGCGTTGGATAATTTCCTGTAAAATACCAGTCCCCCGTATGCTCCGGGCATGCTTGGTGAAGGTCTTCCACTCTTTGAAATATAATGTCAAATTCTGTTGATAAATTATCTGTTTTTAAAAGGAGGGCTATTTCTTTTGAAATTTCTTCATTTGTAAACCAGGAATATAGTTCTTTGAGGTGGTTTTGCTGATTTTCTTTTGGTTGTTTAAGAGCTTTTTTACATTTTTCATAAATAGTGGATATGTGTTTTTTTCCTTCAGGTGTTTTGTTTAACAATGAAATAACTCCCTTAAAAGCAATAAAGTCTCCTAGTTTTGCCATGTCTATTCCATAACAATCTGGGTACCTTATTTGAGGAGCCGAAGAAACTACTATTATTTTTTTGAGATTTAGTCGATCTAAAATTCTTAATATACTTTTTTTCAAGGTTGTTCCCCTCACAATACTATCATCTAGTATTACTAGTGTATCTTTACTTGTTGACGCTCCATATGTAACGTCATAAACGTGCCCCACTAAACCATCCCTGTCGCTATCCGAGGTAATAAATGTTCTAAGTTTAGCGTCTTTAACCGCCATCTTCTCTATTCTTATTTTTTGGGAAATAATCTTTTGCAGCTCTTCATTATTTCCGCGCTTTAATAGGTTTAGTTTTTGTTTGCCCAATTCTTCCTCGAGCGAAGAGACTAAGCCCAAGAAGGCTGTTTCTGCCGTGTTTGGTATGTATGAAAAAATAGTGTTATCTAAATCATTATTAATTTTTCGCAGAACAAGATTTTTTAAAAACGCTCCTAGTTTTTTTCTTTCATTATATATTTCAATATCGTTTCCTCTTGAGAAATATATTCTCTCGAAAGAACATGCAGACCTTTTTTGGGGATCTATAATTTGATTAAATTCTATTTCTCCATTTTTTTTGACAATAATCGCCTGCCCTCTTGGAAGCTCTTTTATTTTATCTGAACTAACATTAAATGCTGTTTGAATAACCGGTCTTTCTGATGTTACAACTGCTATTTCGTCGTCATGGTAATAGTATGCTGGCCGTATGCCGTTTGGATCTCTTAATGCAAATGCATCACCGTGACCGATAATGCCCCCTAAAACATAGCCACCATCCCATTTTTTTGAAGCATTAATTAATATGTTTGAGATGTTTAAATTGTCTTCTATTAATTTTGAAATTTCAATATTGCTTTTAGACTGCGCCTTATACTGATTATATAGCCTTGAATTTTCTTCGTCTGTAAAATGACCTATTTTTTCTAAAATTGTAACGGTGTCGGACTTTTCTTTTGGATGTTGACCAAGTTCAATTAATTGATTAAGTAATTCATCTACATTTGTCATATTAAAGTTTCCTGCCAAAACTAAATTTCTTGATTTCCAGTTGTTTTGCCTTAAAAATGGGTGACATTGTGAAATGCTGTTTTTACCATATGTTCCATATCTCAAGTGGCCTAAAAAAAGTTCGCCCATAAATGAGCAATTTTGTTTCATCCAATTAGGGTCGTTAAATTCGGAGGGGTAATTTTTTTTGATACTTTTAAAGTTATCGCTGATTTTTGAAAACAAATCTTGAATTGCATTTTGATTTACAGACCTCCTGCGACTAATATAAGGTTTGCCTGGTTTCGTTTGCAGTTTAATATTAACTAACCCAGCCCCATCTTGACCTCTATTTACCTGCTTCTGCATTAATAAATACATTTTATTTAACCCATACAAAGAGGTTCCGTATTTTTCTTGATAATAACTTAAGGGTTTTAATAGCCTTAATAAGGCTATACCACACTCGTGTTTTATTTTGTCGCTCATTTGTATTGCTTTAATATAAATTTATAAAAAATCTTCTTTTTTCTTTCCCAGCCAACTAAGTACATTCTTGCACCAAATTTCTGTGACCTCTTTATTAGTTAAAATGCCCAGCTCTAACGCTTGGTCTAAAACTTTTCCTGGATAAGACGATCCCACCCCGTCAACTTCTCCCAGAGGAAAGGGGTCGTCCAGCCCCATTATTATTTGACCTGCGCCTACACGTTTCTTTAACAAATTTAATGTGTGTGGATCATGCACTAGTGTATCAAAGTATATGTTTTTTTGTCCCAAGGTTTTTCTGGGGTCTTGTAGGCCTTTAAATAAGTCTGGCCTGCCCTCAAAACCCTGAACCCTTCTGCCATGGTTAGCGGCGCCAAGCATGCCTCCATGAGCAAAACTGGTTCTTATGTTTGGATATTTATTTGGCAAATCTCTAAGACTAAAAACGTGTAGTGCGTCTGCACACTGTGCCATCATCCAAACCAAATGAAATCTCCAATACTGATTTTTTAAAGCAATCATTTTATCGCCGTCATATGGATGAATTTGAATTGATAAACTATGTTTATTAGCTAGTTCAAATATCGGATCCACGTCCGATTCAGCAATGGTCATCCATTCTCCTTTTTTATTTAAAAAATGTGTGGGTAAACAAAGTAGTTTTAATCCTAGCTTATTGACGCATCGGTCTATTTCTTTCAAAGAGTGATCTATGTATAGTGGCTGAACCACAAAACCACAAGTAAATTTTTCTGGATAATCATTCTGAATACGAGCATTAAAATTATTTTGAAAGTTAATTGCATCAATACAATCTTGTTTTTTCCACCCATTACAATATAGTTGCGAAAGACTCAGCATAACACCATGATCAATATTGTGTTGAGTCATCCATTGTATTTTATCTTTAATAAAGTAATTAGGGCTGGTAATTGGCCTGGTCCAACTTCCTTGTCTCATGAACCTCTTGTCTTCATCAATCCAAAAAAGCTTCTTGTCTTTCATGAATTGAGGGATCTGATGGGGCTCTGGCAGAATATGTCCGTGTCCATTTATTCGCATGACATAGTTTTAAATTTACTATATTTTCCTAAATATACCTTTCGTCTACGTCCATAATTTCTCCTGAAATTGGGCACGTTCTTAGCTTTTCGTTTTTATAAAATTTTTTAAAAACTGGTAAAAAATCCTTTTCTATGTTAGTTAAGTGAAAATACTCTTCGTATAAAAGCGCATTTTCTTTCTCTGAAAACCACATAAGACCATCCTTGTGGTGTGGCTCTCTTTTTCTTTCTATAACAAGACCCACTGAGCCCGCTGGCCTAATGGGCGAGTGTGGAATTTTTGGGGGCAACAAAAACATTTCACCCTCATTAATTACAACCTCTGTCTTTTTTCCTTTCTGTTGTGTTTTAACAATAATATTTCCCTTTATTTGATAAAACAACTCCTCTGTTTCGTTGTAATGATAATCTTTTCGTGAGTTTGGTCCGCCAACTATCATCACAATGTAATCTTCTGAATCAATATATAAATTTTTGTTACCAACAGGCGGCTTTAAAAGATGTTGATTTTCTTTGATCCACCGACTAAGATTAAATGGTGCGCGAATATTTCCCATAGTTTCAAATTATTTATCATAAACAATGAATGTAAAATAGTTATATTTGAGACAATATGGAAATAAATCTAAAAAATAAAACTGCCTGGGTCTTTGGTGGCTCTAAAGGAATTGGTCGCGCAATCGCAATTCAACTATCTAGGTCTGGTGCGAATATCTTATTAGTTTCAAGAAACAAAACAGATTTAATTAAAACAAAAGACGAGCTCTGTGTTAAACATAATCAAGATCACGATTTTATTTCTGTTGATATGTCAAATATAGTGTTGTTAACAAAAACAATTAAAAACTATATAAACCTTAATAGTGTTGATATTGTTGTTAATAATTCGGGTGGCCCTGCTGGTGGTCCTGCTCACACGGCAGAGGCTGATGAATATTTGTCAGCATTTAATCAACATGTTTTATCTGCACAAATAATAAATCAAATTGTTTTGCCTATAATGAAACGAAAGCAATTTGGTAGAATTATAAATATTATATCCACTTCTGTTAAACAGCCTATTGAAGGATTGGGGGTGTCTAATACTGTTCGTGGGGCCATGGCGAGTTGGAGCAAAACACTATCTGTGGAATTGGGTCAATTTGGCATAACTGTAAACAATATTTTGCCCGGTGCCACAAAAACTGATAGATTAATACAATTAATCCAAAGTAAGGCTAATAAAAACGGTGTCTCATCTGAATTGGTTGCAGAAACAATGAGAAAAAATATTCCTATCGGAAGGTTTGCTGAGCCTAATGAAATTGCATACACTGTTGTATTTCTTTGTTCTGGTTTTGCCAGCTATATAAATGGTGTAAATATTCCTATTGACGGTGGACGAACTAAATCACTTTAATTAATATATGGTTTTTTATATATGTTGAAAATTAAAAATTATATTGGTGGCTCCTTTTTAGGCCCTAAAAACAAAAAATATATCAATAATACTAGCCCTACAAATGGTGTTAAGTATTCTTTGATTCCTGACAGCAATTCTGTTGATGTGAGTCTGGCTATTAAATCTGCAAAAATAGCCTTTAAGTCTTGGGGGTCCTCTACAAAAGAGCACCGTTATGGCTGGCTGATGAAATTGGCAGATGCTATTGATAATCACGCTGAAGAGCTTGTTGTTGCAGAAAGCTATGATAATGGGAAACCTGAGTGGCTAGCTAAAAGCGTTGATATTCCAAGGTGTTCCGCAAATATTCGGTTTTTTGCAACGGCATTGCTTCATTTTGACTCTGACTCACATAGCATGGATGGGTCAGCCTTAAATTATACTCTAAAACAGCCTATTGGGATTGCCGGCTGTATTTCTCCTTGGAATTTACCGCTATACTTGTTAACGTGGAAAATTGCGCCCGCCATTGCCTCTGGAAATACTGTTGTTGCAAAGCCATCAGAGTTGACTCCATACACCGCGTACCTTTTAAGTAAAATTTGTGATGAAATTAATTTTCCCAAAGGAGTTATAAATATTGTTCATGGCTATGGCGCAACAGCAGGAAATGCGATTGTGGAAAAAGCCGATGTTATTTCGTTCACCGGGGGGACGGATACAGGAAAAATTATTGCCTCCAAGGCTGCTAAAAACTTTAAAAAATACTCTCTTGAGCTTGGTGGCAAAAACCCAACACTTGTGTTTGGAGATTGTGATTTTAATTTAGCGGTAAACAATGCTGTAAAATCGGCATTTTTGAATCAAGGTCAAATTTGTCTTTGTGGATCACGAATTCTTGTAGAAGATTCTATTTATGATAATTTTTTATCTGCTTTTTTAGAAAAAACCAAACAACTTGTTGTTGGTGACCCTAAAAATAAAACTAGTAATCTTGGCTCTATTGTTTCCGAAGAACATTTAAATAAAATAATCTTAAAAATTGAACAGGCAAAAAAAGAAGGTGGAAAGGTTCTTGTGGGGGGAGAAAGGGTCTTTTTAAATGGTGATTTGAAAAATGGTTATTATTTGTCGCCCACCATAATTACCCACACGAAAAACACAGACAAAATAAATCAAGAAGAAGTTTTTGGACCTGTTGCAACAGTAATGCCTTTTAAAAATGAAGAAGAAGCAATAAGTCTTTGTAATGGCACTAAGTATGGTTTATCTGCTTCAGTGTTTACTAATAATGTTTCTAGGGCTCATAGGGTTGCCTCTAAAATTGACGCAGGTGTAATTTGGATTAATACTTGGCTATTAAGAGACCTTAGGATTCCATTTGGAGGAATGAAGCAGTCGGGTTTTGGAAGAGAAGGGGGTTATTATTCTTTAGACTTTTTTACAGAGACAAAAAATGTGTGTGTTAAGATTGAAAAGGATTAAATATGTGATATATTTATTGTTAAAATAATATCCTCTCAATATGGAAAAAAACTTTAATTCAGAAAAAGCCCCAGAGGCTGTTGGTCATTATCCCCACGCTAAAAAGGTTGGTGGTTTGCTTTTTTTATCTGGAGTGGGGCCCAGAAAAAGGGGCTCAAAAATAATTCCTGGAGTTAATTTATCTGAATCTGGTGAAATTATTAGCTATGATATAAACGTGCAGTGTCAAGCTGTTTTTGAAAACATTAAATTAATTTTAGAGGATTCTGGGTCTAAATGGGAAAATATTGTTGATGTTACGGTGTTTTTAACAAATATGAGTTCTGATTTTCCAAAATATAATAAGATTTACAAGGAGTATTTCTCGGTTCCGTTCCCAACAAGAACCACCGTAGAGGTGCTCTCGCTACCTACGCCTATTGCTATTGAATTAAAAGTTATTGCAACAATATAAAACCCCTGTAATGTTTCCTGAGTATCAAAAATTAGATTTATCAAAAATTAGCAAAGAAAAAGAATTAGCGTGGAAAAAAAATAATGTTTTTGAAAAAAGTGTTAAGCTAAATCCTTCCGACAAAAGGTTTGTATTTTTTGAGGGCCCCCCCTCTGCGAATGGGCTTCCCGGAATACACCACATTATGGCAAGATTAATTAAAGATATTTTTTGCCGCTATAAGACACTCTGTGGTTACCGTGTAGACAGAAAGGCCGGCTGGGACACGCATGGGCTGCCTGTTGAATTAAGCGTTGAAAAGGAGTTAAAAATAACAAAAGAGGACATAGGTAAAAAAATATCTATTTCTGACTATAATAAAGCGTGTAAGAAAACGGTCATGAGGTACACTGAATCGTGGAACGATCTTACTGAAAAAATGGGCTATTGGGTTGACACAAAAAACCCATATATAACATATGACAATAAATATATTGAAAGTGTTTGGTTTTTGTTAAAACGCCTATTTGAAAAAAAATTAATTTATAAAGGCTATTCGGTTCAACCATACTCTCCTGCCGCGGGAACTGGTTTAAGTTCTCACGAGTTAAATCAGCCGGGCTGCTATAAGCTGGTAAAAGACTTGAGCGCTGTTGTTTTGTTTAAAGCTATTGATTTTGAAAAAAAAATAAAAACTAATCTTCCTGTGTTTTTTATGGCCTGGACCACCACCCCCTGGACGCTATTTTCAAACACGGGATTGGCTATTGGAAAAAACATTGCTTATGTTGGGATTGAAACAATTAATCCCCACACTTTTAAAGAAGTTTTTTTAATTTGTGCCGAAAACTGTATTTCCTCTATTTTTGATAAAAAAACTGTTAAAAAAATATCGGATTTTCGTGATGATTTAGTCGATGGTTACAGAATTATTGAACGCTATAATGGAAGAGATTTAATTGGATTAAGATATGAGCAATTATTACAATATGTTCAGCCTTATAATTCACCTAAAGAAGCCTTTCGGGTCGTTGATGCTGATTTTGTAAACACCGCCGACGGAACAGGATTGGTACACTTGGCCCCAACCTTTGGGTCAGATGATTTTAATGTCGCTAAAAAAAGAGGGCTTCCATTAATGTTGGTGGAAGATTCTAACAAGAATCTTGTTCCTCTTGTAAATTTAAAAGGCCAATTTGTTGATGGACTGGGAGAATTTTCCGGTCGTTTTGTAAAGACCGAGTTTGATAACTCTGACCAACAGTCTGTAGATATCGATATTGTGGTTAAGTTAAAAAGGGGTGGGCTTATTTTTAAATCTGAAAAGTATGAACACAACTATCCTCATTGCTGGAGAACTGACAAACCCATTCTTTATTATCCGCTAGACTCTTGGTTTGTTCGCTCAACCGAGTATCGTGATCGGATGATTGAAAAAAATAACGAAATAAATTGGAAGCCCAAAAGCACTGGAGAGGGTCGTTTTAAGAACTGGTTAGAAAACATTAATGACTGGAACCTTTCAAGGTCTCGTTTTTGGGGAATTCCTTTGCCTATTTGGAAAAGTGTCGATGGCTCTGAGGTTATTTGTATTGGCTCTGTTGAGGAGTTAAAGAAATTGTGTGAAGAATCTGTGGCAAGCGGCAATATGCAAAATAATCCACTAGAAACATTTGATCCAAATGACATGAGCGAGTCTAATTATAATCTATTTGATTTACATAAAAATTATGTAGACAATATTGTATTGACAGGTAGCGATGGTTCTCCTATGTATAGGGAGTCTGAGGTTATAGATGTTTGGTTTGACTCTGGATCTATGCCATATGCGCAATGGCACTATCCTTTTGAGAACAAAGACTTAATTGACTCTGGGTTGTTTTTTCCGGCAGACTTTATTGCCGAGGGTGTTGATCAAACAAGGGGTTGGTTTTTTACGCTCCATGCAATTGCCTCTATGTGTTTTAATAGTATTGCTTTTAAAAATGTTATTTCCAATGGGCTGGTTTTAGATCGTTCTGGGCAAAAAATGTCCAAAAGACTTGGCAACACGATTGACCCTTTTGAGGCTATTGAGGCTCATGGTGCAGACTCGTTGAGGTGGTATATGGTTAGTAATTCTCAGCCTTGGGATAACTTGAAGTTTGACATTGATGGCGTCGTTGAAGTAAAACAAAAAATGTTTAGCACTCTTTATAACACATATTCATTTTTTAGTTTATATGCTAATATTGATGGTTTTACTAAAGCTGAAGAAGAAATTAAACTGTCTGATAGACATCTTTTAGATCAGTGGATTTTGTCTGAACTACACACACTAATATTAAGTGTTCAGACTAAATATGAATCCTATGAGCCCACCCTAGCATGCAGGGAAATTCAGGCTTTTGTAACTGACAAATTAAGTAATTGGTATATTCGGCTTTGTAGAAGGCGTTTTTGGAAGGGGGGGTATGATTTAGAAAAAATTTCCGCATACCAAACCTTGCTTGAGTGTTTAATGACCGTTGCCAAGCTTGGCTCGCCAATTGCACCCTTTTTTATGGATCAGCTGTTTTGTGATATTAGTATAGGACTGGGTTGTGATTCTGAAGATTCTGTTCATTTATCTCGCTTTCCTGTTGCTAATAAAGAGTTTATAAATCCCTTTTTGGAAGAAAAAATGAAACTTACTAAAAATATTTGTTCGCTTGCCCTGTCTCTGAGGAAAAAAGAAGGCATCCGTGTTCGCCAACCTCTTGAATCTGTAACTATTTGTTTATCTGGAAACAAGGGCTCTAAAGATGTTCTTGTTGAATTAATTCGGTCTGAAATTAATGTGAAAAATGTTTTTTTTGAAAAAAACTCTAATAATATTGTTAAGCGAAAATTGGTTGTAAACTTTCCTGTTGTGGGCAAAAAGTATGGTAAGTTGGTTAAGGAAATTGTGTCTGCCGTGGGTGATTTGCGCGAAGAAGACCTTTCTGATTTTGAGGCCTCTGGTGAGATTTCTTTAAATTTACTTAACTCAAGTGTTGTGTTAAAAAGTGCTGATGTTTTTATTAAGGCTGACGATGTTCCTGGGGTTTTAACGGCAAAGGCTGACGACGTTCTTGTTGTTTTAAATTCTGAGCTATCTAGTGATCTTTTGGAGGACGGCTACGCAAGAGAGTTTATTAATTTTATTCAAAACACTCGGCGCGAATTAGGCTTAAAAGTAATGGATAAAATAACTTTATTTGTTGGGGGCGACTCTGATGCTCAAAAAATTATACTCAAACACTGTGAATATATTAAAAAAGAGGTTCTAGCTTTTGAAATACATGTTGGTGAGGGGTTTTCAAAAAAATCTCATGTGTTTGAATTTAATGATTATAAACTGTATATTGTGGTTCAATTTTCTTGATGTTATGAAAAAAAGTGTTTCTAAAAGATATTCTGATTCAGAGCTATTAAATTTTAAAAAAATCATCTTAAAAAAGATTGATATTGCCAAACATGACCTCCAACTTTTAAGGGACTCTTATAGCAATGCTTCTTCTAATGGAACGGATGACACCTATTCTTCTTTTAAATCTTTTGAGGAAGGGTCGGAAACCTTGTCAAAAGAGTCTAACACGTTGTTGGCGGCTAGACAAGAAAAATTTATCCGAGACCTTGAAAATGCGTTGGTTCGTGTTGAAAATAAAACATATGGTATTTGTAGAGAGTCTGGTAAGCTTATTGCTAAAAAAAGATTGGTTTTGGTGCCACATGCTACATTAAGTATTGATGCGAAAAATAAATCGAAATAGATTTGTGAAAATTTTTGGATTAAGTCCCTGGTTTTTTGTTTTTATTCTTGTGTGCCTTGATCAAGGCTTGAAGTTTTTTGTTAAATCTAGTTTTTATATTGGTGAACAACGGGAGATTTTTAACTGGTTTTCTCTTTATTTTGTTGAAAACAATGGTTTTGCTTTTGGTTATGAATTCTTTGGCGCGTGGGGAAAACTGCTTTTAACTACTGTTAGAATAGTTTTTGTTTTTGTTCTTTTTAAATGGGTGGTGAAATTATTAAAAGCTGGACTAAATAAATTTGTTTTTCTGGCTTTTTTGTTAGTTTTTTCTGGGGCAATTGGTAATATTGTTGACAGTGTTTTTTATGGCGTTTTTTATGGTTATGCTCCTTTGTTTTTTGGTAAAGTTGTAGACATGTTTTACTTCCCTTTGTTTTCTGGAACATACCCTGGTTGGGTGCCTTTTTTCGGTGGCAAAGATTTTCTTTTTTTTAAGTATATTTTTAATCTTGCAGACTCTTATATTACGTGCGGGGCCGTTCTTTTGCTTATTTTTTACAATCGTGTTCCTGTTAAATAATAGAGTTGTTTTCTCTCTTTTATCTCTTTGTTTTTTTATATTTGCCCAACTTGAATAAATTAATCTTATTTGTATTATGGAATTTTTAACTAGTAATCTTATTTATATTGCTCCTCTTCTTGGTTTAGTGGGTTTAATTGTTATGTTTTTTCAATCTTCTTGGGTTTCTAAACAGGACCCTGGAGATAAAAAAATGGTTGAACTTTCGGATCATATTGCCAAGGGGGCTATGGCTTTTTTAGTCGCTGAGTGGAAGGTTTTGTCTGTGTTTGCTGTATTTGCTGCCACCGTCTTGGCCTGGTCAGGAACCTTAATAGAAACCTCTTCTCCTGTTATTGCTATTGCTTTTTTGATTGGTGCTTTTTTTTCAGCACTAGCAGGTTATTTTGGCATGAAAATTGCGACCAAGGCAAACGTTAGAACAACTCAGGCTGCTAGAACAAGTCTATCGAAGGCTTTAAAGGTTTCTTTTACCGGTGGTTCTGTAATGGGTTTAGGTGTTGCGGGTTTAGCTGTAATGGGCTTAGGTGGATTGTTTATTTTATTTTATAATATTTATGTTGTAAGTGTTGGAGGAAGTGTAACGGGCCTTGAGATGGTTAAGGCTTTAGAGGTTCTTGCTGGGTTTTCTTTGGGCGCAGAGTCAATCGCTTTGTTTGCTCGTGTAGGAGGAGGCATTTACACAAAGGCTGCGGATGTTGGCGCCGACCTAGTTGGTAAAGTGGAGGCTGGTATTCCTGAAGATGATCCAAGAAACCCTGCCACTATTGCTGATAATGTTGGTGACAATGTTGGCGATGTTGCGGGAATGGGAGCAGATCTTTTTGGCTCATATGTTGCAACAATTTTAGCAACAATGGTTTTGGGTCAAGAAATATCTTCAGTTGATAACTTTGGGGGTATTGCTCCTATTTTATTGCCTTTGGTTATTGCTGGTTTAGGTTTAATATTTTCTATAATTGGAACTTTTTTTGTTAGAATTCGATCTGAAGAAGGATCTGTGCAAAGTGCGCTTAATCTTGGTAATTGGCTGTCTATTTTGTTTACTTTTATTGCCTCTTATTTTCTAACACAGTGGATGCTTCCTGAGACGATGGAAATTAGGGGGGTTGTTTTTTCTTCCATAAGTGTTTTTTGGGCAATTGCTACGGGTCTTATTGTTGGTGCTTTAATGTCTATAATAACAGAATACTACACTTCTATGGGGCGTAGGCCCGTAGACTCTATTATTCATCAGTCTTCAACAGGTCATGCAACTAATATTATAGGTGGCCTGGCTGTTGGTATGGAATCAACCGTTTTACCCACCTTGGTGTTGGCGGCCGGAATATATGTTTCTTTTTTGTTTGCAGGACTTTATGGTGTGGCTATTGCTGCTGCTGGCATGATGGCAACAACAGCTATGCAGTTGGCTATTGATGCTTTTGGGCCAATAGCAGATAATGCTGGCGGTATTGCAGAGATGAGTGGTTTGCCCAAGGAGGTTCGTGAAAGAACAGATAATTTAGATGCTGTCGGAAACACTACCGCTGCCGCCGGAAAGGGCTTTGCGATTGCTTCTGCCGCCCTAACGGCCTTGGCTCTATTTGCGGCGTTTGTTGGTTTGGCCGGAATTGATTCAATAGATATATATAAAGCGGATGTTCTTGCGGGACTGTTTGTTGGGGGCATGATCCCGTTCATTTTTTCTTCGTTGGCAATTGCCGCTGTGGGGCGCGCTGCCATGGACATGGTGAAAGAGGTGCGAAGACAATTTAAAGAAATTCCTGGTATTATGGAAGGAAAGGCTACTCCTGAATATGAAAAATGTGTTGAAATTTCAACAAAAGCTTCTATTAGAGAAATGATTCTTCCTGGAGCTATTCCTTTGGTTGTTCCTGTTGTTGTTGGTTTTTGTTTTGGCCCTGAGGTTTTAGGTGGTCTTTTGGCTGGTGTTACTGTTTCTGGTGTGTTAATGGGTATTTTTCAAAATAATGCCGGGGGAGCCTGGGACAATGCTAAAAAATCTATAGAGGCTAGTGGTGAAAAAGGATCGGAATCTCACAAGGCGTCTGTTACTGGAGACACTGTTGGTGACCCTTTTAAAGACACCTCTGGTCCATCTATGAATATTCTTATTAAATTAATGAGCATTGTTTCTTTGGTTATTGCTCCTCATATTTGTGAAAAAGACAATGGTCACGGCTCTGTTGAAGATAGTCCCGGTGTTGAGTTGTCCTATGAAGATGTTGAAGAAGATGTTATTAATTATTAATTAAATAGTCTAGTATTTGAATGGCATTTGTTGCCGCTCCTTTTCTTAATGGGTCGGCAACAACCCACATGTTGAATGTGTTTTTTTGAGAGAAATCCTCTCTTATTCTGGAAACAAAAACCTCGTTTTTTCCTCTTACCTCTGTGGGTGTTTTATAGTTTTTTCCTTGCTCAACAATAACTCCGTTTTGTTTTTTTAAAAGTTGTATTAATTGCTTTTTTGTTGTCTTTTTTTTAAGCTCAATATTAACACTTTCTCCGTGTCCACCAAGAGTTGGAACCCTAACTGCGGTTGCTGTTATTTTTATATTAGAATTAAGAATTTTATTTGTTTCTTTTATTATTTTTTCCTCTTCTTTTGTGTAGTCGTTTTCACAAAAATCATCACACTTTGGAATAACATTTCTGTGTATTTTATTTTTATATACTTTTTCTTTAGGTTCTTCTTTTTTTTCTTCTTTCTTTAATTGTTCTACTGCCTTTAGTCCTGTTCCAAGCACAGACTGGTATGTTGACACTACCATTCGCTTTATTCCTACTTTTTTTTGTATAATAGCAATTGCCATTATTAACTGTATTGTTGAACAGTTTGGGTTTGATATTATTTTATCTTTTTTTGATATTATTTTTCCGTTTATTTCTGGAACTATTAATTTTATGTTTTTATCCATTCTAAAGGCCGAAGAATTATCTATGACTATTGCCCCTATTTTATTGAATTTTTTTGCATATTTTTTTGAAGCCTGTGCCCCTGCCGAAAATAACGCGTGTGTAGGATTTTGTTTTAATGCTTGGTCTACTGAAACGACCTTGTATGTTTTATTTTTATAGGTTATTTTTTTTCCCTTGCTTTTTTCTGTAGCAACAAAAATTACTTTTTTAATGGTTTTGTTTTTTTTTTCTTCTAAAATTTTTATAATTTCTTTTCCAACTAAACCTGTGGCGCCTAAAATTGTTAATATCATAAACCGTTTGTTATAAATAATCCAAGAAATTTAAATATTTATTTTAATGTTTTCTAAAGCTTTATTATTAAAATCTAAAAAACTTCCTAACAAAACTGGTGTTTATATGTTTTTAAATAATAAAAAAGTATTATATGTCGGTAAATCTAAAAAAATTAAAACCCGCGTTAGTTCTTATTTTCAATCAGATTTAAAAAAAGACCAATTAATTATTTCTTCATCTAATAATATTAAATATCTTCTTGTTGATTCAGAGGAGGATTCTCTTTTTTTAGAAAATAACTTAATAAAAAAACACAAACCTAAATACAATCTTTTATTAAAAGATGATAAAAACTTTCCTTGGATATGTATAAAAAATGAAAGGTTTCCTCGTGTTTTTATTTCTAGAAAAAAAGAAAACAATAATGATTTTTATTTTGGGCCCTATATAAATAACCGTATTTTAAAAAAACTACTTGAAATTGTTTTTGATTTTTACCCGGTTAGATCTTGTAATTTTAATCTTTCTAAAAAGAATATTTTATCTAAAAAATACACGGTTTGTTTAGATTATCATTTAAAAAAATGTTTTGGTCCTTGTGAAGGTTATCAAAGTGAAAAAGATTATTATAAAAATATTTCTTCCATCAAACTACTTTTAGAGGGAAGGTATTCTTCTTTCTTAAAAATAATTAAAAAAGAGCTTGAGTTTTGTTCAAAAATGCTTCTTTTCGAAAGATGTGAAAGTTTATATAATTTAATAAATAAAATCAACTATTTAAAAAGTAAAAGTATTATTGTTTCTGTTAAAAGCATTGATTTAGATTGTTTTTATATTTTAAAAATTAATAATTTTTACTATATAAATTTTATAAGAATAATAGAGGGTTCTGTTCTTTTTATAAATAACTATAAATTTAAAAATGAATTTTATTTTTCAGAAGAAGATGTTTTAAGAAGTTTTATTAAAAAAGTATTTATAAATTATAATAGCGTTTCTAAAAACTTAATTTCTAATATTAATATTGATTCTTTTTTTAATAGTCGTGTTTTTGTACCTAAAAGAGGTTATAAAAAAAATATCCTTGATTTATCTAAAAAAAATATCCTTGAATATATTGGTTCCAAAAATCCTAAATTTGATATTTCTATTTTAATTAATTTAAAAAAATACTTGAATCTTAAAAATACTCCCTTTATTATTCACTGTTTTGATATTTCTAATTTAAATGGAACAAACACCACTGCTTCTTGTATTGTTTTTAAGAATGGAAAACCTTTAAAATCTGAATATAGGTCTTATAAATTAAACTCTGTATTTGGTCCTGATGATTATTTATCTCTCTCAGAAGCTGTAGAAAAAAAATATAAAAAATTTAAAAATATTCCTGATTTAATAGTAATAGATGGAGGGAAAGGTCAATTAAATACAGTATTAGAAAAATTTAAAAAATTAAATATTATTAAAAAAGATATAATAAGTATAGCTAAAAAAGAAGAAATAATTTTTTTAAGTGATAATAAAAAGGTTGTTTTAAATAAAAAAAGCGAAGAGTTAAAGTTAATTCAGTATATAAGAAATGAAGCTCATCGATTTTGTTTAAAACATCATAGGGTTTTAAGAAATAAAAACTTTATTAATACAGAGTTAAATAATATAAAAGGAATAGGTAATAAAACAATATTTGAATTATTAAATAATTATAAAACATTAAAAAATATAAAAAATTGTTCTAAAAAAGATTTAATAGGTTTTGTTGGTTTAAAAAAAGGAAATATTATATATAAACATTTTAATAAAAAATAATGTTAATAAAATTTAATTATACCAGTTAATTTATTAACAATAATTTGACTCTTTTTTTTAAAAAAAAATAATAATTAATTTTATTAAAATTTAATAAAAAATATTAGTGCCTTATTAACATTGTTATTAATAATATTTAAATAACATATTTTATATTTTATTATTATTTTAATTATAAAATTTGTTTATATAAATCATATTTAGATTTTTTTTTATTGTTAATATTATTTAATAATTAAAAAAACCAAATATTATTAAATTAAAAATTACACTTATTAACATTATATATATATATATAATATTAATATTTTAAATATTTTATATTATATATAGTGTTTATATTTACTCCTAAATTAGTGTTGTTATTACCAGATCTTAGTGCTGGTGAATTATTATTTAAATTATAATTAAAATTTATTGAGTTAATGTATTCAGGATTTCCTAAAATATTATAATAACCTTTTAATATATTATTATTAGATAAACAATAAGAGTTTATAATATTATAATTATTAATATCAAAATCTTCGTTATTATAAGAATATATGTTATTTTTTGATATTATATTATTATTAGTTTTTAAACTATTATTAGTTTTTATAGCAATATTATTTATATCAAAATTATTATTAACAATATAAAATATAGAATTATTATTTATTTCTAATGCTGTATTATTTTTTATAAATAAATTATTATAAATTTTATTAAAACCAGTTTTATTATTAATTGTTAAAGAATTATTATTATTAAAAAAAACGTTATTAATTATATTAGTATTATTACAATTATTAATTAATAAACCAGAATTATTAAAAATCAAATTATTATTTAAATTTAAATTTTTTAAAGAGTTAAATTTTAAATTTTTAGAATTATTAAAAACACAACCATTTAAATTTAATGTAGAATTATTAATACTTATAAGTGTATTATAGAAATAAGAATTATTAAAAATTAAAGAAGAGTTATTTAATTCTAAAACAGAATTATTAATAATAGAATTATTAATTTTAAAGTCGGATTTTTCAATATTAAAATCTACATTTTTTATAAAACAATTATTTAAAAAAAAACTACTATTATTTTTTAAATAAAAAACACTTTCTTTTTTAGAATAAATAAAAACATTATAATATTTTTCATAATTTTTTAATTCTGAAACGTTAAAAAAAAACAAAGAATCTATATTACTTTCACCTATAATTAAAGTTCCATTATTTATAATTTGAGCAGAATTTTTTAAAAATAATTCTACCCCATTTTTTAAAACAAGAGTTTTGTTTTTAGGAATAATTAAATCTTTTTTAATAATATATTTTTTTTTAGATTTTTCTAAATAACTAATATTATTAATAGTTTTTAAATTAGAACTTTTTATCCAACCATCTTTATTTATAGAAATACTATTATTACACGAATAAATTAAAAACAAAATAAAAAAAAATCTATACATTTTTTTTAAAATTAGAATCTGAAATTAATAATTTTGTATAGTATTTTCTATTATTAGAAAATAAATTTTTTGTTTTAAAACTATCAATAATAAGACCCTTTTTTAAAACAATAATTTTATCACACAAATAATAAATAGAATTAATATCATGAGAAATAAAAATAACAGTAATATTTAGTTTTTTATTTATAAAATATATCAAATTTAATATTGAAAATTGTGTTTCTATGTCTAATGCAGAAATAGACTCGTCAAAAACAATAATTTTAGGACTAGAAGCAAGAACACGAGCAATCGAAACCCTTTGTTTTTGACCCCCTGAAAGCTCATGAGGAAATCTATTTATTAAGGAAGTGTCTAAAGAAACAAACTTAAAAAGTTCTTTATCAGAGGTGTTAGTTTTATATAGTTTTATAATCTCATTAACACTATCTCCAACAGTATATTTAGGGTTGAAAGTAAGAAAAGGATCTTGATATACCATTTGAACAGAAGATAAAAGAGAAAAAACAGAATCATTGTAATAAAAATCACCAGAATAATTTTTTTCGATACCACACAAAATTCTTCCAAGTGTTGTTTTTCCAGAACCAGAACCTCCAACAACACCCAAACAATCACCACCAGAGATTTTTAGATTAATATTTTTTAAGGCAGTAAATTTTTTATTATTCTTTACATAAGAAAGGCTCACATTTTTTAAATCAAAGAGTTTTAATTTTTTTAAAAGAAGCGAGTTGTTTAAATTAAAATTAGATAAAGAAAAAGAGGTATCTATTTTTTTTTCTCGGATTTTATTTAAAATTTTATTTAAAGAAACAAGGTGCTCCACGGGCTTATTAGGTTTATTTTCAACAAAAAAACGGTCCTTAAAAACAATAACACGATCAGAGTAAAAATTTATTAAATCAAGATTGTGACTAATTAAAACAACAGAGAGATTTCTGGTTTTTTTTAAACTTAAAATAAGATCTAAAACCTCTTTTTGAACAGAGGGGTCTAAAGACGTTGTTGGCTCATCAGCAATAAGTAGAACTGGCTCAGAAGCAAGAGCAATAGCTATTACAACTCTTTGTTTTTGTCCCCCCGAAAGTTCATGAGGAAATGAATTAAAAACTTTTTCAGGGTTAGTAATACCAACCTCTTTTAAAACAACTAAACAATTTTTTTTTAAGTTACCTTTCTTTAATAAATAAAAAACTTCACTCAACTGTTGACCGCAGGTTAAAACGGGATTTAAACTTGTAGCCGGGTCTTGAAAAACAAGAGAAATAAAGCGTAGGCGAAAATCATTCCAGTCAGATTTTTTTTTATTCAAAAGATTAAAAAAGGGTTTTTTTTGTTTTTTAAAAACAAAGGCCCGGTCTGCAGAACACTTAAAAACAGATCTGTTTAACAGGCCTAGAAGAAATAAAGAAAAAACCGACTTTCCTGATCCAGAATCACCAAAAAGCCCAACAATCTCACCAAAACGAACATTAAAATCAGAGCTACAAACGAGACTATTACTACCCGCCGAAATAGATAAATTCTTTATATCAACAACAAAATCGGACATTTATGAAAAATCTTTAATAACCATTCGAATAATAAAGTCGAGGCTGTTTGTTAACATATAGTTTTCGATATTTTCAAAACCATCCTCAGACCTTCCTAAACGAACAAAAACAACATTTAATTCAGGAATAAAAACAACATATTGACCTAAAAAACCTCTAGCATAGTAAATAGTGTGATTTAAAACGCTAGCCGCCCACCACCCGTTTGAATAAAAATCAACTTGTTTGCTTGGATTTTCTCCATTAATCAACAAAGGAGCAGACAACAACCAATTAAAATAACCTTCAGAAATAACACCCCTCCCAGAAGACAACATAAGTAAACCAATTTTTGAAAAATCACGAGCACTACTATTAAAGCAGCAAAAGGTTTTTTCAAACCCATTTTTTGAATCAAGAGACCAGGCGGCATTGTTTGATGCTCCAATTTTTGACCACAAAACCTCACTAGCAAAATCAGAAACACTTTTGCCAGTAGACCTGCTTAAAATAAAACCAAGTAGTTGAGTGTTTCCGCTGTTATAACGATAGGTAACACCAGGCGCCTCAGTAAAACCCCGCCTTAACAAAACACTAAAAAGATCATCACCATAATAAGCCTTTGCTGTTACACTTATCGGTTTTTTATAATTTTCTAACCAGTCGAAACCCGAAGACATGTTTAATAAATGACGAATTTTCACATCGTGATTTTTATAAGGAGAAAGCTCTGGAAGAAAATCAAAAATACTTTGATTAACACTTTTAATATATCCACTATCTATAGCACAACCAACCAACAAGGACACAATGCTTTTTGCAATAGAAAAAGAGTTGCTCAAAGAGTCTAACCCACCATCATCCCAGTACTTTTCTAAACGAACACTATCGTCTTTAATAACTAAAAACGCAGAAGTTTCAATAGAGTTTAACATATTGAGTAAAGAGTCGTTTTCTAAAGAGTCAAGGTAGTTTGAGGCCAAGGGCAAAGGCTTAGGACTAGGGGCTAAAACAGACCGAGTATTAAAAAAGTTAAAATCATCGATTTGAGCAGAGGTTTCGCCCCTCAGATAAGTTTGTTTAATTCCTGGAAATAAATAAAAAAGATCAAAAACAACAACACAGAAGCATGCACAAAAAATAAAGAATAAAAAAAAACGGTTTTTCAAAATCAATCTACAATTTTACAATTAAAAACTTCTTGAAAACAGGACCTAAAGCTTTCTTCAACAGCTAAAAAATTAACGCTTTTTCCAAGCTCATTGTTTAAAGAGGTTACCCCCTTGTCTGTTATTCCACAAGGAATAATACTATTAAAATAAGACAAATCAACATCAACATTAAAAGCTAGACCATGCATAGTAACCCACCGACTTGTTCTAACCCCCATGGCGCAAATTTTTTTGTAACCAACTTTTTGGTCCCCAAGCCAAACGCCCGTTGAATCATTAATTCGAAAGCCACTAAGGTTGTGTTTTTTTAAGACCAATATAACAACCTCCTCTAAAAAACGTAAATACTTATGAATGTCTGTAAAAAAATTATCTAAATCTAGTATTGGATAAATAACAAGTTGCCCAGGGCCATGATAAGTTATATCCCCCCCCCGATTTATTTTATAAAAACTAGCATCACGACTTTTTAACCCCTCGCTGTTTAACAGCAAATGTTCCGCTTTACCGCTTTTTCCTAGCGTGTATACATGGGGGTGTTGACAAAAAATAATATAATTTTCAGTTTTTAACCCCTCACGTTTTTTTTTAATAATAGAGTTTAAAAGGTCTTCTTGAACACCCCAAGCCTCTTTAAAGTCTATAATTCCTAAATTTTTAAAAAAAACACTATTCATTTCTAATATGAATATAACTATATTTGGTTAATATTAATTTTAAGACGTGGAAAAACATACAGAACAAGAAATAATAAGAAGAAATTCTTTAGAAAAAATAAAAGAAAAAGGCATAAATCCGTATCCGGCAGAAGAATATATAATAAGCACTAATAGCGCGGAAATAAAGTCAAATTTCTCACCCAAAGAAACCCCGCCCTTAAATATTAGTATTGCGGGTAGAATAATGGGACGTAGAATAATGGGTAAGGCTTCGTTTGTTGAAATAAAAGATGAAAAAGGAAGAATACAGGTATATGTAAATAGAGATGAAATTTGTCCTCAAGAAGATAAAACAATGTATAATGAAGTGTTTAAAAAATACTTAGACATAGGTGATATTATTGGAGTCACAGGAGATGTTTTTATAACAAAAGTCGGAGAGATAAGTGTAAAAGCTAAAACAATTAAAATTTTATCAAAATCATTAAAACCACTACCTATTGTAAAAATAGACTCAACAGGAGAAAAACACGATGATTTTAAAAACACAGAACTTCGATACCGACAAAGATCACTAGACTTAATGGTTAACGATGACTCATGGAAAACTTTTGAAAAAAGAACACAACTAATAAATAGCATTAGAAACATTTTAAACAAACAAGGATATATGGAAGTTGAAACACCCATCTTGCAACCAATTGCAGGTGGTGCTGCGGCAAGACCATTTATCACACACCACAACACCTTAGACATGCCTCTTTATTTAAGAATAGCTAATGAGCTATATTTAAAGAGGCTTATTGTTGGCGGAAAACATGGTGTTTATGAGTTTGCAAAAGATTTTAGAAACGAAGGAATGGATAGAACGCATAATCCAGAGTTCACAATGTTAGAATTTTATGTTGCCTACAAGGACTACAAGTGGATGATGGGTTTTATAGAAAAAATGTTTGAAAAAGTAGCAAAAGAAGTTTGTGGAGAAACAAAAATAAAATACGATAACCAAGAAATAGAATTAAAGGGGCCATATAAGAAAATTGCATTTTTTGATGCAATTCAAGAAAAAACAGGCCAAAATATTTCTAATATGACAAACGAAGAGCTAACAAGGTATTGTAAGTCTAAGAAAATAGAAACCAACAGCTCAATGGGTAGAGGGAAGCTTTTTGACTCGATTTTTGGAGAGTTTTGCGAAAAAGACTTAATACAACCAACATACATAACAGACTATCCAGTAGAAATGTCACCATTAACAAAAAAACATAGAGAAAAAAAGGGCCTTACAGAGAGATTTGAACTGTTTATAAATGGAAAGGAAATAGCAAATGCATATTCAGAACAAAACAACCCAATTGAACAAAGAAAAAGCTTTGAAGAGCAAGTAAAACTTTCCGAAAAAGGGGACGACGAAGCAATGTTAATAGACAATCACTTTTTAACGGCACTAGAATATGGAATGCCGCCAACATCCGGAATAGGCATAGGAATAGACAGGTTAACAATGCTATTAACAAACAAAAAAACAATTCAAGATGTTTTGTTTTTTCCACAAATGAAACCAGAAAAAAAATGAAAATAACAATAGGCTCAGATCATGCTGGCGTAGACTATAAATTAAAAATAAAAATACACCTAGAGAAACAAAACCACAAAGTAAAAGACGTGGGAACCTTTGGGAAAGATAGTGTTGATTATCCCGACTATGCTCACTTGGTGTCCAAAGATGTTTCAGAGCAAAAAAGTCTAGGTATATTGATATGTGGTAGTGGAAATGGCGTTAGTATGGCAGCAAACAAGCATAAAAACATAAGGGCCGCCCTTTGTTGGAATAAAGAAATATCAAAACTTGCAAGACAACATAATGACGCAAATATAATTTCACTTCCATCCAGGTTCCTCTCTGTAAAAGACTGTATAGAACTTGTGGAGGTGTTTATTAATGAGCCTTTTGAAGGAGGGCGTCATGAAAAAAGAGTAAAAAAAATTTAAAAAATGAAAAAAACAATAACAACAACAATAACAGCCTTATTATTAATAACAAATATTGTTGGACAAACCCAATCAACAGTAATCAAGCGGGGCCTTTCCCCACAAAAAATAGGTGAGCAAATAACAAAAAAGGAACTAAAGAAACATATTTTAATTTTAGCCTCGGACTCTTTGGAAGGAAGAGAAGTGGGCAAGCCAGGAGAGTTAATGGCGGCAAACTATATCGCTAATCACTTTAAAAAAATAGGAATACCACCATATAAAAACTCGACATACTACCAAGAAATACCCCTTCACCAAACAACAATAAAGGATGTTTATTTAAAAATAAACAACACAGAATTAAAATTCAAAAAAGAATTTTATACATATCCAAACTTTAATGAAACAGAAATAATAGAACAAGAAATTGTTTTTTTGGGCTACGGAATAGAATCAAAAAACTACAACGATTACAATATAAATGTAGAAGGAAGAGTGATTGCGATTCTTAACGGGGAGCCCAAAAATGAACAAGGAAAATATATTGTTTCAGGGGGGGGGCAAAAAAGCCCAGAGTCTAATTGGAAGTTTAAGTTAAAAACAGCAAAATCTAAAGGAGTGAAGGCTGTTATCTTTATTTCAGAAAACTATGATGGCGACTATGAAAAAGTAGAACACAAAATAGAACACCCAGGAGTTTCTTTAATGGACAAAGAAGACCCAGTACCATTTGTTTATGTGGGCGTAAAAACAGCAAATCTAATTCTAGGAAAAAATAAATTAGAAAAAATAAAGAATAAAATAAAAACGAAACAAAGACCAATACATAAAAAAACACAAAACAGTATTGTTTTAAGAACACAAAATAATTCATCAAAGTTTACAGGAAAAAATGTACTAGGATTTATAGAGGGCTCGGATCCGGAATTAAAAAATGAAATTATTGTAATAACTGCTCACTATGACCACATAGGCATTATTGATGGCCTGATCCATAACGGTGCAGACGACAATGCAACAGGAACGGCTGCTGTTTTAGAGATTGCTAAAGCCTTTCAAATGGCCAAAAAACTAGGTGTTAACTTTAAAAGAAGCATTTTGTGTATGCCAAATTCTGCAGAAGAAAAAGGATTATTAGGCTCCTATTACTACGTGGAAAACCCAGAGTTTCCAATAAACAACACAATAGCCTGTTTAAATGTAGACATGATAGGAAGAATGGACGAACTCCACCCAAAAGACAGTAATTATGTTTACCTAATTGGCGCAGACAAACTAAGCACAGATCTCCACAATATTTCAGAGTCAGCAAATAAAAAGCACGTAAAAATGGATATAGATTATACATTTAATGACCCAAAAGATCCAAATAGATTTTATTATAGATCAGATCATTATAATTTTGCCAAAAAAAATATTCCATCAATATTTTATTTTAGCGGTGTCCATGAAGATTATCATAAACACACTGATACGACAGAAAAAATAATATATGAAAAAGTTGAAAAAATAACGAAACTAATTTTCTACACAGCATGGGAGCTTGCTAATGCAACAGAACGCCCAAAGGTTGACAAAACCAACACATTTAATCTTAACAGGTATTAAAAATCAAATTTTATTCCTTGTGCTAGAGGTAGGTCAGAAGAATAATTAATTGTATTAGTTTGCCTTCTCATATAGGCTTTCCAAGCGTCTGAGCCAGACTCTCTTCCTCCACCAGTTTCCTTTTCCCCACCAAAAGCACCACCAATTTCTGCCCCAGAAGTTCCAATATTTACATTTGCAATTCCACAATCAGAACCAGCGTGAGATAAAAACTTTTCAGACTCACGAACACTATTTGTTATAATAGCAGAAGACAATCCTTGAGGAACATTGTTTTGCATATCTATCGCCTCTTCCAAGGAGCTATACTTCATTAAGTATAGTATTGGAGCAAAAGTTTCTGTTTGTACAATTTTTTTATGGTTTTCTACTTCAGCAATAACAGGCTTAACATAACAACCAGAAACATAATGATCGCCAGACAAAACCCCGCCATCAACAACAATATTTCCACACTTTTTAATTTCATCTATTGCTCCCAAATAAAGACGCACAGCATCTTTGTCAATTAAAGGGCCCATGTGGTTTTTTTCATCTAAAGGGTCACCAACGCTTAGTTGCTTATACGCGCTGATCAACTTATTTTTTACAGAATCATAAATTGATTCGTGGACAATCAGCCTTCTTGTGCTGGTGCAGCGTTGACCCGCAGTTCCAACAGCGCCAAAAACAACACCAATAATTGCAATATTTAAATCAGCCTCAGGACTTACTATAACAGCATTGTTGCCACCTAGCTCCAAAATAGACTTTCCAAACCTTTCTGCAACAGTTGCCCCAACAATGCGTCCCATTCTAGTAGATCCAGTTGCCGAAACCAAAGGAATTCTTGGGTCTTTTGTCAACCACTCTCCTACTAAGTGATCACCATTAATTAAACAACACACACCTTCAGGGAGATTATTGTTTTTTAAAACGGTAGCCATAATTTTTTGACAAGCAATTGCACAAAACGGTGTTTTTTCGGAAGGCTTCCAAATACACACGTCACCACAAACCCAAGCTAAGGCCGAGTTCCACGCCCACACAGCCACAGGGAAGTTAAAAGCAGAAATAATACCGACAACACCAAGCGGATGATATTGCTCATACATTCTATGCTGGCTTCTTTCAGAGTGTAAGGTAATTCCACATAATTGACGAGATAAACCAACGGCAAAATCACAAATATCTATCATTTCTTGAACCTCGCCCAAACCCTCCTGATAAGACTTTCCCATTTCATAAGAAACAAGTTTTCCTAGCGCAAGTTTATTTTTTCTTAACTCTTCTCCAAATTGCCGAACAATCTCACCCCTTTTCGGGGCAGGCATCAACCTCCAAAATTTAAAAGCAGACTGAGCAGAAGACAATACGTTTTCAAATTCTTCTTGAGAAGTTTGCTTTACGTGGCCAATTAATTTACCATCAACAGGAGAGTGTGAGTTAATTTTCCTATCTCCCAAATCACTCCAAACCAAACCAGTAGAAGTTCCAGCCTCATTCACCTTTAATCCTAAACTATTTAATATATTTTCCATAATCTATTTAATTAATTAAACAATCGTATAACATCCATTCCGTTTGCATATATTAATAAAGCAAATAACATAACCATGCCAGCAACCTGAAGGGGCATTAATATTTTTACGGGCAACTTTTTACCTGTTAGCATTTCTCCTATAGCAATGAGTGCGTGCCCACCGTCTAATGCCGGAATAGGCAAAAGGTTCATAATAGCCAGAATAATAGACAGCAATGCTGTCATAGACCAAAAAACAAACCAATTCCATTCACCAGGAAACATTTTACCAATACTAATAACACCACCAACATGCTTGTAGCCCCCTGTTTTAGGATTAAAAATAGTTTTAACCTGCCCCCAATACATGGTTGTCATATTTTTTGTTTTGACAAAACCAGCTGGAAATGATTGTAAAAACGAGAATGATCGAGTTTTTTCATATTTTTTAGTAGAGGGAATTACTCCAAGAAAACCATCTTCAGACAAAGGAACAGATAATTCTTTAATGTCGCCATCTCGAAGAATGGTTAATAAAATACTTTGATTAGCTTGAGATTGTAAATACTCCCGAATTTCGTTATTGTAGAAAGAGGTTTTCATTTTATTAATCAAGGTTATTTGGTCGCCTACTTTAAGACCATGTTTTTCCCCCAAAGAACCTGGCACAAAACCACCAACAATCCACTGAATATTGGGCTCAATTAAATTTCCAGAAAAACTACTAATATCATTAATAACCCTATTTACAGAATTGGGGTCTATCTCCAGGGTCATACTTTTTTTAGACCTAATTAATTGGATCTCTTTGGCTCCTTCAAAAAGGATAGAGCTAGCAAGACTCATCGGGTCATATTCGATTAATTCAGCGCCATCAACAGCTGTTAAAATATCGCCGTCAACAAATCCGAGCATTTCTCCCCCTTCATTAAAAGAAAAACCATCATCCAATGCTTTTATCGGCATATAAGTTTCGCCCCAGGAAAACAAAATCATACTGTAAATAAACCAGGCTAATAAAATATTTACCACTACACCACCCAGCATAACTATAAGTCTTTGCCAAGCCGGCTTAGCCCTCAGCTCCCATGGTTCAGGAGGGGTGTCAAGATTAGAGTCATCCATAGACTCATCTACAAAACCTGAAATTTTAACATATCCACCCAAAGGCAACCAGCCCAAACCAAATTCCGTTTCACCAATTTTTCTTTTAAAAATAGCAAACTTCCAGTCCATAAACAGATAAAATTTTTCTACTCGACAACCAAACATTTTTGCTGTAATGTAGTGTCCAAACTCGTGTAAAACAACAAGTATTGATAAACTTAAAAGAAGTTGAATGGCTTGAATCATTTTTTATATATTAATTGGGTTGCTATTTTTCGTGTCTCAAAATCTACACAAAGATAATCTTCTATTTTAGGATTTTGAACAAAAATAGACTTTTCTAATGATTTTTCAACTACCCTAATCATTCCTAAAAAAGAGATCTGTTTATTTAAAAAGGCGTCGACAGCAATTTCATTGGCAGCATTTAATGAACAAGCATACGTTCCCCCTTTCGCAAGACATTCATAAGCTAATCGTAAATGAGGAAATCGTGTCTTGTCAGGATTTAAAAAGGTTAATGATTGAATTTTTGCTAAATCAAAATCCTCAATAGGATAATTTATTCTATCAGGATAACTCAGTGCATATAAAATAGGTATGGTCATACTTGGAAGTCCCAATTGAGCCTTAATAGAGCCATCAATAAATTCAACAAGACTATGTATTATTGACTGAGGATGAATAACTATGTCAATCTTTTTTTCATGTACACCAAACAACCAATATGCCTCAATTAACTCAAACCCCTTGTTCATCAAGGTTGCAGAATCGATAGTAATCTTATTTCCCATACTCCAATTAGGGTGCTTTAAAGCGTCTTCTACGCGAATATTTTTGAAATCAGATTTCGAACAATTTAAAAATGGACCACCAGAAGCCGTGAGGATTAATTTGCTTATGTTTTTGTTTTTTTCTCCCACCAAACATTGTAAAATAGCAGAGTGTTCAGAGTCTACAGGTATAATTGGGGCGTTGTATTCTTTTGCCAAAGACATAATAAGTTCACCCGCAATCACTAAGGTTTCTTTATTTGCTAAAGCGATTTTTTTCCCACTCTTAATTGCAGCAATTGTTGGAAGTAGACCAGCACGGCCAACAACGGCCGTTAAAACTAAATCACAATCCAATTCCTCAATCAATTTACATAAAGAGTCTTCTCCCAACAAAACAATAGTTTTTTCTTTATTAAGATTTTTTGACAAAAAACGATATCCCTCTTCACAATTAATTACAATATATTTTGGATTAAAATCAAGAGCCTGCCTATATAGTAGCATATAGTTTTTATTACAGGTTAAAAGATGAGCGCTAAAAAGAGAGGGTTTTTGTTTTATTATTTCTAAAGACTGAACACCAATAGAGCCCGTAGAACCCAAAATAGCAATTTTTTGTTTTTTATTATACATAGTTTTTTAATAAAAATTCCGCAATCTTCCGCCCGTTAGACAAATGAGGACATTTATTTTGACCCCCAAATTTACCAATAGATTTCATATAACCATTAAAACCACCATTTTTAACAAGTTGTATTTTTAAATTAGAAATAACACCCGAGATAATCAAGTCTTTGTAATATATGTTTTGATTTATCATCATTTGATTTAAATAACTACTGAAAGCAGGAAGATTATTTGGGACTTTATTAAACTCAATAAACCACTCGTGATGAGAATTTCCTGGATTGTTGCAAATTTTTGGACACACACTAAACTCAGAAACACGTCCACCAAACTTAATTAATGCCATCGTTAAAGCCTCCTGAACTTCTTTTTCTATTACATGTTCGCCAAAAGCAGAGCAATATTGAGAAGCCCTTCCGCTAAATTTAATTTTATAAGGACTTAAAGAAATAAAAGAAACCGTATCCCCAACATTATAAGCCCATAGGCCAGCCACCGTCGTTACAATCATTACATAGTCGACATTTAATTGTACCCCTTCAAGAGGAACACGGTTCATTAATCCATTTTTGAAATCAACTAAAGAAATAAATTCATAAAAAACCCCATGACTAGTTAATAATAAAAGTCCACTCGAATCTAATAGGTTTTGATATCCAAAAAAACCCTCAGACGCAGGATAAACCTCAAGGGTATCAATATTCCCACACAACTTAAAGAAAAGTTTTTTATACACCTCAAAAGAGGTTCCGCCATGTATATATAATTTTAAGTTTTTAAAAACATCTTTAGCAGTTTTTTTGTTTGTATAATTAAGTAGCGCCTCTAAGTAGGTTATAACCCAGGGTGGAATACCTCCTAAAATTTGCATGTCTTGATTCCAGGTCTCCTGAACGATATTCTCAATTTTATTTTCCCAAGGCGTGATAGAATTGGTTTTCATGGACGGAAACCGATTTTTTTTAAGATAAAAAGGAATGTGTCTTGCGGAAATTCCGGACAACTTACCAAACGGAATCTTATTATAGTATTTTACTTCGGGAGTTCCTTGAATAAACATCATTCCTGCATTTGAAAAATTATAATTATTGGTTTGGAAAGCATATAATAACAGCAGCTCTTTGATTGCTTGAGACTGAAAATCCCACATGGTTTTTGTTAAAGGAATGTATTTGGTTCCAGATGTAGTTCCAGATGTAATAGCAAAATACATAGGAGACTCAGATGTTAAAACATTTTTTTCACCATTAGAAATACGAACAATAAGATCCTTATAGTTTTCATAGCCTGATATTGGTATATTTTTCACAAAATCACTATAACCAACAATAGAATTTCTAGTAACCCGCCTTACATATAAGCTCTTTCGACCTTTTTTAATTATATTTTTTAGTGTTTTGTCTTGGTTTTCAATTGCCCGTTTTTGGTTTAGGACACTTGATTTATGTGTTTTTTTTGCTAATAATTTTAAAATAAAAGACGACACCATGGTAATTAAAAATCAATATAGTCTTCTGGGTTAATAGGGTTCCCATTTTGCCACAACTCAAAATGTAGGTGTGGTCCAGAGGAGGTTTCACCACTATTACCAATAATGCCCACAACCTCACCAGCCTTTACTAGGTCATTATTTTTTTTTGTTATAGAAGAGTTGTGCATATAAACAGATATAATGTTTTCGGGGTGCTGAATAATAATTGTGTGCCCCCCCGAAACAGACCAATCTGAAAAGATAACAACCCCATCCAACGTAGCTTTTACAGAAGCATTTGAAGCCGAGACAACATCTACGCCAAAATGGTTTTCAGAAAAATTAAACGCACTGGTTATCAACCCCTCTACAGGCTTAAAAAAAACCAAATCCTCTAATCGAGAATTAGAAACAACATATGATACAGGAATGTTATAAAGGTCTTCGTTTTCAACACTTTTTCTTAAAATAGAATCGTCTTTAGATGGCGAAAGTTCAAGGTTTTCAAAAACAATAGAACTATCTTTTCTAAAAACAATAACACTATCAACCACCTCACCAGATATTATTTTATTTACAACATTAATGTATTGTGACTTCAAACTCAAGTCTTTTTCCAGTGAATCAACGGTTATTATTAACTCAATAATCTCGCTCTTTTTTAAGTCCACAGATTGGGGTAAAAATTCTTTTAGGGGTGTTTTAGAGATCAATAAATAAAAACAAAAGAATAATAATAAAATAAAATAAATACCATAAACAACAATCTGGTAAGCTTGAAAAGAGACAAGGGGCCGCTCTTTTAAAGAGGCTTTATTTATTGCTGAAACCCTGAAAGATTTAAAAAAAACACTAAAAAACGAATTTCGAAAATAATTTTTAGACAAAATAATACAGGTGTTAATAGAATTTATACACAAATATCGCAAATAGTATTATCAAAACATATGGATAGTTCAAAAAATAAAATAATTTTATATGCGTTTTCTTTTTAATATAAAAAAATGAAAAATAGAATTAATTGTTTAAAAAAAATCAACAAACCACTCCTGGGTGTGCTTTTTTTATTTTTAAGCTGTTCGACCCAAAAGGATGCATTGCCAAATCGTTTATACCATCAACTAAACACACAGTACAATGGCCTTTTTTATGCAGACCAATACCTTTCAGAGGGTATTGATAAAATAGAGTCTCTCCATGAAGACAATTACAAAAACACTTTAACAATAAACCAATATGGAAGCATAAAGAACGCGCAAAACGCTCAGTCTTCTCTTGACCAAGCTATTGAAAAATCAAAAATTGCAATACAACAACATTCTATGGAAATAAAGGGTGATGAGAAAAATAGGCTAATTAATAAAAATTATATGATTATAGGAAAATCACAATTCTATAAACAAGACTATGCGGGAGCAATAAATACTTTTAACTATTTAGCTAGAAAATCCAAGGACGCCAATGCTCAGTCTGAGGCTTTACTTTGGGCAACACGGTGTCACCAACAGGCAAACAACATTGAATCATTAAGAAAAAATTTAATTTTACTAGAAGAGGAGTATTTTTTAAACAAAGATCAAGACGCTTTTTTAGACGAAATACAGGCAGAAATGTCGATAAAAGAAGGTTACTATGCGGAAGCCATACACCACCTAGAAAAAGTATTAAAAAAATCAAAAAACAAAAACAAGCAAACACGAATACATTATATAATTGGTCAGCTCAACTTGCAGCTTGGCGAGCCGAATCTAACAGAATCGCTATACCACTTTAATCAAGTCATAAAAAAAAACCCGGACTACGAGTTTGTGTTTAATGCTAAGCTTATGCGCGCAAAAACCTATGACCCGAATCTTGCCCCCAGTAATAAGGATAAAGCAAACTTTAATGATTTTAAAAAAAGCTTGGAAAAAATGTTAAAAGATGTTAAAAATACAGAATATAAAGATCAGATTTATTTTGCACTAGGCAGCCTTGAGCTTAATAATCTAGACACAACCTCGGCAATTAGGTCACTAACACTTTCAACCAGTTATAGCTTATTTAACAATATTCAAAAACTTGAATCTCATTATTTGTTGGCCAATATTTTTTGGGACAAAAAACAATATATAAAATCATATCACCATTGTGATTCGGCATACCAGCTTTCAGACCAGAAAACCCTAAAATACTCTGAAATTAAAAACATGCGCAGGAACGCCCAAAAAGTGGCAAAACAATATACAATTATTAATTACAACGACAGTATAATAGAATTGGCTGGTCTGCCGGAAAAAGAGCGCAATACAATAATAGACAACCACATAAAAGAACTCAAAGAGCAAGATCAACAATCCAAAAAAGACGAAGCCAACAACATGTCAAACACAAATTTTAATTCATATGAATTTAATCGCCAAAGTCAAAACAGCATGAACATCTCTTCAGGGGGTGGCTGGTATTTTTATAATCCATCAGCCATTAGTCTAGGGTATTCGGAGTTTTTATCTAGGTGGGGCAATAGAAAGCTAGAAGACAACTGGAGAAGAAAAAATAAAAACAGAACCAACATAGAGGAAGAACTAGATGAAGAAAGTCTTGTTTCTGGCCCAACAGAACAAGAAAAATACAGCAGAGATTATTACATAAGTCTTCTTCCGCTTACCGACGAAGAGCAACTGGTTTTATTGTCAAAAGTGGAACTTGCGTATTATGAATTAGCAAATATTTTTAAGGAAGACTTAGAAGATTATCCTCAGTCAATTATTACCTATCAGGAGTTAAAAACAAGATTTCCTTCAACAGACTACAAACAGTTAATATATTTTGACCTTTTTAGCATTTACCAAATACAAAATGACACAATACGCGCATCAAACATCTTTTCAAAAATAGAAGAAGAGTTTCCTGACAGCAAATACCTGAAAGTTTTAAGGGGGGACACAATACAAAATATGGATATAAATTTAGATAAAAAATTGTACCACCAGGCGTATGATCTATATACTGATTTCACAGACCAGTCTTGCCAACAGCTTAGAGAGCTCTTAGATACCAGTGTTCAAAGCGAGTTCCTTCCTCAAATAGAACTGCTTAATGCATTTTGTCAAGCCCGTCATTCCGACAAACAATCCTTTATCAATGCTTTAAAAAAAATAAGCGCCGAACATCCCTCTACGAGCGTTTCAAACAGAGCGGACAGTATGGTTTTGATTTTAAAAGGAGAATTAGATTTTAATCCAGAAAACAAATATAAAAACGAATTTAAAATCGACCATTTCTTCTTTTTTACAATTGAAGACGTTTCTTTGAATTTACCAGAAACACAAATGGCAATATCCAAATTTAATAATACAAACTATAAACTGGATAGCCTAATAACCACCAACACACTTTTAAACAAGCAGGTGCAATTATTAAAAGTGGGGGCATTTAAAGACAAAGAATCCGCATACGCATATTATGAATTAATACAAGAAAATAATTTAACAAAACAAATATTTTTAAACCCGAAGGTCACACCATTTATTATTAGTAACAAAAATTATGTAACCTTAATCAATGAAAAAGACATTAATGAATATCAACGTTATTTTAATCAAATATATTTATTAAATTGACCCATTAAATTATATTGAAATGTTGAAATCATCAGACAAAAGTCACGAAATAAATTTTATAGCTAATGGCTCAAAGCTTGAAGGGGATTTAACTTCAGAAGGAGACATTAGGATAGATGGACACTTAATAGGATCAATCAAAACACAGGGAAGAATTGTGCTAGGAGAAGGAGGGTTAATTGAAGGAGAGGTGCTGTGTAAAACAGGGATAATAGGTGGAGAAATTAAAGCAAATATTGTTTCAGAAGAATTACTAACTCTTAAGTCAACCGCCAAACTTAATGGAGAGATTACTGCCGGGAAACTGGCGATTGAGCCTGGAGCGAACTTTACAGGAAAGTGTAGTATGGGCCCACTAGTGAAAGACATAAATAAAAGAACACACAACTCAAACTCCCACGAAAAAGAACAAACAGCATAATAGTAAAAGAAAGCATGAAAAAACACTTAACAACAAACATGCTTTTATCTTTAAGCTTGCTGGGTTGCTTGTGTTTTTTTTCACACCTATTTAATTGGGGTCTTGAAATTTACCATTATAGCGTGATTCTTTTTTTCTTGACAATATATGTTTTTCAGTCTGTTATATTATTTAAAGTTGCTAAAACATCACTACAGTTTGTGTCAATATATAACTTTACAACAATGTTAAAAATGGCTCTTTCTGCATTATTTTTAGTCGCGTATTATGTGCTTTTTTCACACTTATTTGAAACACAACAAAATATCTGGTTCACACTATTTTTTCTCGGCACATATTTTATGTATTTAATTATTAATACGATTATTTTATTTTCAAAAGGGGGTGAAAAAAAAATTTAATGGCAAAATTTTTAAATATTTTTTTGTAGGAACACAGATTGCAACTACAGTTTTTGTTTCAACACTTATTGGCTACCAAATAGATGTTTTTTGCAAACACAACACATATATAATTACAGTTGCCTTTTCTTCACTATCTATTTTCTACGCATTATATGCTTTAATTCAAGACGTCAACAAACAAAAATAATAGAAAAAAACATATTAATAATAGGAGGTTTTTAATTATAAATTAATTACTTTTGTTTTCGATTAAAAAAACGCTTAAATAATCATCATACTATGATGCTTCGATTAGTTTTTGGGTTGTTTCTCCTTAGCACGATTTTACATTCATCGCCAGAATTCGGCGACCCCTCTAATGAATCCCACAACAACAAAAAGTTCGAGCCGGGAAAAATGATTATGCACCATATTCTAGACTCACACGAGTGGCATGTTTTTGACTGGAAAGGCAAGGCTTTTTCAATTCCACTTCCGATTATTATTTATCATGAAACAAAGGGTTTAAGTACATTTATGTCCTCAAAGTTTAATCACGGCCATGACACACATAAAGGCTATATGATGGATCACGGAAACATAGTCTGTGTCAATGAAATGGGAGAAGTTGATCAAAATGAAACTAGTAAAATTTGGGATTTTTCAATAACTAAAAATGTGTTTTCACTATTTTTTAGCATTATAATACTATTGTCAATTTTTTTAACAATTAGTAAAAAGTATAATGTGCGAGCCAATAGAGCCCCAAGCGGACTGCAATCATTTTTAGAGCCAATAATTATTTTTATTAGAGATGATATTGCAAAGTCTGCTATTGGCGAAAAAGATTACCAGCGATACCTTCCCTTTTTATTAACGGTGTTCTTTTTTATTTTTCTTAATAATTTACTGGGACTTGTTCCACTTTTTCCTGGCGGAGCAAACCTAACGGGCAATATTGCTGTACCCATGGTTATGTCAGCAATGGTTTTTATAATAACAACTTTAAGTGGCAAGAAATACTACTGGAAACATATTTTTGCAATGCCTGGCGTTCCAAAGCCAGTTTTGCTAATACTAACACCAATAGAAATTTTTGGGGTTTTATTAAAACCTCTAGTATTAATGATAAGGTTATTTGCTAATATTACAGCAGGACATATAATTATTTTATCTTTTTTAAGTATGATATTTATATTTGGAGAAATGCACCCTGCCGCAGGGTACGGCGTGTCTGTCTTCTCAGGAATGTTTGTGTTGTTTATGTTAACCTTAGAGTTATTAGTTGCTTTTTTGCAGGCTTATGTATTTACATTGTTAGCTGCGATGTATTTTGGTTCGGCTGTTGAGGAGCATTAAAATATTTAAAATGAATATGAATTTAAAATCTTTATAAAATGGAATTATTATCAGTTTTACTAGCAACAGATGTTACAGGTTACGGTGTTGCTGCATTAGCGGCAGGTGTTGCTGCATTAGGAGCCGGCATTGGCATCGGTCACATTGGGAACGGGGCGATGCAAGCAATGGCAAGACAGCCCGAATCTATAAATGACCTTAGAGCAAACATGATTCTTATGGCCGCTCTAGTTGAGGGTGCTGCATTTTTTGCGATGGTTATAGGCTTGCTTGTAATTTTTACAATTACATAAGACAAAAGAATAAAAATATAAAATTACTAGTATGGACTTAGTTAAACCAGACATAGGGTTATTGTTTTGGATGACCACTTGTTTTATTCTTCTTCTTATTTTGATGAGAAAGTTTGCTTGGGGCCCAATATTAAAAGCCCTTGACGAGAGAGAGCAGGGCATACAATTGGCCCTTGATCAAGCAGAAGCGGCAAAAAAACAGATCGCTGAGGCAACAGAAAAAGTTACTGAAATTCTGCAAAAGGGTAGAGCAGAAAAAGAAGAACTTATAAAAGCAACACAAGCAGATTTAGCGGAATATAAACAAGAACAACAAACCAAAATAAATGCACAAATAGAATCAAAATTAGACGCCGCTAAACAAGAAATCTTGCAACAAAAAAGGGCCGCTTTAGGCGAGTTAACACAAAAAGTTGGAGAGTTATCCGTGGAGATTGCAGAAAAAATTTTAGAAAAAGAATTAGAAAACCATACACAAAGCAACTCTATAATTGAAAATAGTTTAAAGGGTTTAGAAATTAAATAACATGAAGGGAACAAGGGCATCTTTAAGGTATGCTAAGGCATTATTTGAAACAGCCAAAGAGAGGCAGGTTGCACAAGAAGTTATTTTAAACCTTGAGACTTTGGAGAGAATTATAAATAAGAAAACAGAGTTTTTCAACTTAATAAATAATCCTACAATTTCATATAGAAAAAAAGCGAGCTTATTTAAAGCTATTTTTGACGAAAAATTAAACAATACGACAATGCAGTTTCTTTTTTTAGTTTTAAAAAAGGGTAGAGAATCGTTGCTGGCGGATATTATTAAAAAATATAAGTACCTGCATCTCGATGCTCTTAAAATTGTTTCAGCAGAAGTTATAACAGCCAATCAAATAACAAATAGTTTAAGAGACTCAATAAAGAACAAACTTAATGCTAATGGGGAGGTTCATTTGACAGAAAAAATAGATAAAAGTATTTTGGGAGGGTTTATAATAAATAGCGGGGACCTACAATATGACGCAAGCGTTAGAAATAAAATAAACAATGTAAAAAGAGCATTTAAAATATAAATTTTATAAAAATGACAGAAATTAAACCATCAGAAGTATCACAAATACTAAAATCAGAATTAAGTAATTTACAAACCGAATCTAAGCTAGAAGAGACAGGTAGTGTTTTGGCTGTTGGTGACGGGATTGCCAGACTTTATGGATTGAAAAATGTTGAGTCAGGGGAGTTAATAGAGTTTAATAACGATAAAGAACAGCAAGGAATAGTCTTAAATTTAGAAGAAGATAATGTTGGGGCGGTTTTATTAGGATCGTCTGTTAGCATAAAGGAGGGGGATATTGTCAAGAGAACAAAAAGAATTGCGTCTATACAAGTAGGCGAAGGCATGTTGGGCCGTGTTGTAAACGCTATGGGAGAGCCAATTGACGGGAAGGGCCCCATAAAAGGTGAAACACATGAAATGCCTTTAGAAAGAAAAGCCCCAGGAGTTATTTATAGGCAACCTGTTACAGAGCCCTTACAAACAGGGATCAAAGCAATTGACTCTATGATACCAATTGGAAGAGGCCAGCGGGAATTAATAATTGGAGATAGACAAACCGGGAAAACTTCGGTTGCCATAGATACAATTATTAATCAAAAAGAATTTTACGAAAAAGGAGAGCCTGTTTATTGTGTTTATGTTGCAACGTCTCAAAAGGGCTCAACAGTGGCCAATATTACAAAGATGTTAAGTGATAATGGAGCACTTGACTATACCGTTATCGTTACAGCCTCAGCTGCTGATCCGGCACCAATGCAATTTTACTCACCATTTACCGGAGCAGCTATAGGAGAATTTTTTAGAGACACTGGGCGCCACGCTCTAATTGTATATGACGACCTATCTAAACAGGCAGTGTCATATAGAGAGGTTTCGTTGCTATTACGTAGACCTCCTGGCAGGGAAGCTTACCCAGGGGATGTGTTTTATTTACACTCAAGACTATTAGAGCGAGCTGCAAAAATTAATAATTCTGATACAATTGCTGCTGAGATGAATGATTTGCCAGACTCTTTAAAAGGGCTAGTTAAAGGAGGAGGCTCATTAACAGCCTTGCCCATTATTGAGACACAGGCAGGAGATGTTTCAGCCTATATTCCAACAAACGTAATATCAATTACCGATGGTCAAATATTTTTAGAATCAGATTTATTTAACTCGGGCGTTCGACCAGCAATTAACGTAGGAATATCTGTTTCAAGGGTTGGGGGTAGCGCGCAAGTTAAATCTATGAAAAAGGTTGCCGGTACATTAAAATTAGATCAAGCGCAATATAGAGAGCTTGAAGCATTTGCTAAATTTGGATCCGACTTAGATGCGGCAACAACAGCAGTTTTAGAAAAGGGGAAAAGAAATGTTGAAATATTAAAACAAGGCCTAAATCAACCAATGAAAGTAGAGGATCAAATTGCAATTATTTATTGTGGCTCACAAGGCCTGCTTAATAATGTAGGTGTTGAAAAAATAAAAGAATGTGAAGCCGACTTTATAAGGTTAATGAATAAAGATTTTAAAGATACGCTATCTTCACTGAAACAAGGGCAACTTACAGATGAGGTTAAAAAATCGATAGAGACCGCTCTTGACCAGGTGCTAAAAAATTATAACTAAGCAAAAAAATGTCAAATCTAAAGGAAATAAGGTCCAGAATTTCATCGGTTTCATCGACTATGAAGATTACTAGCGCAATGAAAATGGTGTCTGCTGCAAAATTAAAAAAATCTCAAGATCAAATGCAGAATATTAAGCCCTATTCAGGGGCGCTAAAAAACTCAATAAACAATCTTTTACCCAATATTAGCGCCTCAGAGGTAACGCTTTTAAAATGTCATTCGAAAGAAAATAGAAAATTAATAATAACTATAAGTTCTAACAGGGGGCTTTGCGGGGGATTTAATGCAAATATTTTTAAGAAAGCAAAACAAGAAAAAATACAAAAAACAGATGACATATATTGTATCGGAAAAAAAATAATAGAGCAGTTTTCTAGAATGCAGAATAATATAGTCTCTAAAGAAATTAAGGTATTAGATAATCCCACGGCAGTTAACTCTAGATCAATTTCAGAATCAATAATTACAGGATTTATAGAGGGCAGGTGGTCAGAGGTGATACTTATTTATAATAAATTTAAAAATGCAGCAACACAAACTGTGTGTTCAGAAAAAATTTTACCAATATCTATTGATGAAAATAATTCAGAAGAGGGGCCAATAAAACATGATTATATTTTTGAGCCAACTAAAAAACAAATTATCAATAGTTTAATACCAGAGAAAGTACACACTCAAATTTTTGAAGCATTATTAAATTCAATAGCTTCCGAGCATGGTGCAAGAATGACAGCCATGCATAAGGCAACAGATAATGCACAAGACTTAAAAGACGGCCTAACATTACAATACAACAGACAAAGGCAAGCGGCAATTACCAATGAAATATTAGAAATCGTCGCTGGAGCAGAGGCGCTAAAAGAAGCTTAAATAGTGCGCCCAGACCTATTAAAATAATTCAATTTTAATATATTTGATACTTTATGATTCTTAAAAAAGTACCATTAAGTCAGCAGATTTTTTTTTCCATGATAGGACTTATGAGCTTAGCCCTACTAGTTGTTGCTATCATAAACATAAGACAAATCAAAAAAGAAACAACCAACTATAACGTAGAGCGTTTAGCTAGAAAAGACAGGGCTGTCGCTAAATCAATTGAAGCAATAATTAATCTTAGCCCAAAGTATAATGTTAATTTAAAGAAAGCATTTAAGCCTATTTTAAAAGACGTGGGATATATTCATAAATTAAAAATAAACATATATGGTCTTGATGGAAGTTTTATTTGGTCTTCTGATTCAACATTGCTTAAAAATAAAATTATTACGCAGCCTATACCCAAAAACTTAATAGACTCTTGCTTTTCTTCAAATGTGAAGAAAATAAAATATGAAAAAGGCGGATATTTTGGCACATATAGAGTTTTGTATAAATCTGAAAGTAGCGCAGGTCTAACATCTTCAGAACCTATAATTACTGAAAACCCCTTTTGCATACTTGATGTAATTTATGATAAAAGCATGAAGGAAGAGATTTTATCAAAAACAAACCAGCAAATTAGAAGATTAATAAAGCTATATATTGCGTTGTTTATGTTTGCGGGATTTTTAGCTTATTTTGTTTTACAGCAAATAACATCACCGCTACGCTCTATTTCTCTACACCTATCCTTGGCTAAGGGGGAAAACATGTATAAGCCATTAAAGTGGCCGGTTAATGATGAAATAGGTCAATTAATTAATGAGTATAATAAGTTAATGACGGAACTAGACGTTAGAACTCAACAATTAATTAAAAGTGAAAAAGAGGGAGCTTGGAAGGAAATGGCCAGACAAATAGCACATGAAATTAAAAACCCACTAACTCCGATGCGACTTAATGTTCAGTACCTATTAAAGTCTTTTAAGGATGGAGCAGGGATAGGTCTATATTCAGATGACTGGAAGGAAAAATTAGAAAATTTTTCTAAAACCATGATTCAGCAAATAGATACATTAACACATATTGCAAATTCGTTTTCAGATTTCGCAAATATAAACAGCAGATCAGAAGAAGAGATTATTATTAAGGAAGAACTTGAAAGAATAGTACAGTTGTTTAAAAATAATAATGTAAAATTTAGAACAGCCCTAAAAGATCGCAAAAAAATTAAGGTTTACATGGATAAAACACACTTAACGAGAATTATTAATAATCTTGTTAAAAACTCATTACAGGCAGAAAAGCCAAACACCCCCATCGAGGTGATCGTAGAGTTGGGCCTAGAGTCTAATAATTGTACAGTTTTAGTTAGCGACAATGGTCTTGGTATTGCAAACGAAATAAAAGATAAGATTTTTGAACCCAATTTTACCACCAAGAGCAGTGGAATGGGACTAGGATTATCTATGATTAAAAAAATAATAACAGATTTTAATGGTCAAATAAATTACGTAACTTCTGATGAAGGGACGGCGTTTAAAGTTACAATACCAATCATAAAAAAATAAAATAGCATTATGGAACAAGCATGGGAATCATTAAATAATTTTAAAAATCAGCAAACAATTTGTTATAAATACGATTTAGATCTTAAGGTTGGAATTATTAAAATTCAGAGACCAAAACATTTAAATGCATTAAATAAATATGTAATATTAGATTTAGAATATATTTTAGATCACATGGAAAAAGATACAAGTATTAGGTCTATTATTATAACCGGAGAAGGAGAAAAAGCATTTGTTGCAGGGGCCGACATAAAAGAGTTTCAAAAATTTGATGACAATGAAGCATATACTTTAAGCAAATTGGGCAAAGAAAAAGTATTTAATAAAATAGAGCAACTTAATAAGCCTGTTATAGCCGCGATTAATGGATATGCCTTGGGTGGGGGCTTGGAATTAGCTTTATCATGTCATATAAGAGTTGCTAGTGAAAACGCTCAACTGGGCTTGCCAGAGTGTACAATAGGTTTATTGCCCGGATATGGCGGTACACAGCGATTACCAAAAATCATTGGAATGGGTCATGCGATGGAAATGATTTTGACAGGAAAGATGATTGATAGTTTCGAGGCGCACAGAATAGGGCTTGTAAATTATAATGTTCCTTCGGAAAAATTACTTACTAAGTGTCTGGAAATCGCAAAATCTTTTATAAAAACATCACCAGATTCACTGTTATTAGCAATTAATTCTATAAATAATAGTTTCTTTAATAAAGGTGATAAAATTGAAAGTCAAAATTTCGCCAAATTGTTTAAAACACAAAATTTTAAAGAAGGAGTGGCAGCGTTTCTGGAAAAAAGAAAAGCGAATTATAAAGCTTCAAGCATTAATAACAGCCAAAGACGTGAACAAAATAAATGAGTGTAATAAAACAGCTTTTTGGACAAACCTTGGTTTATGGTTTTAGTAGTGTTTTAGCTAGAGTATTAAACTTTTTATTAGTTCCGTTATATACAGTATTATTTATTCCCTCAGAATACGCAGTTTTATCAGAAATGTATGCTTACGCCGCCTTTTTTATGGCCTTGGGTTCATGTGGAATGGAGACAGCTTTTTTTAGATTTTTTGATTCAAAAAAAGGAAGTCAAAAAAATGTATTTTCTACGGCATTTATATTTTTACTGTGCAATGCTCTTTTTATCAGCCTATTGGCATTTATATTTTGTAATAAAATTGCTACTATTATTCAACACTCGAATAATCCAGAGTATATTATTTACTTTGCTTTAATTATTTCACTTGATCTATTATCGATAATTCCATTTGCTCTGTTAAGACAAAAAAACAAGGCTATTAAGTTTGCTGTTATTAAAACGATTAATATATTTTTCAATATATTTTTCAATATATTTTTTCTCATTATTTGCCCGGCATTATTAGAAAATAATATTTTGGTCAATGTTATAAGCTATATTTACAACCCTAAACTTATGGTTGGATATGTCTTTATCTCTAATCTTATAGCAAGTACTATTACTATAATTTTATTATTTCCAGAAATTAAAAAACATATTCAAAGTTTTGAGCAAAGAATTTTTAGAGAAATGTTAAAATATTCTTGGCCCATTCTTATAGCAAGTTTGGCCTTTATAGTAAATGAGACGGCAGATAAAGTATTATTAAAGTATTTGTTGCAACCCAAATATGGTGAGGCAGTTGCTATGCATCAAATGGGTGTATATTCAGCCTGTTATAAGTTATCAATTTTTATGATGCTTTTTGTTCAGGCTTATAGATTCGCGGCGGAACCATTTTTTTTTAATCAATTTAATAAACCAGATTCAAAAAAAATATACTCACTCATGTTACAATGTTTTGTGTTGTTTGCGTTGGCTATATTTTTATTTGTTGTTTTCTATATAGATATTATTAAATTAATTATTCCGAATTCACTATATCACGAAGGAGTTGTTATTGTTCCTATTGTATTAATGGCTAATATTTTTTTGGGAATATATTACAACCTGTCTGTTTGGTACAAGGTGACAAACAAAACAAAATATGCAGCGATAATATCTTTATTCGGCGCGGCTATCACCATACTATTTAATATTGCGTTTATTCCCAAATACGGCTATATTGCAGCAGCCTGTGCAACATGCCTTTGTTATTTTATAATGGCAATAACTTCCTATTCTTTAGGAAAAAAAGTTTTTTATATAAAATATAACATAAAAGAAATTCTTAGTTACTTTACTATAGCCATGTCCCTTTATTTAATAAGTGTTCCATTTAGTACCACCTTAATTTCAGCCTGGTTTAATTGGGGCACACCGTCATATGTAGATAATATAATTTTTAATACAATTTTATTCCTGATATACCTTATATTTATATACTCGCGAATTCAGAAAATATTTAAACCAATTAAAGTTGTGAAATTTTAAAACTATGATTGTAGAAATAATTAACAAATCTAAACACCCCAATCCCTCCTATAAGACTCACGGTTCTTCTGGTCTAGACATTAGAGCAAATATTGAAAATTCAATTAACTTGCGCTCCATGGAAAGAGCCGTTATTCCTACCGGAATTTATCTAGACATTCCTGAAAATACAGAAGCACAAATTAGACCTAGAAGTGGACTGGCCTTAAAATCAGGAATAACAGTTTTGAATACCCCCGGCACTATTGATTCAGATTATAGAGGAGAAGTCGCAGTGATTTTAATTAATCTTTCAAAAGAAGTATTTATAATAAATGATGGTGATCGTATTGCGCAAATGGTTTTTAGCAAAGTAGAAAAAATAAATTGGAGAGAAAAAAAAATATTAACAAAAACGGAGAGAGGATCAGGGGGCTTTGGTAGCACTGGAACAAAATAATATATGAACTTAATAATTCCAATGGGGGGCAGGGGAACCAGGCTGAGGCCACACACACTCACAACACCTAAACCATTAATTGAAATAGCCGGAAAAAGTATTGTTCAACGAATTGTAGACCTGATAAACAAGTCAAAAGTTCAAATTACTAATGTGGGATTTATAATTGAAAAACCTGACTTAGTGATTGAAGAAATGTTGATAAAAATGGGGTCAGAAAATAATATAAGTACTAGTGTTTTTTTTCAAACAAAGCCTGAAGGAACTGCACACGCTATTTATTGTGCAAAAAAAATGCTTAAGGGGCCAACAATGGTAGTGTTTGCAGACACCTTATTCGAAACGGAATTAAAATTCCCCAATGATGTAGATGGCTGTATCTTTGTTAAAGAAGTTGACGACCCAAGCGCTTATGGCGTTGTTAAATTAAACCCGAATGGGGTTATTACTGACTTTATTGAAAAGCCTAAAGAGCCGGTTTCTAATTTAGCAATAGTTGGCATGTATTATTTTAAAGACGGAGCACTATTAAAGAAAGAAATAAAGAAAATTTTAGACAAAAATACTAAGGTTCGTGGCGAGTATCAAATAACAACAGCATTAGAGCAATTAAAAGAACAAAAGAAAACTTTTTTACCGATCGTAATTAAAAGCTGGTATGATTGCGGCTCACCAACAAACATTCTAAATTCTCACGCTAAAATATTAGAGAAGGAATCTCCAAAATCTTTAACATTTAAAAACACCCAAATAATACCACCGTGTTTTATTGCAAAGGGTGTGAAAATTTCTGACTCTAAAATAGGCCCGCACGTTAGCATTGGAAAAGGAACCATTATAAAATCATCTGTTTTAAAAAATACAATTATACAAAACAAATGCATTATTAATGGAGCTGTGTTTAGCGATTCAATTATTGGAAACGAAGTAGAGTACAATAAAGAATACAAATCGGTAAGTATAGGAGACTATAGCACATTTAAATAAAATTTTTATGATACTGCACAAGCAAATAATATGGCTTTTTTGTTTTTTAAATTTTTTAAATCTTCACGCTCAAGACATAAATAAATCAAATGCTTCTAGTGTTTCGAAGACAGATAAAAAATTTCTTAAATTTTATTTTGAGGCCGAAAGGTATAAGGTTTTAGAGGATTATAATCAAGCAGTTGAATTTTATCAAAAATGCATTGAAACAAACCCTGAAGAGCCGTCGCCATATTATCAAATTGGCAAAATTCAACTCTATGTTTTTAATGAGCTAGACGATGCGGAATATAATATAAATCAAGCCATTTTTCTGAGCCCAGAAAAAGAGTGGTTATATTATGATTTGTTGACAATTTATAACTTTCAAAACAATCTGGAGTTACAAAGAGAGATTTATGAAAAGTTAATAGACATAAATCAGGATAAAGAACTTTATTATTTTGAGAGTATTAGAATTTTAATTGATCTCAAAAAATATCAAGAGGCTCACAGATTTATTAAAAAAACGGAAAAGCAATTTTCTGCAAGTCCGGACCTGTTTTTATTAAAAAAAGAAATTTATATAAAGCAGGAAAATTTGAAAGAGGCAGAAAAAATAGGGAAAAAACTTATAGAGATTTCAACTATTTTTTATCCAGAACTAGCAGAGACTTACATGTATTTTAGCGAGTATAATAAAGCAGAAGAAACTTATAAAAAGTTATTAGAAATTGAGCCCCAAAATGCCCAGGCGCTAGTGGCTCTTTATAAAATATATGTTATTAAAAACAAGATAAATAGTCAAGAATTTTATTTATCTAAAATTGCACCTAATCCTGAAGTACCAGTTGAAACTAAAAAAACCATCTTTTCTGAGCTATTGATGAAGAATGATTTTATGAAGTACAAATCATTTAAGAAAATTGTAAAAAGTTCTCTTTCAATCCATCCAGAAGAGCCAATATTTCATCTTATTTTAGGAGATATTTATGGTAAAGAAAAGTTATACGAAACAGCAATAAAACACTATCACTCGTCTCTTTATTCTGGGCTTATTAAAGACGACTATATATATAATAAACTGGTTCAAATGTATTGGCAGCAAGAAAAATATAACGATGTTTTAAAAACGGTAGATGAGGCGATAAGTAGATTCCCATTTAATACAGAATTTTATTATTATAAGGGACTTTCATTATTAAATCAAGAGAAGTATTTGGAAACAATAGAGACCTTGCTAAAGGGTAAAGATTTCATTTTTGAGAATGAACGGTTAATTTCAGATTTTTATTCAATCATTGGCGACGCTTATCATAAAATGGAGAACCATTCCGAATCAGATCAAGCTTATATTAAGGCCCTCAAGCACAACCCTAAAAACACTCTGGTTTTGAATAACTACAGCTATTATTTGTCTATCAGAGGAGATGATTTAGTTAAAGCAGAGGAGATGATCATAAGATGCATACAGTTAACAGAAGAAAAGCCAAATGCATCTTATATTGATACTTATGCGTGGGTTTTATATCAGCTTGAAAGATATGATCTAGCACTATATCAAATAGAGCTAGCCCTAACTCTAAGCCCGAGCAGCTCAGTTCTTTTAGATCATTATGGTGACATATTGTATAAACTAGGAAGGAAGGAACAAGCTCGGAGGGAATGGGAAAAAGCGTTTCAATTAGACAATAAAAATAGTAGTTTAGAAAAAAAAATCAATCAAAGTATTTTAAATGAGTAGGCTTTTTATAATAATTTTTACCATCCTTTTTTCAGGTTGTCAAATATTTAAAATGGGCTCAAGTCTATCAAAACGTAGTTTAAAAACACTTAGTGTATATGCTAACATTTCACTAGAATCAAATTTGATAGTAGGGCCTAAATTTAAATCAAGAATTAATTTTTTTAAAGACTCAATAATTTTATCCGCCTCCCCTGGACTAGGAATAGAATTGGCTCGCGTAAAAATCACAGATGAAAGAGTATATATAGACCAAAAAATACAAAACAAACTTGACACAATTAATATTGTAGAATTAGACCCATATTTTAAATTAAAAAATTTAAAAAAACTCTTTATTAGTAAGCGTGAACCAAAAGACACGATGGCTTATTATAATTCATACATGATCGTTACGTTCACAAACTATATTAAAAAAGACAATATTTTTTTGCCTCAAAAAGTTATTATTGACAGCAACGAAAAAAATACAGGTTTCCCGTTTCAAAACACCCTTGAAATACAATATAAAAAAATTAATATCTAATAGATTATGAGGGTATTGGCACTATGTTTTTTTAGCCTATTCATCTTTAGTGCTTCAATTTCACAAGTAGAGAAGTATGACAATCTTGTTTTAGAAAAAAACAAACTTTTAAATGAGTCGGCGGTTTTAAACGATTTATTAAAAGAAACACAATTTTCTCAAAATCATACAATAGAAGAGTTAACGCTAATTAATAGTAAAATACATGTTCAGGAAAATTTATTAATTATTTATAATCAAGAAATACAAGCCCTTAATAACGAAGAGGTTAAAATTGAAAGAGAAGTGATTAAGATCAAGCAACAACTTAGTGTCCTTAAACAAAACTATGCCAAACTCATTAAGATTAGCCACCGATCTACAATGGCCTACAACAGGTTATTGTTTTTTTTGTCATCGAATAATTTTAATCAATTAATCAGGAGGTTGTATCATTTTAAAAAAATAGAAATTAATAGACGAAAGAAATATCATGAAATTCAAAAATTAAAATCAAAACTAGACGTTAAAAAGGAATTAATTATAACTCAAAAAGTAAAGCAATCAGATCTGGCAATAAGTAAAAAGAAAGAATTGGTCTCCTTAAATAAAACAAAAAAATTACAAGAAAAAACCATAGCTTTTTTAAAAAACAAGGAGGATTCATTAAAAATTAAAATAGAGATCAAGAATAAGGAGGCTAAAAAAATAACGTCAACAATATTGGATTTATTAGATAAGCAAAAAAATAGTGAGAATCAATTAACGCCAGAGCTAAAGTTGCTTTCGTCTAATTTTCAATCTAATAAAGGAAGACTGCCATGGCCGGTTAAAAAGGGAAGTATAGTTGGCAAATTTGGAAAATCCCAACACCCCGTATTGTCAGGCATTACTATAATAAATAATGGAATTGATATTAAGACTAATGAAAAGATGGTTCGAGCAATTTTTGACGGAGAGATAAGTAAAATTATAGTTCTTCCAACAGGGCTTAAAGTTGTGATTATTAAACATGGAAGTTACTTAACAGTATATTCTAATTTACATAATGTTTCTTTGCAGAAGGGTCAAAAGGTAAAAACAAAAGATTATATAGGAGATTTATATGATAATAAAACTAAAAAAAACAATATTTTGGGTTTTCAAATTTGGCAAGGTCGCGAAAAACTTAACCCAACACTGTGGATCTCTACTCAATAAAACAAAAAATCTTTGTAATTTTAGTTAAATTTAAATTATGAGTTTACAAATACTACTTTTTATAGGATCACAAGAAATTATTATTATTGCGATAATTATTCTCTTATTGTTTGGTGGCAGAAAAATTCCAGAATTAATGCGAGGCTTAGGCTCAGGAATTAAGGAATTTAAACAAGCCTCAAAAGAAGAAGATGAAGAGGCTAAAAAAATTAATTCAGAAACAAAAGAATAAATAATTTTGAAAAATTATAGTTCTTTAAAGCAAATCCAACAGGACTTGCATGGTCAGAAGATATCTTGTGAAGAGCTGGTTTTAGGCTACTTGGGTCGTATTAAAAACAATAAGCAAATCAACGCCTTTGTTGAAACATATTCTTCCGAAGCAATTGCATCAGCGAGAAAAATAGATTCCAAAATAAAATTAAAAACATCTGGTTCTTTAGCGGGACTGGTAATAGGAATAAAAGATAATATTTGCTACAAAGACCATCATGTTTCTGCATCGTCAAAAATACTTCAAGGTTTTGTTTCGCCTTATTCAGCCACTGTTGTTGACCGATTAATAGAAGAAGATGCAATTATTATAGGAAGATTAAATTGCGATGAGTTTGCCATGGGATCAAGCAACGAAACCTCTATTTATGGACCCGTTAAAAATCCAATTGACACAGATTATACTGCGGGTGGATCTTCTGGAGGATCAGCGGCGGCAGTTAGGGCTAACTTGTGTCACGCCTCATTGGGCTCAGATACAGGAGGATCTGTTAGACAGCCGGCCGCGTTTTGTGGAGTTGTCGGATTTAAACCTACATATGGCCATGTTTCTAGGCATGGACTAATTGCTTTTGCATCGTCATTTGATCAAATAGGTCCGATAACAAAGTGCGTCTCAGATTCTAGGCTTATTATGGATGTTATTTCAGGAAAAGATAATTTTGATAGTACATGTATTGGAGAAAAAACGTATTCTCAAAAGTTAGAAAAACGATCAAAGTATAGTTTTGCCGTTATTAAAGATGCAGTTGAATTGCCTGGAATAGACCCCCAGGTTAAGGCACAATTTTTAGATTTAATTAAAAAAATAAAACAAGAAGGTCACAAAGTAGAGTATGTGGATTTGCCATTATTAGACTATTTGACATCTGCATATTATGTTATGACTACGGCTGAAGCTTCGTCTAATTTAGCCCGATATGATGGCATTAAATATGGTAATGCGGCCACCTCAAAAGACCTTGTTCAATTAATAAATACTACTAGAACTGAAAATTTTGGCAAAGAGGTAAAAAGAAGAATAATGCTTGGAACATTTGTTTTAAGCTCAGGATACTATGATGCGTACTATACAAAAGCTCAGAAAATTAGAAGTTTAATTAAAAAAGACACAGAAAAAATTTTGTTAAAATATAATTATATACTTTTGCCAACCACCCCTAATTTGCCATTTATGCTAGGAGAAAAAAAGCCTAATTTAATTCAAAGGTACTACGAAGATGTATTTACGGTTCAAGCAAATTTGTCAGGACATCCGGCAATATCATTTCCTTTAAAAGCGAACTATAAGTTTTTGGCATCAGCACAATTAATAGGGAAGTATTTTACAGACAAAGACATGTTAAACACAGCAACTCAATTATCACAATACTAAATTCATCTCATATGTTAAAGTTTTTAGCGATTTTTTTTTTAGTATTTCATAGTTCATTTTCTAACACCCTTTTTATTGCAAAAATAGACTCAACATTAAATAAAAAAGATTTTTTTTTTGATCCTCAAACTATAGAGCACCAAATAGACTCCTTAAATACATTAACCCCACTAAACCTTGTTTATAATAAAACAATTGAACAACACATTAAGTTTTATTTATTCCAAAGGCCAGAGCAAGTAAGTAAATTATTAGCGCTATCAGAGTATTATTTTCCTATTTTTGAAGAGACACTGGACAGGAATGGTTTGCCACTAGAATTAAAATATTTGCCAGTAATTGAATCTGCGCTTGATCCTCATGCAAGATCATATGCGGGAGCAGTGGGTTTGTGGCAATTTATGTATTTAACAGCAAAGGAATATGGGTTACGAATAAATTCTTATTTGGACGAGAGAAAAGACGCATATAGGTCTACACAGGCGGCATGCGAATACTTAAAGAAATCTTATAAAAAATTTCAAAATTGGGAGCTCGCCATTTCCTCATATAATGCCGGCTCAAGAAATATCACTAAAGGGATTAGACGTTCAGGAGGCAAGCAAAATTATTGGGAGCTAAGACCGTTTTTGCCTAAAGAAACTAGAAACTATATTCCCGCCCTTATAGCCGCATATTATGTTATGATTTTCGCAGATCAATATGGAATAAAACCAGACCCCAATTATATTATACATCATGGAGAAACAGACTCCATATATTTAAGAGAACCTGTTAAAATGGCCCACTTAGCCAAACTACTTGATTTAGATTTGAGTAATATAGAAGAGCTTAACCCAAAGTATAGACATAAAATTATTCCGTCTCTTAATTCTGAAAAATTCCCACTAATATTACCTAAAAAAGAAGTTGACAAGTTTTTAGAAATAGAGGACAGTATTTATATTAATATTAAGAGAATGGAATTAGCAGAAAATTTAAAGTTCCCCGAATTTACAGACCTAGAAAGAGTACGCTATAAGGTTAAAAGTGGAGATTATTTAGGAAAAATTGCATCAAAATATAATTGTACCATTAAAGAAATTATGATGTGGAATGATTTAAAAACAGATAAAATAAAAGAAGGAAAGTATTTAAATATTTATATAATAGTTAAATAGAATTATTTTGAAGATAAGATATATATATATAATTATTTTATTGTTAGCGGGTGTTCTTTTTATAAGACAATCTGGTATAAAAGAATTGCCAATGGCAATCGGTGAGCCACTAGAAATAATCATTATAAAAAACACAGACCAACATGACGATAATTTTTATCAACTTCTTCGCAATTTTTTATCAGTTGAAATAGGTCCATCTCCTCAGCCAGAAAGAGTTTTAAATATCATTGAATTAGATCAAACTAGTTTTAAGGGGATTTTTAAAAGACACCAAAACCTCTTGTTTGTTACCAAATCAGACACATTTAGTATTAAGCATACAGATAATATTTTTGCCAAAAATCAAAATGCAGTCTTTTTAAACAGCCATTCTTCCAAAGATTTACTAAGCAACAAACAAAAGATAGTAGACTTAGTTTTTCAAATCAAAGAAATGGAGATAAAACGACAAATATTAAAGTATAAAAACCAAAACAATATAGAATTACAAAGAATAATAAATAACAAACACAATCTCTCAATTCTATTACCAAAAAAATTTTTTTTAGCACTGGATTCTCAAAAAACAACATGGTTTCGTAATGAGACACCAAAAATAGGCCAAGGCATATTATTGTCAAATCTAGATCACAAAGACACTTCTTTAAGTCCCTATAAAATTTGCAGAGTGGTAGACAGTATAGTAAAAGCAAATATTTTAGGACCGCTGGAAAACTCTTACATGACTTTTGAAAGTAGAGCACAAAAATCCATAGATACGATAATGCTTGGAGGTTTTTCAGCAATAAAAATACAATCATTATGGCGCATGGAAAATGATTTTATGGGAGGAGTGTATCAACTTTATTATATTCCTGGCAATCAGAGTGTGCGCGACAGAATAATTTATACATATGTTTATGCTCCAGGGGAAAACAAAAAAATACCACTTATGCACCTTGAGTCTATTGTACAAACTGCCGATTTTTTTTAAAGATTTAAAACTTATGGTGAAGAGAAAAAATTATACTCCGACCAGGAGCACTTAAGCCTGATCCGAATGTTTTATAGTGCGCGTCTAAAATATTATCAATGCCTAACAGAATACTTGATTTGTCTAAAAAGTTATATTTAATGCTAAAATTTAATGTATACCATGCAGGCAGTCCTGCATATAGTGTATTGCCAATTTCGTCTTCACCAATTACTGGCGTTTCGTCTAAGTTGTCGGTACCGCCATTATCAAAAGTGTTGGCATTTTTTGCCCCTGAATACAAGCAAAGAAATCTTGCACTCCAAAGATTGTAATGTTTTGCGACCTCTAATTTGCCAAACAAAGGAGGGATGTGTGCAAATGGCCCGGCATTCAAATTCGAGTTTTTATAATTTATAATATTGATGTCTTTATTAATATTAAATCCAAAAATAGTTGATTGAAAACCTAATGTAAAACCATAAATATTGATTGCTTCATCTGCGTTTTGGTTTGCAAAAGTGGTAAGTATTTCGCCATCATAAACCATAGTACTTACTAAATACTCCTCGTTTGGTTCGGGGTTTAAGTCCATAAATAAAGTGTCTTTAATAATTGCGCTGCTTAGTCTAGTAAAATATCCAAGGCCATAAAGTGTAAGGTTATCAGATACTTCCTTTGTTACAGAAATCTCTTGTGTTAATGAGTACTCTGGACGGAGTTCTTTATACGGGACTGTGACAATATCTCCCTTTCGAAAAACCTTGAACATATCATCTACGTTAGGCGCATGAAAGCCCCTAGAAGTAACTGAGCTAATCTTCCAGGAGTCATTTGGAAAATAAACAAGCTTTAAGTTCCCCGACAAAACGCTATTTGAAACAGATGTGCTTTCGCTTAATAAGTTAAATAGGTCTTCTCCTCCAGCATCAGTAATATCAGGGTAGTTCCCGTTAATTTTTGAAATAGTAAACCTAAGCCCTGTCTCCACTTGGAACTTGTGAGAAAATCTTTTTAGCACATTTGCATAAAAAGCTGTACTAAACAACCCAGAGCCCTCGGAAGGATATCGCGTGTCTTCAATTGCAGCACTATTCCTGTTACTTGAAGATTCCGAAACAACATTATTGTAAGAGGTTTCTGAGCCAATAAAAAAATTTCCACGTCTGAGGTTAATATTTAAGCCATACACATCAACACTTTCAAATTGATTAATCATATCGAGTTCACTCCCTTTATCTTCTTCAGGATTAAAATTTAAATAATCCTCTAGTTTCCATTTGTGGCGAGATTCTTTAACCTTTTGGTAACTTGCTATTATGTCAGCTTTATCAAAGTATTGTCCAAATAGGCTAAATGTTAGACTTCCTAAAAATCTTTTTTGAGGACCATAGTAGTATGAGTGAAATTTTAAATCATCACCGCCGAGACAAATTCCATTTTCAAACACACATTCACCGTCCCCATCATTTAGTTGATCGAATCTAGAAATATTAGATGAAGTTGAGTATTGAATATTTGCAGTTAGCCTAGAGTTGTCACTAGTTTTAAGAATCCCCTTATGAAAAAAATCATATTGTTTATACCCTGTGCCTATCTGCGTTTCAGGATTGGGGTTACAAACAATGCTTCCGTCGGGATCTATATAATGATTAACCAGCCCCCAGTTTTTATAACCATGCGGCCTAAATGATCCCATTTGTAAGTCTCCAAAATTTTTAAACGAAAAGCTAGTTATGTAGGAGTAATTTGATGACTCAAAAGAAATATTAATATTTTTTTTAAGCCCCCGGCTTGAAGAGTTATAGCTAGAAAAACTCTCGCCACTCCAAACAGAGTGGTTCGTAAAATACAATTCTTTTGTTTTCATGTGAATAGTTCCTCCGATGGCATCGCTTCCATATATGACAGAACTGGGGCCAAAGACAACTTCAATGTCATTTAACATAAATTCGTCAATTGTAATAATATTCTGTAAGTGCCCAGACCTGTAAATCGCATTGTTTAGTCTGACTCCGTCAATCATTAATAAAACCCGGTTGGCCTCGAATCCTCTTATATTAGGGCTCCCCCCCCCCATTTGACTCCGTTGCACACTTACACCGCCCTTTTTTTCTAATAAGTCAGCGGTTGTTGTTCCAGTTATTTCTTTTATTTCATCGCTAGAGATGTATATTTTTTTTTCAGCAGAATTCTTAATATTATTATTGTTTTTGGTTTCAGCAATGATAATATTATCCAATAATTGATAATCTAGCTCCATCAGTAGATATTCATTGATATTTTTTTTTACAATTTTTTTAGTTTTATAACCGGGGTGTTGAAATATAATTGTGTCGTTATAAAGAAAACGACTAAGATTAATAATTCCATCATTATTTGACAAGGCGCTCTTTGTTTTTAGTGAATTAAACGCAGACACATTACTAATAGGGTTTCTTTCGCCGTCTACAACTATTTTTTCTTGAGATGAAACAATTAACGGGAATAAAAGAATTAGGAGGAAGTATTTCACGGCCATATATTTAGTATATAATTTTTTAATCAAAAATCGTACCATAATTAATTCACAAGTTCTTTAAAAATCTTAACAGATTTTAAATTAGTTAAATCCGCAACATGTAAGGAGACGTAAGATATTAAATAATTAAAAACGCGAAATTCTAGGTGGCGGTCCATAGTGTAATTGCTTAAATTAGAAAAATTTAATAACGATAGCTTATATATTTCGCTGCTTTCTTTTCTTGGGACCAAGAATTTGTTCTTTTCACTAGGGTTGTTTTTTGTAAAACAACCCTCAGTCATGTTTAAGACCATGTTTTCCACATTGTCTACATTGTCTTTTAGAGGTTTAATGCCTATAATATCACAAAACCTTAACAAAAAAAAATTATTAAAACCATTTGGCACGGCTTTTACACGGTCCAAGAAGATAAAACTTTTAATTATAAAATCGTATAATTTTTTATTTGTCTCATTAACACATTTATTAAGTATTTCACACAACACAATTGCTGATTGAATTTTGTCCCCATTTGTTGTCAAACTTTTATAAACGTATTCCACCCGAGCTTCCTTTATGTATGTTAATGACTGAGACGCAGAGTTCTTATATGTTATTTCTGCAATAGTTAATAACTCCGAAAGTATTGATTGAGATTTATTTTTTTGAATGATAAAAGACATTAATCCACATTGCTCAGTGTACACCTTGGCAATAATTTTATTATCCCTAAATGGATAGGTTTTTAGTACAATTCCGCTGGTTGTGGTAAACATAATTTAATTATATATTAGAACTTTCTTAACAACACTTTTTTCAAAATCGGAAGAGGTGCATAAAAACAAATACACTCCAGTACTAACCTTAGCGCCATCAAATCGTTTTCCGTCCCACGTAGCTGTCCCTCCATTTGAGATGGTTTCGTAAACTAAATTTCCAGAAACATCCGTTATCTTAACCACGGTGTTATATTCTAATCCAGAAATAGCGATGAGCCCCTCATAGTCTCTTTTTACTGGATTAGGAAAAACAATTACATCATTAAAATTACTGAAAGATGTTGTTGCGTCTGATCGGAATGAGCATAGGCCTTTGTTGGTTGCAAAAAACACTTCCCCAGAAGATTCAACAATATTTATGTCATAGACCATGTTATCTAAAAGAAAACTGTTTTCTTTTGTGAAGTGATGGATTTGCTCACTACCATCCTCAGACACTAAAAAAACACCACTTGATTTTGTTGCCACCCACTTTCTATTAGCATCATCTGTTTCAATGTCTAGAATTTCAGTATTCTCAAATAAGCGCTCTACATATCCATCATCTGTTTCAATTAATATATATTCTACTTCAATAGACTGTGAATTAAAAAGAGTATTTGGAAAAAAAACAACGGATAGTCCTTGTGATGTGCCAATCCAGACTGCGCCATCTTTGTCTTCAGAAAAACAATTCACCGTATTACTGGCCAGGCCATTGGATTCGTTAATTTTTTTAGCTTGTCCCCCCTCCTCCTCAACAACAATAACCCCATTTTTTCGTAATTGAATCCATTTTTGGCCATTGCTGGCACAAAGAATTTTCCCTGACATGTCATTTTCTGATGAAATTCCAGCGACTGGATAATTACTCCACGAATTATTTTCTGGAGAGTATTTTACTAGCGGCTTGTCGGACTGAGAATTAGTTATCCATAAATTATTATTTGAATCAGTATCAATCCCTCCTATCCTAATATAATTGCTTGTACCGAAAGCAGGCATTAATGCCTCGGTATTTTGCTCGTTATATAATTGCGTTAAAGTTGTGCCCTGAAACTCCAGTAAACCCTTGTTCCAGCTTCCTAAAAAAAACTTATTCCCACTAGAACACCCGGAAACAATGTCATAAACTCCTAGTTCTAAAATAGTATCGGAGGCGCTCCAGTAATTGTTGGAATAAACAGAAAACTCTTGATAATTATACGCATTGTTCCAATCGCTTGTCCTTCCTCCATGCGTAAATACCACGCTATTGTTATGATTAAAAACGACCCCCGTATTTATGTCTGCGGGGCCGTTTGGAGCAATATATTCGCTGAAAAAAAGCTCTTTGTTTTTGTTGACTAAAACTAACCCGCCGTACTTTTCGTCTCCTAAAAACAATCTTCCAGAATTATTATAATCATCCAGAACTATTCCACAACTTGGAGATAAATTAAAATCAACACTACTAAGATTTTCTATTGTGAGATAGCTAGATGTTTTTAAAAAAGGGTCTAGTATAATTAAATTATTGTTGTCCTCAAAAATGGTGATAACAACTGTTTTTTGAGCATGAGCGTTATATTGAGCCCTAATAACTTTTCCAGGGACAGTTTCCTTATAATTAAAAATTAATAGACTAGATGATGTATTATTATTATCGTTAGAAATAGTATTAAGTTCAAAAAAGTTGTATTCATTATTTAGCCCCATAGGATAACCCATCTCAGCAAAATTTAAATTTGTTACTATTGCAAGCTTTTTCCCCCCATTTTCCTTTAGATCAAATCCTAAAACCTGCTTAACTTCTTGTTCTTCTAAAGAAAAATTAAACGAGCCAGTTATTTTTTCAAAAGAAATTGTAGAATTTTTCTCCCACGAACTAAAGTCTAGTAAATTGTCAGATTTATTAGCAAAAAATAGCCCTGAATTTGTTGCAACAAATATTTTATTGGCTAAAAACGAATCACTTACACTATTGATTTCATCATCAAATACATATACTTGATACACTTCAGCGTTAACTCCCTCATTTTCAAAATAACAGGTCTCTTTTATTTCTCTTTTTTCAAGGTTGACAATTACTAACCCAAATGAGCAAGAGAGATATGCGAATTTTCCATCAATAAATATGGAATTAATAGACTTGTCTCCAATAATATTTGATAAATAAATATCGGGCAAGTTGGTGATTAAGCCATCTTTCAAAATATCGATATTTCCATCTTTATATCCAATTAAAATTGTTTCACGAATAGGATCATGAGCTAATGACTGAACATTGTGTCCATTAAGTCCATCTAGTTTAGAAAATGTTGTTAAGCTATTTTCGTTGCTATCATACAAAAACAAGCCCGACTGAGTTCCAATATAAACTAGACCATTTATACTGGTAGCAGTATTAATATTGGTATAGTTTAGGTGAATGCTCCAGTCACCAATTTTTAAGCTTTGTCCGATTCCAGTCAAAGCCAGCCCATAGATAAATACAAAAACAAGAATTCTATACATATGTAAACAGTTAGACAAATATAACGAATATCAATAGTATTTTGGTATTTTTACAACGCATCTAGGCCCTGTAGTTCAACTGGATAGAATGGCAGATTTCGGCTCTGCTGGTTGCAGGTTCGAATCCTGCCAGGGTCACATAGTTTTAATAAAATATAATTTATGAGAAAAAAATTATTTGTAAATTGACAAAAGTATACTTTATAGATTTGAGACTATTTATTCCCATATTATTTTTACCTCTAATAATTTTTGGTCAGTGTGTTACTGGCGATTGTATTTCCGGGACGGGTGAATACAAACTAAAGAATGCTGTGTATTCTGGTGAATTTATAGATTCAGAAATTAATGGTGATGGAGTGTTTTCAACAAAAAGAGGATATACTTATAATGGCAGTTGGCGAAATGGGTTGAAAGATGGATATGGCAGCGAAAGTTTCAAAAAATCATATTCATATACTGGCAGTTTTTCAAAAAACCGACGACATGGTCATGGAACCGCATCTATGGAGTCGACTAAGTACATGCAAAATATAAATTATTCTGGGAACTGGTTTTATGGAACAATGTGTGGTAAAGGAGAACTTACATATGTCAGGCAGGTAAAATATGGTCGCGATAAAATTGAAGAAAAAAACACGCTTCAAGGAGAGTTTTTTAATGGTATTTTTCAAGGAAGACAAACTAGCCCATATTCGGATGAGTTAAAGTGGAAAGCATTTGATTTAAAAACGAATAATTTTCAGAAGTATTATAATCCAAGTGAGAAGGAACGCAAAAAACTTAAAAATCCCGCTACATTGGAGGGCGATATCATGGTGGATTGCCAATGCATGGACAATACAATAGTTTTTAATGCTACCGCCCTATTTAGACAAGACCTTTCATGGTGGTCTACCAAGGATATACCAACAAAAACAAAAACAATTGTTTTAAACAGTAGGCAGCGGGAGTTTGATATTATTGAGTGGCATGCTCGAGCACTACAGGCACACTTGAATAAGAAAAAATTAATTTGTAGCAGTGAGTCACTTGAGGTTTTTTGGCAAGAGCTTCAATCATTTAAAAGAGAGTCGGATCAAATTAGGAAACAGTATAATGTGGAGACGGCCTGGAACCCCAAGAAGGGAATTCCAAAAAACACAAGTGTTCAAGAGAGGTGGAATAATAAAATTTCAAAAAAGCTGAAAAAATATGAAAAAATAAATGAAAAATTTAGCAACAAAAAAACCAAAAAATCTAAGTCAAAAGATGATAAAAAGGCTGTTTGTCAGGAAATGAATATAGATTTAAGTATTTGCCCCGTTATCCCAAAAACAGAAGTCATAAAGATAGAAGAGCCAAAAAAAATCAAGAAAACTAGAAAAAATCATGTAGGCCAGATGTTGGCTGCGTGGAATGAGGGCTGGCAAGCTCAAGCCCAAAGAAGAGAAAACAAAAAAGAAGAAAACAAACTAAAAGCTCCTAGGTCATTCCAGCCACAATTCCCAAGATCTCAGCAATTAGAATAGTCTAAAGTGTTGTCAGCAATATTTAATAGCTAAATAATAGTATTTTTTTTTATCTTTAGTGAAATTCTATACTTATGAAAAACCTTATATTCTATATTTTTTTTATTGGATTTTTTTTGTGCGCACCAGCACAAATCCAAGTAAATGAATTTTTTGCTGACAACGGAGATTGTTGTTTGGATGATTTTAATGAAACAGAAGATTTTTTAGAGCTAATAAATCTTGGGCCTTCTCCAATTGACCTAGCAGGCTATTTTTTTGGAGATCAAGATGGAGGAACAACGATACAGAGTGGATATCCTGAGATTACCACCATCAGTAGCGGAGGAGTTTTGGTTTTATGGTATGATAATGATCCAGATCAAGGCCCACTTCACATAGAGGCCAAGTTAAATAATGATGGCGAAAACATTATTGGAATAGACCCCGAAGGGAATGCTATTATTGACATTGTGTATGGGGCTCAATCTGAAGATGTTTCTTTTATCGCCCTCCCAGATGGCGCCACGTATGATGAGGGGTGGAGCTTTAGCATGTGCCCTACCCCAGGAGAATTTAACCAGGACTGCCCATTATTAGAGGGCTGCACAAGTCCAAATGCGACTAATTATAATGCTAATGCTACAATCGAAGATGCGTCCTGTTTGTTTGGAGTCTTTAATGGAATCATGATTAATGAGTATTCGGCGTCAAACTGTGATAATGATGGAGGCGATTGTGGAGATTATGAAGACTGGGTTGAATTGTTTAATAACTCTCAAGAGCCAGTTGATTTACAAGGTTATTTTTTAAGTGATAAAATAGACAATTTACTTAAATGGCAGTTTCCAAATTCTTTGATTTTACAGCCTCAAGAGCATGTTGTAATATATGCTTCGGGGCTAAATCCAGATTTAGAAATTTCTACAAATGAAACAAGCTTTAAGCTTTCTCAGACAAAGAACAATGAATATATAATATTAGTTTCTCCAGATTTAACAACTATTGATTATGTTCAATTATCGAGACATAAACTTAATCACTCTATAGGGCGAACTGCAGATGGAGCCTCCGACTGGTCGATTTTTACTAACTCAAGCCCAGGGGGGGCAAATACAGATTCATATATTAATTATAAAGCAACACCATACTTTAATTATAATGCAGGATTTTATGAAAATTCGATAGAATTAATTATTAACTGTGATGATGTCAATGTTGATATATATTATACCCTAGATGGCTCGATTCCGAACACCGGTTCAGCCCTTTATGGATCTATCGATCAAAGCGGTAATATTCAATTATCGGAGCCCGGTCTTATTGTAGACAACACTGTGGTTGTTCGCGCAATCGCTATAAGTCAAGATAATCAATATCTAAATAGCTTTGTTGAAACAAACACATATTTTCTGAATCAAGAACACACTATGCATGTTATTTCTATCGCAGGATCACAGGTAGATAATTTGCTGTATGGTAATCAAATACGACCGATTGGATCTTTTGAAATCTTCAATAGTGACGGAGCGTTAATTGATGAGGCCGTTGGGGAGTTTAACAAGCATGGCAACGATTCGTGGGCTTATGATCAGCGTGGTTTAGATTTTATTATTCGTGATCAGTATGGCTATAATCACGCAATTAATGATAAGCTTTTTACAACCAAAGATCGCGATTCTTTTCAAAGATTAATTTTAAAGTGTGCAGCTAATGATAATTATCCTGCTACTTTTGGCTCTCCAGCTCACATTAGAGATTCTTATTGTCACTCCTTGTCACAGATTGGCGATTTGAGAATGGATGAGCGCTCACATGAGTCGTGCATTTTATATGTAAACGGAGAATATTGGGGCGTTTATGATTATAGGGAGAAGGTTGATGACTTAGATTTTTTAGAGTACTATTATGATCAGGGAGAAGGTTATGTTGATTTTTTAAAGACATGGGGAGGCACCTGGGTGGAATTTGGAGATAACACTACTGAAAATGAATGGGACGATTTAGTTGACTTTATCACAGGTAATGACATGTCAGATATAGATAACTATACATATGTAAAAAGCGTTTATAACACGGGAAGTCTAATTGATTACTTTATTTTAAATTCTTATGTTGTTGCCATGGATTGGTTAAATTGGAATACCGGCTGGTGGAGAGGAAAAAATCCAAATGGAGATAAAAGAAAATGGAGGTATATTTTGTGGGACATGGATGCTACTTTTGGTCACTATGTAAATTATACAGGGATACCAGACACTGGTGCTGGTGCAGATCCTTGTGATCCAGAAACACTGGGGGATCCAGGAGGCCAGGGCCATGTGCCAATTCTTAATGCCCTATTTGACAACGACGAGTTTAGTGCAGATTATATTAATCGTTATGCCGACCTCTCTAACACAATTTTTAGTTGTGATTTTATGATTGGACACTTAGATAGTTTGATAAATATTATTGAGCCAGAAATGCCGGCCCAAATAGAAAGATGGGGAGGAAGTTTTTCTCAATGGGAAGATAATGTTCAAGAGTTGCGAGATTTTATTTTAGAAAGATGCTCAGATGAGTTTGTTGAAGGTATGGAAGATTGCTATGATGTAGAGGCTATGAATGTTACCGTTATTATAGAGGGAGATGGTGAAGTGGAGCTGAACTCTATAGAGCTAGACACTGAAAACAGTCCCTGGACAGGAGTGTACTATTCTGGACTTCCAATCAGTATGTCGGCTAATGCGAGCAGTAATGCTTTTAATTTTTATTGGGAGGTGATTGAGGGAGATCTGGTTTTAGAGGACCCCACAAATCCAGATATTATTTTTGACCTAAGCTCAACAATAGTTATAGTGGCTCATTTTGAGGAATGTCTATCTGTAGCTACTGAGGAAATTGTTGGGCCGACGGTAGTTCAGGAGGGGTCAATTTGGCAATATACTTTTCCTTCTGAATTTACTAATACATCTGAGTGGTCTGTTAGTGGTGGAGAAATTTTATTTACATCATCATCGGAAAACACGATAGCTATTCAGTGGAATTATGGAACTGGGCAGGGTCAGATAGTTTTGAGCCAATACAATATAGGTGGTGATCTAGAGTGTCTTTTTACTGCAATTGAGATTACGGAGGCTCCAATTAAATACGAGTGTCTTGGTGACGGTATTTGCGAACAGTCTCTTACTGGTCAGTTTTTGTCCTATGAGGACTGTGTTGAATCGTGTGAACAGGCAACATCAGTCTTTGAAGATCTCTCAACCGCCACTGCCCAGGTTATTGTGTTTCCAAATCCGTCTGAGCAGGTGTTTAATGTAGTTGCGTATAATACAAACGCAACAGAAATGACAATGTACGACCTTAGTGGCAAGCTGGTTTATCATTGCTCGGGCTGTTTTGGAGAAAACGGTGAAGAGCCACACGCAATTAGTCTTCAGTCGATCTCTTCAGGCATCTATGTTTTAAAGGTTCAATCACCATTAGGCAGCATTATTAAAAAGGTCGCGGTAAAATAGACTTAATCTATTGATTATAAGTTAATTATAGAAATTGTTTCACGTGGAACATTTCGGTTATCGTCCCATGTGAACAAGCAGAACGCTTATGTCTGACGGTGAAACCCCCGAGATTCGTGAAGCCTGGCCTATCGTATTGGGTTGAATTCGTTTTAGTTTCTCTCGCCCTTCACTTGAGATAGATTTAATCTTTGTATAATTAAAGTTTTTTGGAAGGGTGATATTCTCTAGCCTATTAAACTTTTCAACATTTTCTCTTTCTTTCTCTATGTATCCCGAGTATTTCAAAGATATCTCTACTTGGTCAATAGACTCTCTGTCTAATTTATTTACTTTAAAAAACTCTGATACTGAGCTGCAATTCATAACATGTTCAAAAGAAATGTTAGGTCTTGAAAGAATTTTTGAGATCCTGGTTTTGTTTTTAATTGTGCTTTCACCAAGATTAATTAATGTTGGGTTGATTTCTTCGGGGGATATATTTTTGGACTGAATAAGGTGTGATAATTTTTTAATATAATCTAATTTATAATTAAGACGTTCAACTCTTTCGCTAGAAGCTAGTCCGATGCTGGCTCCAATTTGCGTTAGTCGGAGGTCTGCGTTATCTTGTCGCAGCAGTATTCTATATTCAGCTCTAGACGTGAACATTCTATATGGTTCGTCAGTTCCCTTTGTGACCAGGTCATCAATAAGTACCCCAATGTACCCTTCATTTCTTTTAATAATAAAGGGAGGAAGTTTTTCTATTTTGTGCGAAGCATTTATTCCAGCAATTAATCCCTGGCAGGCAGCTTCTTCGTACCCAGTCGTTCCGTTGATTTGCCCTGCAAAAAACAAGTTTTCAACAACTTTAGTTTCAAGACTATGATTTAGCTGGGTTGGTGGAAAGTAGTCATATTCTATTGCATAGCCAGGTCTAAAAAGTTTTACTTTCTCAAACCCAGGTATTTCTCTTAGGGCATCGTGTTGAATTTTTTCGGGGAGAGATGTTGAAAATCCATTTACATATATCTCGCATGTTTTTCTTCCTTCGGGCTCTATGAAAATTTGATGTCGTTCTTTGTCTTCAAAACGAGTTATTTTATCTTCTATTGACGGACAGTATCTTGGACCAGCGCCCTTAATGCTGCCATCAAATAGAGGTGAATTTTTAAAACCTGCCTTAAGTATTTCGTGAACTTTTTTATTTGTGTAACACATGTGGCAAGAGACTTGGTTTTTTAAAATCGACCTGTTCAAAAAACTAAACGTTTGCGGTGTTTCGTCGCCAGAATCTTTTTCTAGAAGATCATAATTTAGTGTTCTTCCGTCAATTCTTGGGGGAGTCCCTGTTTTCATTCTTCCAGTTATAAAGCCAGCTTTTTTAAGGGATTCTGAAATTCCTTTAGAAGATTTTTCTCCTGATCTTCCTCCTTGAAAATTTTTTTTACCAACGTGAATAAGTCCGTTAAGAAAAGTCCCGTTTGTAAGTATAACGCATTTACTTTTAATAGACCTGCCTAAGGCAGTTACAACACCATGAATTTTATTATTTTCGATAATTAAATCTATAACCATATCTTGCCAGAAGTCAATGTTTGGGATGTTCTCTAGTTGAAATCGCCATTCTGCTGCAAATTCCATTCTGTCACTTTGAGCTCTTGGGCTCCACATTGCAGGCCCCTTAGATTTGTTAAGCATTTTGTACTGAATCATGGTATTGTCAGTAATAATACCTGAGTACCCTCCTAGTGCATCAATCTCTCTAATTATTTGCCCTTTTGCAATACCTCCCATGGCAGGGTTACAAGACATTTGCCCAATGGTTTGCATGTTCATTGTAATTAGGAGTACCTTTTTTCCAAGATTGGCTGCGGCTGCGGCCGCCTCACATCCTGCGTGCCCGCCACCAACAACGATAACATCATGATGATTGTTAAACATGCTAGTTGGTTTTTAGTTTAATATAGGTATTTTCTTTTTCTCTCATAATTTTTTTTTCAGCCTTAGATTCATCTTTGAAGCCAATTAAATGAAGGCAGCCATGGACCATTATACGCTTCAATTCCTCGGCAAATATAGTGTTATATTTTTTTTTATTTTCTTTGACTCGCTCAATGCTAACAAAAACGTCTCCAGAAATACTGCTGCAAGACCGAATCTCTAAAAAATCAGGCTCTGGGTGCGGAAAAGCAATAACGTCTGTTAAATACGCTCTTTTCAAGTATTTAATGTTTAGCGACCTTAAATATTCGTCTGAGCAAAAAATAAAATTTAAAACACCAGCTTCTTTTTTTTCCTTAGAAAGACAAAGCTTTAACCATTTTTTTGTAGGCATGCCATATTTAAACTTTGGTATGTCTTCAAAAAAGTAATTAATCTCTAGTTCCATTTTAATTATTTTAAAATTAAATTAAAGTATCTGTCAATCTTTTGTTTGTAGTAATCATTTATTTGAAGAGGCTTTGTTTTGAAAAGCTCCGTTTGTCTTAATTTTTCTTGCTCATATTGTTCATACGCTTCGTTAAGAATTCGTTCATACTCAGATATGGCGGGTTTAGATTCACGCTCATCGTCTTCTCCTTGTTCTCTCATAGACTGTTCAACTTCCAAAAGTTTAGTTATTATTTCTTTTTGTCTTAATAAAGACTCCATTGTTATTTGATTGTTTGCAATATCTTTTTCAGTTTTTTCCATTTCCTCAATAGCCTTATCTAAAGACTTTAAGCCATCTTTGTCTTTCATCTCATTTCGCAGCTCTTCTAGAGACTCTCTAATTAATTCTTGTTTTGCCATCATTTCAACAAGTTTTTTAGACAGGTTTTCGCCTTGCATGTTGTTTTGTTCTCCTCGCCCCATCTGTTGTTTCATTTGTTGTAGGTGTTCGCTTAATTCTTTTTGCATTTTTTTTAAGTCTCCTGGTTTTGGGGACCCTTTTCCAGGTTTTTCACACTGCTGTGTACTTGGCAAATCATTTGCCATATCTTGCTGCATTTGTTCTAATATGCTTGAAAGCAATACGGCAAGATTGTTAGCAGAAGTCATAATAAATTGTTGTTCTTGCACAGCTTTTAATGTTAAGCGCTCTCTAAGGTAATCAATCGCAGATCCAGTTTTTTGATCAATGTAATTAATCTCTCTATTAATTTTTGAAGAAACTTGAGGAACGCGCTTACTTAAAGCAAAAAGGGAATCTTCGATGATTTTAGCAGCATCACGTAAGTCTTGCTGCTTGTGCATTAATTCCACATATCTTGGGTTGTCTTTTTCCAGCTCTTGAAAATCTAGAAGAATATTTTCTTCCTCCAATGAAAAATAAACTAAATTTTCTAGTATTTGTCTTAAAACATCCATGTTTTCATAGTGTTGGCTTTCACTGTTATCTGATTTAGTTTTTTCAAAGAAGTTGGCCAATTCTTGTAATTTTTTTCCAGTCTCTTTTTGTGATTTGCTTGCTTTTTTATTTTGCTTTTTTTCTAAGTTTTGCTGTCCCTTTTCTAGCTCATTTTTTATAGTTTCTTCTAGTGTTTTAGTTGTTCCAATTTTTTTCTTATTCTCTAAACTTTTATTTAATTGTTGCATTTCTTTTATATCCTCTTGAATTTTTTTAAAATCTTCTATGTGTTTTTTTTGAGACTCTAGTTTTGATGGTGCGTCATTTTGATTCTGAGACAATTTATTCTGCTCCTTCTCAAGCAGGTTTATTTTAGCTATAATATTTTCAATTTTTTGATCTAATTCAACTTGTTTTAGAATTTCTAGATTTCTATCGAGTTCTTTTTCTAAATCTTCATTAGAAAGTTGTAATTTTTTTAATTTCTGTTGAAGGTCTTCTTTACTTAATTGATCTTTTAGTTTATTTAATTCTTGATATAATTCTTTTATTTCATCCGGCATTATTTCGTTAAATAATTTTTCAAGAGCAGCCTGTTTTTTTAGAATTTCCTTGCTTGGTTGAGAATTGTTATTATGTTGCTCAAAGTTTAGTTTTGAGGTCTCTTTTAGTCCGTCTATTTTTTTTTCTAGGGCAGCCTGTTTTTTTAGAATTTCTTCTAACCTTTTACGGTCTCGCCAATCAAGCGAATCTTTTTCTATTAAGTCTTTTTCAAAATCAGACAATTCTTTTTCTAGATTTTTTATAATGGTCATTTCTGCCGTAATAGTATTTTTTATTTCCTGGTTTATTTGTTCATAATTTTCTTCAACTTCGTCAAATGTTGGAGCATTAAAGGTGATAATTTCGCTCTGTGTTTCTTTATAATTGTTTGGTGCATCATTGTCTTTGACAACAAAATAAAAATCAATTGATTCACCAGGCTTGAATTGTGTTGAAATATCTGTACTAGCGTAAACAAAGGATTGAGAGCGCAAATTATTATTAATTAATATTTTTTGTTTTAATGTTGTGTCTCTATTCGCGCCGTAAATTCTTGCAAATCCATCTAGTCTTGAAAAACCATAATCGTCTTGAATTAAACCAGTAATTACAGGTGGTGAATTTTTATCTTTACTCTTAGATTGAATAGAAATTTTTGGATGATTATCCTTAATAGTTTTTATGTCATAAAATGTGGTGTCAACAAAGGAAACGTTGGAGTTTGCTAGTGAAATTTGATATTTTAAATCAGAAAGAATGAGTTGTTTTTTTTCAAAAACCCCGTTGTTATTTTTAGTTATAAAATTATTGTTAAATAGCAGCGTGTCAGTTTTATTTGTTTTTATTTTCCATGTTACTACTGAGCCTTGCGGAACTTGAATAGAACTTATATTTTTTTGAACTTCTTTATTTAGCCCAGTGTGCTTTGGGGGCATGATAACTATATCTATACCCTCTATGCTTGGTCTACCCAGAACAGTTATATAATAATCTTTTGAGAATTCATTGTTGGCAGAAAAATAGAATTTGGTGTTATTTTCTAATGCGTAAAAAGTATATTCAAACTCTGACGCAGAAATTTGTTTCATTTTTTGAGACCGTAGATTATAATTAATGCTAACAGTTTTAGGGATTTCATTACCCGTTATATTTACGAGAATTTTTAAATTATTTTTTTCAACAGCAACTAATGAATCGTATTCTAAATTAAAGTAAAATGGAGCAGGCTTTTCAAAGTAAGTATTGTAATTTATAATTCTTAAAGTGCTATTTGAGATTGCTTCTTTGTTGCCAGAAACAATAAAGATTAAAACAACTATAATGGGAATTAGTAGGTACTTGGAGTACTTAAAAGTTGACTCCCAGTCAATAGCTTTATTAAATGGAGTAGGTTGAACTTCCTTTATTTTTTGTTCAATGCTTGCATAAATCAAGGCCTCGCTTCCTTCATTAAGGCTTTTAAGTTCAAGAATATTAGTTAATTTATCAGAGACTTCCTTAAAGTGTAATCCAATTATTTTCGCAGCTTCTTTATGTGATAAGTGATTAGCGGTTAGCTTTACCATTTTCACATAGGGAATCACAATAAATCTTATAATAATTAAGATTGTTGATAGGCAATATGTCCAAAAAAACATACTTCGGACAACTCCACTTAGAAAACTTAAATGTTCTATGATTGCAAAAAGAAATAAAAGGGCAAATAAACTGATAGAGGAATATATGCAGCCTCGAAATATAAGATTTCTATAGTATGCTCTTACAAACTGGTTTAGTTTAGATATAAGTATTTCATAGCTCTTTTGCATAAGACAAAAATATATAATAAACACAAATCAGAGATAATATGATTTAATTATATTTGTTTAGCATTTAAATTTATGGATACAAAAGAAAAACTAGTTAGAGTCCGGTTTGCCCCTAGCCCCACGGGCCCACTACATATAGGGGGTGTTCGCACAGCGCTGTATAACTTTTTGTTTGCACGCAAATTTAATGGCAAATTTATTTTGCGCATTGAAGACACGGATCAAAAACGATTTGTTTTAGGGGCAGAGAAATATATTATTGAGTCATTAAGGTGGTGTGGTTTAACTCCTGATGAGGGCCCTTCAATAGGTGGAGAATATGGACCGTATAGGCAGTCGGAACGAAAATCTATGTATGAGTCTTTTGTTCAGCAATTGTTAGAAAGCAAACATGCTTATTATGCTTTTGATACTCCTGAGGAGTTAGAGCAAATGAGAAATAGCATGAAGGCTTCAGGTGTTCCCTCTCCCACCTACAATAGCATTACTCGATCAAGCATGAAAAATTCTCTCACTCTTCCCGCAGACGAAACAAAGACACGTATTGCTTCGGGTGAAAAATATGTGGTTAGAATAAAAATGCCTCGAAATCAGGAAATTAAATTTGAAGATGAAATAAGAGGTTGGGTTAGTGTTAACTCTAGTAATGTTGACGACAAAGTAATCTTTAAATCAGATGGGATGCCGACGTATCATCTTGCGAATGTTGTTGATGATTATTCCATGAAGATTAGTCACGTAATTAGGGGGGAGGAATGGTTGCCCTCAGCACCTCTTCATATTTATTTATATGAATGTTTTGGCTGGCAAGATAAGGCACCAATTTTTGCACACTTGCCGTTAATACTAAAGCCAGAGGGTAATGGCAAGCTAAGCAAGCGGGACGGTGACCGACTAGGATTCCCCGTCTTCCCTATTGAATGGATAAACTCAGAAAACAAAGATATTTTTTCTGGATATAGAGAACAGGGGTTTTTAAAAGAGGCCTTCGTTAATATGTTAGCTTTTTTAGGTTGGAACCCAGGCACGGACCAAGAGGTTTTTGATCTACTGGGCTTAGTGAATGCTTTCTCGCTGGGACGTGTTGGTAAATCAGGAGCAAAGTATGATTTTTTAAAAACAAAATGGTTCAATCAACAACATTTGCGGCTAAAAACTAATCAAGAGATATTTGATAATATTATAAAGATTGATGACCAAATATTAAGTTCCTATACAAAGGACTATATTTTAAGTGTAATTGATCTTGTAAAAGAACGGGCAATTTTTTATAAAGATATATTGATTGAAGGGCGGCCGTTTCTTCAGGATGAAGTTTTTTTTAATGAAAAGGCTGTTTCTAAGAAGTGGGACGTAGAACTTGTGCCAGTTCTTGCAGAATTATGTAAACAACTTTTGACGATTGATAACTTTAAAAAAGATCAAGTTGAAAAAAAATTTCATGCCTTTATTACAGCTCAGGGAGTTGGTTTAGGTAAAATTATGCCAATGTTGCGAATAGCTATAACAGGGAACTTGTCTGGTCCATCCATGTTTGATTCTTTAGAGCTAATTGGAAGAGAGAAAATGGAACAAAGAATAAATTATGCTATCAACAATATGTGACATGGGAAAAATTTTAGTAAAAGACATAATTATATATGCTTATCACGGATGTTATAAAGAAGAGCGGCAAATAGGCTCCGATTATAGGGTAGATGTTTGGGTAGATGGAAATTTTTCTAATGCAGAAAAAAGCGATGACCTTCATGACACGGTCGATTATGTTAGAATTTCTGATATAGTATCGGAAGAAATGTTAATTCCCTCTAAACTTATTGAACATGTTGCAGAGAGAATTCTGTCCAAAATATTGTCAGAGTTTTCAGAGGTTCAAGCGACGGGAATTATGGTTAAAAAAATGAACCCACCAATGAATACTTACGCTGAATCTGTACAGTATCATTTGCAAAAAAATCGTTAAGAAAACCCCAGTAACATTTTCTTTTCAGAACTTTTTATTATGTTTGCAGTCTTAAACTAGGTCGGATGGCCGAGTGGCTAGGCAGTGGTCTGCAAAACCATCTACACCGGTTCGAATCCGGTTCCGACCTCAATTTTGGCATTTAAAGGGCCCTAAACCAGAACAATCGTTCCAGAAAAGTTATTAACAAAAAATTAACAATTTACATTGTTTTTTAATTAAAAATTCCTAAATTGAAGGCGTAGGATTACCCCCATTTGTGTTCGTTCTCCTGCCATTTTGTTAATTAATTAGTTGGTTTTCAGACAATTGTCTTTATTGACCAGGTTTTATTTTTTAAAAAAAATATGAGAAATAATATACCCCAAAATATTAAAAATTTAGTAGCTATGAAAAAAAATTTACTTTTCAAGAGAAGATTTTTCTCTCTTTTGCTGAGTCTATGCTTTTCCTTTGGATTTGCTCAGGACTTTGATTATACGATTACTGACGCTAACATGACAGTTCAGGTTGGTGCGGACGTGTGTGGTTTAGTTATGGAAACAGGAGATCTTCTTGGAGCCTTTTATATTAATAGTGATGGTGATCTTGCCAACGCTGGTTATCTTCCATTTGAAGGAGATCAACTTGCAATTGCAGTATGGGCATCAGAATCAGGTCTTGGCAATGGTTTTGCTGCAGGTGATGATATTCAGTGGGCGATGTATGATCAGTCTTCAGGAGAAACAATACTTTTAGATTCCGAGATGAATTCGGATCCTCCATTTTCAGCAACGTTTGTTGGCAATGGTTTTGGGCAGGTTCTGTCTCTTTCGGTTTCTACTGGAGATGATTGTGCTGATGACGATGCGGCTGTTTCTGCCTTTGGTGGTTGTGCAGGCGCTGTTGCAGCTCTTGGTTGTGATTTTGTTTTTGGAGGTGTGCCAATTGGAGAGTCTTGTCCAGTATCTTGTGATAGCTGTCCTTCTGACTGTGCCGATGATGATGCGGCTGTTTCTGCCTTTGGTGGTTGTGCAGGCGCTGTTGTAGCTCTTGGTTGTGACTTTGTTTTTGGAGGCGTGCCAATCGGAGATTCTTGTCCAGTAACTTGCGACAGTTGTGGTGGCGATTCAGAGCCTATTCTTGGCTGTACAAATGAGGATGCTGCTAACTACGACGCTTCTGCTACAGACGATGACGGTTCTTGTATAGTGTTAGGCTGTACAGATAACTCGGCAGTCAATTACAATGCTGATGCAACAATTGATGATGGCTCATGTGTAGTATTCGGATGTGCAGATTCTGCTGCAACTAATTATAATTCTGCTGCAACAATTGATGATGGTTCTTGTGAATATGCGCCAGCGGAACCAGGACCTATGGATTACACAATCACTGACGCTAATATGACAGTTCAAGTTAGTGCTAATGTTGTATTTATGAACGGAGACACTCCAGCACCAATGGGGTCGTTGTTAGGAGCATATTATACAAATGATTCAGGCGAACTTGTTAATGCTGGCTATGAAGTTTTAGATGGTGATGATCAATATGCAATTGCAGTATGGGCGTCAGAATCAGGACTTGATAATGGTTTTGCCGCTGGCGAAGAAATTACTTGGGTGCTTCAAATAGGAAATGATTTATTTGTTGCTGATGCAGTAACAATGAATTCTAGTCCCCCGTTTTCAGCAACATTCGTTGCAAATGGATTTGGGCAAATTCTTGATGCACAGTTTTCAGGAGAATTTACTGCAGACACACCAGGTTGTACAGATGACACAGCATGTAACTACGACGCTTCAGCTACTAGCGACGACGGTTCTTGTACTTATGCTTTATCTGGTTTAGATTGTAACGGAGACTGTTTAACAGATGCCGATGGGGATGGCATTTGCGATGACGATGAAATTTTAGGCTGTACAGATGATACAGCATGTAACTATGATTCTTCAGCTACTGATGATGATGGTTCTTGTGAGGGTGCAACAACTGGCTATGACTGTAACAATAACTGTTTAACAGATACTGATGGAGATGGTATTTGTGATGAATTTGAAACAGCGGGTTGTACGGATGCTTCAGCATGTAACTATGATTCTTCAGCTACTGATGATGATGGTTCATGTTATAATAATGATTTAGGTTGTGGTTGTGATACTCCAGCGGCAGATGCTGGTTATGATTGTGATGGCAACTGTTTAACAGATACTGATGGAGATGGTGTTTGTGACGAATTTGAAACAGCGGGTTGTACAGATGCTTCAGCATGTAATTATGATTCTTCAGCTACTGATGATGATGGTTCTTGTGAGTTTGCAACAACTGGCTATGATTGTAATAACAACTGTTTAAATGATACTGATGGAGACGGTGTTTGTGATGAATTTGAATTGGGCGGATGTACAGATTTATTTGCATCGAATTACAGCTCAGAGGCGACAGAGGATGACGGGTCTTGTACTTACGACTGTTTCCCTGTAACAATAGACTTTAGCTGGGATGCGTATGTTGACGAAAATACATGGTCGTTGTCTGAAATGGGAGGAAATAGTGTTGATGGAGGAAATGCAACATCTTCAGCAACATCTTTTGAATATTGTTTAGAGCCTTCGGCTTCGTCTATATATATATTAGATATTTCTGATAGTTTTGGAGACGGTGTTATTGATGGGGCTGTATCCATTGATGGATCTTCGATGATTTATCCTGATGGAGACCTGTCTTTTTCTTTTGACAACACATCTATATATTTTGCAGTTGGTAATGCTGTTATAAACGCAGCTTGTATGGATTCTTCTGCGACTAATTACGATGCCAGCGCTAATATTGATGATGGCTCTTGTGAATACCCGGCAGCACCGGGTCCTGAAGGTTGGGAATACACCAACACAGGGGTTCATCATTTAATTGGATTATGGCCTGGAGCACAATTTGTGGTTGATGGAGAATTGCTTTCAGCTGGATCACAAATAGGTGTTTTCTGGCAAGATGATAACGGCAACTGGGTTTGTGCAGGGTCAACAACATGGAATGGTTCAGTTGGTGTGATTACTGCAATGGGTAACAATCCTTTAATAGATCCAGTAACAGGAGAGTGTGAAGGTGATTGTGAGAAAAATGGATTTGATCCAGGAGAACAAATGCACTTTAGAGTATGGTCACAAGATTATAATTGTGAGTATACAGATGCGGGATCTTTGGACTGGATGGAGATAGACGTGGTAGATCCAATTATGATTACTGATCAGGGCTCTTTTGCTTCTGGAGGAATTTCAGGATTATTAGGCTTTAATATAGAAAACATGACGATCTCAGAGACACATTCAGATTACACAGGTTATGGAGTGTCATGTAATGGAGCTAGTGATGGCTCTATTAATGTAACTGTCGAAGGAGGGACTACTCCATATACATATGCTTGGTCTAATGGTGAAACAACAGAGGATGTTTCTAACTTAGCAGCAGGAACATATTCTATTATAGTAACAGACGTTAATGGTTGTTCAGTTTCTGTTGAAGTTGAAATTACAGAAACTGAAGCTATGGACATTTCAGCAACATGGTCTGACTATACTGGCTATGGCGTTTCATGCAATGGAGCTAGTGATGGTTCTATTGATGTAACAGTAACAGGAGGTACTGAAATTTACACTTATGATTGGTCAAATGGTGAGGCAACGGAAGATGTTTCAGGCTTAATAGCTGGAACATATTCTGTTACAGCAACAGATGAGAATGGTTGTTCAGTTTCTATTGAAGTTGAAATTACTGAGACAGAACCCATGGGAATATCTGAGACACACTCTGATTACAGTGGGTTTGGTGTTTCTGCTTCAGGAGCAACAGACGGTTCTATTGATGTAACGGTAACAGGAGGAACAGGAATTTATACTTATGAGTGGTCAAACGGTGAAACAACAGAGGATGCTTCTAGCTTAGCAGCAGGGACATATTCTGTTACAGCAACAGACGAAAATGGCTGTTCAGTTTTTATTGAAGTTGAAATAACAGAACCAGAAGGACTTGAAATTTCGGCAGTATTGTCAGATTACACAGGTTATGGTGTTTCATGTAATGGGGCTAGTGATGGTTCTATTGACATAACCGTATCAGGTGGAGCAGGTGGGTATACGTATGAATGGTCAAATGGCGCTATGAACGGAGCAACAAGTGAAGATCTTTTGAATCTTCCGGCAGGTGTTTACACGGTTGTTGCTACGGACTTAAACGGTTATTCTGTTAGTACAACTGTTGTTATTACTGAAGCTGCAGAAATGGCAATTACCGAAACACATTCTGATTATAATGGATATGGTGTTTCATGTAATGGGGCTAGTGATGGCTCTGTTGATGTAACAGTAACAGGGGGAACAGGTGTTTATACTTATGAGTGGTCAAACAATGAAACTACGGAAGATGTTTCGGGCTTAACAGTTGGATCATATTCAGTAGTTATAACTGATGAAAATGGTTGTTCGGCTTCTATTTCAGTTGAAATAACAGAAACTGATGCTATGGATATGTCGGCAACATGGTCTGACTATACTGGCTATGGCGTTTCATGTAATGGGGCTAGTGATGGCTCTGTTGACATAACAGTTTCAGGTGGCACAGGTGACTATACTTATGAGTGGTTTACTGGTGGAGTTACAACCCCAGTTAACTGGCCAGAATCTATGAATCCACAAGACCTTAATGGTGGTATTATGACAGAGACAAATGCTACTTTAATGATAAATCTTCAGCCTGAAGAAATTTTATTGGGAGGAAATCCAATTGAAACAGGGGATGTTGTGGGAGTATTTTATGAAGAAAATGGCGAATATATTTGTGCAGGATTTATTGCTTGGGATAATTCTAGTATGCCCCCAGCCGCATTAACAATGCTTGGAGCAGGGAGTAATGGATATGGTCTGCCAGATGGAGGCGCGTTAAATATGTTTATTTTAGATGTTTCAACGGGATCTAGTTATCAAGTAGACAACACTTGGAACACTGGTGCAGGATGGAACAATGGGTCAGACGGCTATTCGGCTAATGGTCTTTATCAAACATTTGCTATGTCTATGTCAGAATATGGTGGTTCTCAAGGGGCATTGTTTGCTAGCACAGAAGATGTTACAGACTTGCCGTCAGGAGTTTATTCAGTAACAGCAACAGACTCAAATGGTTGTTCAGTTTCAACAGTTGTAACAATTACAGAAACTGAAGCTATGGATATTTCAGCAACATGGTCTGACTATACTGGCTATGGTGTTTCATGTAATGGGGCTAGTGATGGCTCTATTGATGTAACGGTAACAGGAGGTACTGGAATTTACACTTATGATTGGTCAAATGGTGAAGCAACAGAAGATGTTACAAGTTTAACAGCTGGTACATACTCGGTCGTTGCAACAGATGAAAATGGTTGTTCAATTTCTATTGAAGTTGAAATAACAGAATCAGATGCTATGGATATTTCAGCAACATGGTCTGACTATACTGGCTATGGCGTTTCATGTAACGGGGCTAGTGATGGTTCTATTGATGTAACGGTAACAGGAGGAACAGGTGTTTATTCTTATGTTTGGATGGCCGGAGAAGCTATGATGTCAACAACAGAAGATGTTGGTGGCTTACCGGCAGGAACTTATTCAGTTTTAGCAACAGATGAGAATGGTTGTTCAGTTTCTGTTGAAGTTGAAATAACAGAATCTGAAGCTATGGATATTTCAGCAACATGGTCTGACTATACTGGCTATGGCGTTTCATGTAATGGAGCTAGTGATGGTTCTATTGATGTAACGGTAACAGGAGGTACTGGAATTTACACTTATGATTGGTCAAATGGTGAAACAACAGAGGATGCTTCAGGCTTAGCAGCAGGAACAT
>NZUK01000003.1 GCA_002701365.1 Flavobacteriales bacterium
ATAACCTCTTTGCCTACTAGGAATGTGTCGAATGTAGCTGCTACCACAGCGGGTGTTTATCAAGAAGACTCAGGAGGAGAAATTAACGTTCGTGGATCAAGATCTAATGCTACTGCGTATTATGTTGATGGTGTCAAAATTGTTGGTGATGAAAATGTTTTACCTCAGTCTGCTATTGATCAAATGACTGTTGTTACTGGTGGTTTGCCAGCTAAATATGGTGATGCAACTGGTGGAATTATTAGTATTGTTACTTCTGGTCCATCAAGAGTCACTAAAGCAGGAGTGGAGGTTTCATCGTCTCAATTTTTGGACCCTTATAGTCATAACTTAGCTGCGTTTAATGTTTCTGGTCCAATATTAAGGAAACGTGATGAAGATAGGACACCGATCATGTCTTATCTTATTTCTGGAGAATATACGTATCAACTTGATCGTGACCCTTCTGCAATTGGTATGCCAGAATTAAATGAAGATGTACTTTATAATTTACAGCAAAACCCAATATTATTCCAGGGTGAACCAGATTACAACTATTTTCAAGATTTTACATATGGATTAAATACTGCAGATTATTTTACTCAGGACGATTGGACGATGGCTGATGCTAAAAAAAATCATTCAGATAGAGATCTTAGGTTACAGGGTAAATTGACTTTTGGTATAACAAAAGACATTGATCTTATAATGGGTGGTAATTTTAAATCCAATAAATACAATGAAGGGAGTTGGAGTAATCAGCTAATAAATTTTGCTAATAATCCAACTATTCAAAAACAGAGTTATAATTATTATGCAAGTTTTAAACATAGATTAAGTGGAGATGATGGTGGAACTATTAAGAACCTATTTTATACACTTCAAGCTGATCGTTCTGTGTTTTCAGAAGTTTATGAAAACCCTAACCATGGAAAAAATTACTTCTTATACAATTATGTAGGAAAGTTTACGCCATCCATTGATGATACACTTCTTACAATTACTGAGCCTTTTAATTGGGATTCTTATAATATTTATGTTTTAGACGCAAATGGAAATAAAATTCCACTAGACGAAAATTTAGATAATTTACAGGACGTAGATGAAAATGGAAATTTATTGTGGCAACAAGAAACACAAACAGGTGTTATTTTGTCACAATATGAAACACTTGATTTTGAAGCTTCGGATGCAAATCCGCTATTATCTAATTATACTCAATCATACTATGATTGGTGGCACACATATATTCCTAATGCAAATCCAACATTCGGTCACATTCAACAAAACGCTTTAATGAATGGTGATCCTGTTCCATACATTAACTCACTTTGGCTTAATATTGGTGATCCTTACACTTATACGATAGATTTAGATGAAACGCAAAATAGATTTACTGGATCTGCTTCTGCTGATATTGGAGATCATGCGATTAGTTTTGGTTTTGAATATGAGAAAAATGAAAAAAGAGTTTATCAGGTTCGTACACAAAATTTATGGAATTTAGCTAAGCAATTAGCCAATCAGCATTTAAATAATCCTCAATATTATGTTGATGATCAAGTACAATGGGACTTTGATGAGGATGTACTTATTTTATCTACCTTTTATGATGTTAGTGAGGATAGTGAGCTATATAGTACTTTTGGTGCAAATATTAGAGATGAATTAGGTCTTTCGATTAATGATGAAGTTTTTGTTGATGGTTTAGATCCTGAAAGCTTATCGTTTGACATGTTTGCAGCTGATGAAATTCTTCAAGGGGATTATTATAACCTTTATTACTACGGCTATGACCATGTTGGTAATGAAGTGCACGATGCTATCTCTTTTGATGAATTTTTATATGACAAAAATGAAAATGGCGATTACACTAGAAAGGTTGGTCCGTTTGAGCCTCTATATTCAGCGGCGTACATTCAAGATAAATTCTCACTAGATGATATTGTTTTTAATGTGGGTCTTAGAATTGATAGGTACGATGCCAACCAAGAAGTTTTAAAGGACAAGTACTCTTTATATCCTACATTAAAAGCTTCTGAAGTTGATCCTGCATTAAATCCAAATTCTGATTTAATTAATCCTCAACATCCGTCAAATATCGGAGATGATTTTGTTGTGTATGCTAACGGTATTACTGATCAAACTATGATTACTGGTTATCGTGACGAAGATACATGGTATGATGCTCAAGGTGTAGAAGTTACAGATCCTTCTGTATTGAGTATGGGTACAGGTGTTATACCGTTTTTACAAAACCCTAATCACGTCCAAGATGAAAACCGAGGTTTGACAGGCGAAGCTTTTGAAGATTATACTCCGGCAATATCAGTAATGCCACGTATATCTTTCAATTTTCCTGTTTCTGATGAAGCAATGTTTTTCGCACATTATGATATATTAACTCAGCGTCCTCCGGGAAGTAATAGAATGAATCCTTTTGATTATTTATTTTTAGAGGCAAATAATAGTCAGATACAAAATCCTAATCTAAGGCCTGAGAAAACAACAGATTATGAAGTAGGATTTACACAAGCTTTAACTAAGTATTCAGCATTTACTGTATCTGCCTTTTATAGAGAATTGAGTGACATGATACAGTCAACACGTGTTTCGGAAGCATATCCAATGTCTTATGTTCATTATGATAATGTTGATTTTGGTACTGTAAAAGGATTGTCATTTGGTTATGATTTAAGAAGAAGGAACAATATTCAGCTAACAGGAACATATACTCTACAGTTTGCTGACGGAACCGGATCAGAATCAACGACTACACAACAATTAGTTCAGGATGGTCAACCAAATTTAAAAACAACATTACCTTTAGATTTTGATCAACGTCATAATATTTCTCTTAATATTGATTACCGATATGGTTCTGGTTCTAAATACGACGGTCCAACTTTATTTGGAAGTGACATACTTTCAGGTTTCGGTGCAAACCTGCTGATTGCGGCCGGATCGGGAACGCCTTACAGTCAACAAGAAAACATATTAGCCGAAGCTCAATTTGGAGTTAATACTAGATCAACTTTAAAGGGAGATTTAAATGGATCGAGAAAGCCTTGGTCTTTCAAAGCGGACATTAGATTAAATAAAAATGTAGCTATTCAAGTTTCAGAAGAGAGATCTTTAAAGTTAGATGCTTATTTTATGGTTGAGAACGTATTTAACACAGCTAATATCATTGAGGTTTACAGGTATACTGGTAATGCAGATGATGATGGATATCTTTCGTCTGCTGAAGGAATGCAGGCAACTTCTCAAGCGGTAGATCCAACAGCATTTTACGATCAATACTCTTTAAAAGTCAATGATCCAAATAACTATGCTCGACCAAGATTAATCAAATTAGGAATGAAAGTAAACTTTTAGATAAATGAAAAAATATATCGTTTCGACACTAGTAATTGTTTTTATTGGACTTTTTAATTCAAGTGCAAAGGACAATGTGCCAAATCCAAATAATTCAAATGATAATAGTTTTAGAATTATGGCTGCGGGTTGTTTAGCATCTACTGCACAAACAGAATTAGATTATAACAATGTTCGTACTACTATTTTAACAGGTGGTGATATGTGGTGGGATTTAGATAATGCTAAATATGAAATTCCTCAAGGTAGTGGTAGACATTCTATGTTTGCAGGCGCACTTTGGATAGGTGGACTTGATGATCAAGGAAATTTAAAAGTGGCTGGTATGACCTATAGACAAGATGGTAACGATTTTTGGCCAGGGCCCTTAAATGCAGATATGGCTAGTGATGAGTATGGAACAATTGATGCTCAAACTTGCGCTGAATATGATAAACATTATATTATAGAGCAGCAAGAAGTTGTAGAATTTGTTGCGTATAAAGATTGTGAAGCAAGTGATGATTGTGATGTAACAGAATTATATCCTGATTATCAAACACCAACAATTATAACTAATTGGCCAGCTGACAGAAGCGATGTAGATGGAACATTTGATTATCTAGCACCTTTCACAGATGTCGATGGAGATGGTGTATATAATCCTGGTTTAGGTGACTATCCAGGTTATGATTTAGAGAATAATAAGGATTGTAAGAATGAAGACATCTTGTTTGGAGATCAAACATTATGGTGGGTTTTTAATGACAATGGTAATATCCATACTGAAACAGGTTCAGAATCAGCTATAGGTCTTGAAATACAGGCACAAGCTTTTGCTTTTCAAACTAACGATGAAATTAATAATATGACATTTTATAGTTATAAAATTATTAATCGTTCAACAAGTGTTTTAAATGAAACATACTTTGGGCAATGGGTAGATCCAGATTTAGGTCAATACCAAGATGATTATGTTGGTTGTGATGTAAGCCTAGGACTAGGATATTGCTATAATGGTGATGCAGATGATGAAGGTGCAGCAGGTTATAATTATGATTCTGATGATCCTCCACCCGCAATAGGAGTGGATTTTTTTAGAGGACCTTTAGCAGATTCGGGCGATGGTATTGACAATGATAGAGATGGTACTATTGATGAACCTGGTGAGCAAATTATTATGTCAAAATTTGTTTATTATAATAATGATTTTTCTGATTATGGAAACCCTGAAAGTGCAACACACTACTATGGATATTTAAAAGGTATATGGAAAAATGGTCAGCCAATGACATATGGTGGTACTGGTTGGGAATCAGCTAATCCAGAATGTAACTTTATGTTTCCAGATGCTACAGATCCCGATTTCCCAAATAATACATGGACTGAAATAACAGCAGGTAATGATCCGGCAGATAGAAGGTTTTTGCAATCAGCAGGTCCTTTTACATTAGAGCCAGGAGCTGTTAATTATATTACAACAGGTGTTGTATGGGCTAGAGCATCGGAGGGAAATAATTTTGCTTCTGTTGAATTAATGAAGATTGCGGATGCAAAAGCACAGACGTTATTTGACATTTGTTTTGAAGTTATTGATGGACCAAGTGCTCCAGATTTAAGTTTTGTAGAGTTGGACAAAGAGATAATTATTAATCTTACGAATTCAGAAAGTTCTAATAATTATGCTAATTCTTATTTAGAAGAAGATCCATTTATCTCTGATATTTTGGCAACATATTCTCTACCGTCTATTTATGATACATTATTTTTTGATCAAGTTATTGATGAAATTACATACGATGACACTGGTAGTCCTGATGAATTTTTAGAGGATGGTGTGTCACTTAATCCTGATTATAATCCTGATTATGGTCAACCTATTGATACTACTTATACTACTATTTATGGTTATACGGTGAATGAAGATGGTGATACTATTTTTAGCAATGATGAAGATTATATTTTAATTAATGAACAACAAGTTTTTCAAGATCTTGAAATAGATATATCGAAGTTTTATAGATTTGAGGGTTATCAAATATTTCAACTAAGAGATGGCGATGTGACCCAAACAGATTTATATAACCCTGATAAAGCATATATGATTTATCAGTGTGATGTAGAAAATTATAGAACTTCTACTGGAGATATTGTTTCCACTGCAACAGATGAAACTACTCCTATCTCAAATTTAGTGAATTACAATTTAGATGAAAGCGTAGGGCCTAATGTTTATGTTCCTCAGAATATGACCTTAGGTGCTTCAAATGCAGGTATATCAAATTCCATTAGAGTAACAGATGATAAATTTGCAACAGGTAACACAGCTCTAGTTAATAATAAAGCTTATTATTTCATGGCGATTGCATATGCGTATAATGAATATATTCCATATAGTCCAGAAATTCCGTTTGTCGCATTGGATCCTGCAAATCCTTATCAACCAAGTAATGTGGGGCAGAAAAAACCATACTTAGCTGGTAGGAAAAATATCAAATCCTACACAGTTATTCCACATAAAATAGAATCCTTTGGAAGTATTCCAACGGCTGTTTATGGCACGATACCTTCTCAAAAAGGATTATCAGGTAGAGGAAATGGAGGAAACTTTATAGAAATTACTTCTAATTGTAGAAATGAGATTGCTTTAAATTATTCTGTTGATACATTATTTTATCGTAAAAATATGTCTCCTGCTGATATTTCAGTGGTAGATCCACTTTCAGTTCCTGATGCGGATTTTGTTTTTGAAACATTGGTAAATGATGAGACATTTTCAGCTATTGTTGATCCTCAATCTGCTACATTACCAGTTACACTTACTGACAGTATAGTTGCAAACGCAAAATGGTCTTTAACAAAATATGAGGATGGAATGGAGCCACAAACTATTCTTTCTTCTGGATCTTTAGCTGCTGCTGCTCAACAGATAATTCCTGATTGGGGCTTAGGTGTTAAGTTTACGCCGGTAGCTTCATTAGAATCAGGCCAATTAGATAACATGGGTTGTTTATCATGTGGACAAATAATTCCAGTTGTTTCTAATCAAGAATTAGATGCTTTATTATGGGACTTAGATCTCTCTATGGAAGACATGGAATCCGTTACTCAAAGTACTCAGTGGGCGAGTGCGATTGAAAACCTATGGATTACACCAATGCCTGATATTGAGTTCTGGGATTTTGTTCCATTTTCAAGGCCGGTTGATTGGGTAAGGTCAGGAACAAACATATACCCATTAAGTAATGAAACAGAAGCTCCTAAACACTATTATGGTGATATTTCGGTCAATGGTACTCCACTTGATCAAGCTGGAACAACAGAGCAACAAATACCACTTGATCCATCGAATGTACATGAAAATAGATGGTTAGTACCTTATAAGTTAGTTAGTAATGATTATAAAGGACGAGAAACAGAATCTACAACAGGTAATGTCGTAAATGCAATTGATACTATTGGTGGTGGACTAGCTTGCAAGGATTGGAAAGCAGAGTCTCACCTTGATAATTTGAATAATATAGATGTGGTATTAACGGATAATCCAGATTTATGGACAAGATGTCCAGTAATTGATATGTCAGAGGATGAGTTAACATGGACTGCTTCAGGAACTCCAATAGATAATAATCAAGTAGCGAGTGGTGTTTGGCCAGCAGGAACAGGTTCAGGATCAAGTAGCTATCCTTGGGAAATTAATCCTGGTAGTGGTGAAAATGGTGAAAGCAAATGGGATTTAAGATTGGACCCTAATGTTGGTAAAGATGGTAATCCTGATGGAACAGGAAATGGATTTAACTCTTCTAATGGATGGGGATGGTTTCCTGGTTATGCGGTAGATGTTTCTACAGGTAAAAGATTAAATGTGATGTTCTCTGAAAACTCATCTCTTGGCTCACAAAATAATGCTAACGATATGTTGTTTAATCCAACACCATATGTTTTTGATTATGGTATAACTGGCGCTGGTTTTGATGCTACTACAACTACCATGAATGGAGGGCATGCTGTTTTTATTTTGAATACGGAATATAAAGGTGATAATGCTGAAGATAATCCTCATTATGGTGCTTATACTGGTAGTAGCCAAAATAATGCTTGGAATAGTTTAAGAAAAAAACAGGTTATTCCTCATATACAATGGGTTGGTTATTGGTTGTCAAAAGAAAATCAAAGCTGGCTAGATAATGAAATCATAATCCGAGCTCGTGTTGCAGAAGCGTATGGTTATAGAGAATATAGAAGCGACGCAGAAATTGCATCCGGAGAACAAATGATTAATACAGGATATCCACAATATGAATTTAATTCTTCAGAAATACGCACTATACTAGATGATACAGAGTCTCAGATGATCGGACTTCAAGAGGCTAATGTTGTTCCTAATCCTTATTATGGTATATCTGGGTATGAAGAAGGTCAAGTTGAAACAAAAATCAAGATTACTAACTTACCACAAGTTTGTACTGTATCTATTTACACGGTCAATGGTAATTTAGTTCGACAGTTTAAGAAAGATAATGATTTATCTTTCTTAGAATGGGACTTGAAAAATAATTATAATATTCAAATTGCATCAGGAATGTATATTATTCATATTGATGCAGGTGAAATTGGTGAAAAAATATTAAAATGGTTTGGTGCAATGCGACCATTTGACTTAGATAACTTCTAAAGAAAATTAAACATGATGAATAAATTATTATTTATGAAACTTAGTATAAGAAACATATCATTTTTGTGTTTGTTTGGATTAATGTCTTTTTCTGTATTTGCTCAAGGTGATGGACGTACTGGTGAAGCTGGAGCATCAGAGTTATTAATAAATCCATGGGCTCAAAGTTCAGGACTATCTGGTGCTAATACGTCAGGTTCTTCTGGCGTAGAAAGCGTTTTTCTTAATGTAGCTGGATTAAGTCGTGTAGCTGGAACTGAATTAGTTTTTTCACATGCTAACTGGATCGCTGATATATCTATTAATGGTTTTGGATTTGCTCAAAAAGCAGGTGATTCAGGTGTACTTGCATTATCTGCAATGTCATTAGATTTTGGAGAAATGGAGAGAACAACATATGATAGTCCAGACGGAACATTGGGTACTTTTTCTGCTCAATACGTTAATATATCACTTTCGTATGCTCATCAGTTTTCTTATAATATGTCAGCAGGTTTTACAGCTAAAATGATTTCAGAAAATGCTGCAGAATTATCTGCTAATGGTTTTGCGGTTGATGCAGGTGTACATTATCAGACAGGAGAACAAGACGAGTTAAAATTTGGAATTACCTTAAAGAATTGGGGACCAAGGATGTCATTTGAAGGCGATGGTGATGATGTAACTGTTGTTGGACCGAATGGTAGTGATCAGACGCTTGAAATGAGATCAGCTGCTTTTGAACTTCCAACATTACTAAATATTGGAGCTTCCTATGATTTAAATCTTTACGGGTTAGACGATACCAAAATGTTTAGAATAACATTGTCAGAAACTTTTGTTTCAAATTCTTTTTCTAAAGATCAATTTTTGACAGGACTGGAGGTTTCATATAAGGAAATGGTTTCATTAAGAGGAGGTTTCGCATATGAAAATGGAGTATTTGATGATTATGATTCTGGAAGAACTACAGTTTTTAGTGGACCATCAGCAGGTTTAAGTTTTGAACTGCCATTATCTGAAGATACAAGGTTTGGTTTTGATTATTCTTTTAGATCTGCAGATCCTTTTAAATCAGTGCATACTTTTGGTGCACGTATTATTTTATAATTTTTTACGTTATTTATTGTATACTCTCTTTTTTTGAGAGTAATAATTAGTATTATATATTATGAGTAAAATAGTTTATTATAGCTTAGAAGATTTAACAAAACTTAAATCAGAGTTACATCAATTAACTACAGTTGATAGAATTAGTGTGTCAAAACAAATTGCTGAAGCTAGAGATAAGGGTGATTTGTCTGAAAACGCTGAATATGATGCAGCAAAGGAGGCTCAAGGTCTTTTAGAAATGAAAATTGCCCAGCTAGAATCTAAAATAGCGACAGCAAGAGTTGTTGATACATCTAAATTAGCAAAGGATAAAATTTTACTATATTCAAAAATTGAAATTAAAAATTTAAAAACATCATCAGTTCTAAGTTATATAATAGTCCCTGAATCCGAATCAAGTATTGCAGAAAAGAAAATATCTGTGTCTTCACCAATCGGAAAAGGCCTTTTAGGGAAGAAAGTTGGTGATGTAGCTCAGATCAATGTACCTACAGGTTTGGTAGATTTTGAAATTTTAAGTATTACACGATAGTATTGTATGAATAGTGTTTTTAGCAGAATTATAAATAAGGAATTACCTTGTTATCTTATTTCTGAAAATAAATTTGCAATTTCATTTATGGATATCAATCCTATTGCTATAGGACATGTTCTAGTTGTACCAAAAGTTGAGGTTGATTATATATTTGATTTGGATCCAGATGTTTACCATAATCTTTGGGATTTCACCAAGAAAGTATCTTGTGCTTTACAAAAAACTATTTCTTGTGAACGTATATCAATTAGTGTTATCGGATTAGATGTACCTCACGCGCATGTTCATTTGGTTCCTATTAACAACATTAGTGATGTAGATTTTTCAAATAAAATTAAGATTACACCAATTCAACTAGAGAAATTAGCAAAAAAAATATCTAGTAATATTTAATTATTTTTTTATACGATTAGGGTTTTTTTTGATAAAACTTTCCCAACTATTTTTAGTGTTAGTACTGACAATATCATTTTGTAATGCGTGGCAAACGGCAGCAGCGAGGCCATCCGTAGCATCTAGATACTTGGGCATTTTTTTAATAGAAAGCATATTTGCTAACATTCCTGCAACTTGTTCTTTTGAAGCTTGACCTCGACCTGTAATTGCTAATTTAATTTTTTTTGGAGCATATTCAGTTATAGGTAATTTTTTTATTGTAGTTGCTAATATAGCTGCTCCTTGTGCTCTCCCTAATTTTAACATAGACTGTGCATTTTTGCTTAAAAACGGAGCTTCTATAGCTACTTCATCAGGAGAAAATGTTTCAATAATTTGAAGTGTTTTGTTAAAAATTTTTTCCAGTTTCAAGTTGTGTTTTGTTATTTTATTTAATAAAATAACATCGAAGCATAAAAAGTCAATTTTTGATTTTGATTTTTTAATAATTCCATAGCCCATAATATTGGTTCCAGGATCAATGCCAAGAATGATTTTGTCTTTCTTCATTTTAATATAAATATAATAAATCGCAATACTATATTTAGTATATTGATTATTAAAATGGATTCAACAAAATCGTCATACCGTATTAGTTTTTTTCACATGTTTTCAAATAAAATAAATTTATTAGCATTTGTTTTTATAGTTGGTTTCTTTTTTATTTCGATTTTTGCTTATCAAGTAATGCCTGACGCAACACCACTTGCGAATAGTATTGAACTGTCAATATCAAAAGAAAAACCAGGATTTACAGCAGATTTTTTATTATTTAAGAAAGATAATCACGTAGAAAAGAATATGATAAGTAGTTTCTTTTTTGGTTCGGAAAACCCGTATAGTGAAGAAATTGTTAGTGATCATAGTGTTATTGGGGATACTATTTATTACTATTCTTATAATTCATCAAAGTCTTTTTTAAAAAAAAAGCATGTTTCTAGTTTATATTATATGAAATCTGGTGAATATTTTAAAAATAAATGTTTTTTTCTTGGAACAGATAAGTACGGTCGAGACTTATTGAGTCGTATTATTCTTGGGACTAGGGTGTCGTTTTCAGTAGGATTTATATCAGTATTTATATCAGTATTTATTGGTTTAATTTTGGGCATGATTTCAGGTTACTTTGGAGGAAGAATTGATGTTATAATTTGTTGGTTAATAAATGTTGTTTGGTCTATTCCTACTTTATTATTAGTAATTGCGATTAGTTTTGTTCTAGGTAAAGGATTTTGGCAAGTTTTTATTGCGGTTGGGTTGACTATGTGGGTGGAAGTTGCACGGGTTACAAGAGGTGAGGTGTTAAGACTCTCCAAATTGCCTTATATTGAAGCAGTTAAATCTTTTGGTTTAAGCGATATTAAAATTATGTTTAAACACATTCTTCCAAATGCGTTAAATCCAATTATTATCATTTCAGCTGCTAATTTTGCAACCTCTGTTTTATTAGAGTCTGGATTAAGTTTTTTAGGAATAGGAGTTCAGCCTCCAATGCCTTCATGGGGAATGATAATAAGAAATCATTATGGTTTTATTGTTATGGATAAAGCATATTTAGCTCTTTTTCCGGGCTTGTGTATTATAGTGCTTGTTTTATGCTTTATGTTATTAGCCAATGGCTTAAGAGATTCGTTTGACACAAAATTAAAAAATCATTAGACATATTGAAAATATAGTTATTCCAATACACATTATTAAAATTGTATAAGGAATAATTTCCTTTGCTTTTAATTGGGTGATTCCAAGTAATGGTAATGCCCAAAATGGTTGTAGCATATTAGTTAATTGATCTCCATACGCTAAAGCCATTATGGTTTTAGAAATAGAAACATTTAAGTCAATAGCTGCTTGCAATACAATAGGACCTTGTACTGCCCATTGGCCTCCTCCACTGGGCACAAATATATTAACTAAACCACCGCTGAGCATTGTTAAAATAGGAAAAGAAATCCCATCGGATATAGATACAAAAAAATCTGCAAAAACATCTACGAGTCCAGATGAGTTCATAATTCCCATAATGCCAAAATATAACGGAAATTGAATCAGTATGCCACTCGCACTAACAATAGCTTTATTAACTGAATTTAAAAATTCATAAAAATTCTTATGAAGAAATATTGCTAATCCAAATAATAATAAGTTCACAAAATTAGGATTAATAAAATCTAGTGAATTTGCTAAAAATACTTTTTGAATTGTAATTGCTAAAATAACAAATCCAATTATTTTTGAGAACCAACGTGAATGGTCTATTTTTTCAGCACCTGTTAAAATTGGTTTTGAAATAGTTGGTTTTGCATCAATAATAAGTTGGTATTTTTCGGATTTTCTTTTGCCTAAATAATATAAAACGGTTGGAATTATGCAAATAAGTAATAAACTTGCAATAATATTCATATTAGAAAATATAGTTGTTTCAAAACTAATTCCGTTAGTGGGGAGATTGTTTAATAATTCTTTATTATTAATAATTTCTGAAAAATGATTTTTTTCGGAAACTTTTAGAGGTATTGATCCGGATATTCCTCCATGCCAAACCATAAGGCCTGAATACCCAGCTGCTCCAATTAGTGGATAATTTAAATTGATATTATTTTTATTAGCAAACTCACCTACTTTTCTAGCTAATATAGCGCCAAACACTAGTCCTAGTCCCCAATTAAACAAACTTACTATTATGGTAGATAAAGCTACTAAAAAAGCAGCATTAGATGTGTTAGTGCAAAAAACAGTTATTTGATTAATTATTTTTTCACTTATTGAACTTAACGCAATTACATAACCTAAGACAAGCATGAGCATCATTTGCATTGCAAAATTCATGAGGCCCGGATTCCATAATCCATTCTCCCAAAATAGTGCAATTTCCAATATGGTTTTTTCTGTAAATATTAATGCAAATAAAAAGATTGAAATAGTTAAAATAATTGCAATTGAAAAGGGACTAGGTAATAGCCGCTTCATTATTAGTATAAATCCTTTAAGCATTTTTTAGAAAGGTAAATTATTGTTTTGCGTATTTGGATCGTTTTCTTCATCGATTTTTTCATTATTGTTGATTGGATTTATCCGCCATGCATCAATGTTATGATAGTATCGATTGTTATACTCTTTAGATGAAATATTAAAAAAAACTTCTATTTTATCTCCTTCTTTATGGTTTTCTAATATAGTTATTTTGTCTTCTCCAAAAAGTTGGAAACAAATCTGGTTATTGTATTCTGCATCAGTTTGAATTACAAAAGTTTGTTTCTTCCATTTTTTACCTTCTTTATTTTCAATATTTTCTATGGAATTTTTTTTAATTAGTATGCCCTGTAATGATAATGTACTCATGTTTTATAATTTTAATTTATATGCTAGTAGGCATTGCCAAGCTAATTCTATTTCATTTGAATTGAGATACCCTTTAGCTTTTTCTTCTATTGCTGATTGATTTTTAAAATTTAGAATTTTATTATTTTTAATAAATTCTTCAATCTTATTTTTTTCTGGAATTGTATTGACTGATGCAAGTTTTGTTAAGTCATTTCTTGTGAATTTAGGACTTGCTTTTATCCAATTTGGAATTTGGTCAAATCCAATAGCTATACCTTTTACAGGTTTTTCTATTTCGAATAATGCATTGTCAAAACCTTTTGAGTACCAATTACTACCCATTCTGCCTACTAGTTGTAGTTTATTTTGATCTATTTGACCTTCATTGTTTAGTATATTTTTATTTATATGTATAAGGACTATTTTACAAATAATCAAGTTGCCTGCTCCTCCTTCTTTTCCTAGTTCAATAATGTCAGTTACTTTACATTCCATTTGTATAGGCGATTCTTCAACTCTAAAAGGTTTAATTTTTTTTGACTTTACAGGTGTCAGACCTGCTTTAATAAATTCATCTATTTCACTAGAATATTCAACACTTGATAATGATGTTTGCTCTACTAAATTAAAATTAACAACATTGATAACAACTTCCCGAACTGCTTGAATATTGCATAGTGTATCTTTTGTAGTATTATTTCTAACTCTTCTTGCTGGAGAAAATATTGCTATTGGAGGGTTAGCACTAAAAACATTAAAAAAGCTAAATGGACTAATATTTTTATTGCCATTTAAATCAATTGTGCTGGCAAGGGCTATTGGTCTAGGTGCAACGCTAGATAGTAAATAATGATGTAATTCTTTAATAGAAACTTTATTAGGATGAATTTCTAGCATATATATAGAATATGACGTTTATATTTTACAAATTTAGTATTAAATATTTTAGTGAAAGATTATTCGTTTAATTAAATATATCATAGATTTGTATTTCTATCTATTTTGATGCGGATATGGTGGAATTGGTAGACACGCTAGATTTAGGATCTAGTGCCGCAAGGCGTGTGGGTTCGACTCCCTCTATCCGCACCAATTTCTAAGTAATATTAAAAACCCCAATCTTATGAAGATATATACAAAAAAAGGAGATAGTGGCACAACTTCAATTATTGGTAAAAATAATGTAGATAAACATCATATGCGTATAGAAGCCTATGGTACAATAGATGAATTAAATTCACATTTAGGTTTATTGTCTTCTTATGATCATGTAGAGTTTATAACACAAAAAAAACAGTTGTCGCTAATACAAAATATTTTATTCCAAATAGGTTCTTCTTTAGCTTCTCAGAACATGAAGTATAAAATAAGTATTTCGGATATAGAACAATTAGAGATATATATTGATAAAATTGAAACATATTTACCCACTCTCACTTCTTTTATATTACCATCAGGAACGACTTGGTCAAGTTACGCGCATGTCGCTAGATGCGTATGTCGTAGGTCTGAGAGACGTATTACATTACTTAATGTTCATGAAGAAATAGATCAAAATATTATCAAATTTATTAACAGACTTTCGGATTATTTATTTGTGTTAGCTAGATACATTAATAAAATTAATGATGTTGATGAAGTAAAATGGAAGTATGAGTCTTGTTGATTCAATTTGGAATAAAACTTAAAAAAATTATATTTGCAAAATAATAGAAAACTACAGATATGTCATATTGGACTTTAGAATTAGCCTCTTACCTTAGTGATGCACCTTGGCCTGCAACAAAGGATGAGTTGATTGACTACGCTATTAGATCAGGTGCTCCTTTAGAAGTTGTTGAAAATCTTCAAGCAATTGAAGATGAAGGAGAGAGTTATGAGTCTATTGAAGAAGTATGGCCTGATTACCCTTCTTCAGATGATTTTCTTTGGAATGAAGAAGAGTATTAAATTTACACATTAAAATATTTAGATGAATTTTTTGTCCACCCTTTTGAATCTTTTTGGAACAAAGTCTGGTAGAGATATGAAGGAATTGTCGCCTATTATTGCAAAGGTTTCAGAGAAGACGGATATTGTTTCTAAACTTTCTAATGATGAACTGCGTCATAAGACAACAGAGTTTAAGTCTAAAATAAATATTGTGATTGAGGATTTTGAACACAAAATTAATCAACTTAGAGACAATGTTAAAAAACATAATAAAAGAGAAAAACAAGAAGAAATTTATAAGGAAATAGATGATTTAAATAATGATAAACATCTGGCTATATCTAAAAAATTAGACGAATTGTCAATTGAGGCATTTGCTGTTATTAAAGAAACTTCTAAAAGATTTCATGATGAACAAGTTATTAGCGTTACTGCTACGGATCTGGACATGTTATTATCAGATTCTGTGGATTATGTTAGTGTAAATAATAAGCAAGCGCAGTGGAATTCTAGTTGGCAATCGGGGGGTGTTTTAAAGAAGTGGGATATGATTCATTACGATGTTCAATTGATTGGTGGTTTGGTCTTACATCAGGGTAAAATTGCTGAGATGCAAACAGGTGAAGGAAAAACACTTGTATCTACATTGCCAATTTATTTAAATGCTTTAACAGGTTTAGGTGTGCATGTTGTGACGGTCAATGATTATTTAGCAAAGCGTGATTCAGAGTGGATGGGACCTTTATTTCAATTCCATGGTTTGACAGTTGATTGTATAGACAAACATGATCCAAATTCTGAAGCAAGAAGAAATGCATATAGGTGTGACATCACATATGGAACTAATAACGAATTTGGATTTGATTATCTCCGTGATAATATGGCTCATAACTCTAGAAATTTAGTACAAAGAAGCCATAATTTTGCTATCATTGATGAAGTTGACTCTGTTCTTATAGATGATGCTAGAACACCTCTTATTATATCAGGTCCTGTCCCCAGGGAGACTAAGCAAGAATTTAAATCACTAAAACCTACTATTGACAATTTAGTCAAGCAACAAAGGAATCTTGTTAACTCTGAATTATTAACAGCTAAACATGAAATATCTAATAATAATGAAAAAGAAGGTGGTGTAAAATTATTTCGTGCATATAGAGGTTTGCCAAAAACAAAATCATTAATTAAATTTTTAAGTGAGGATGGTATAAAAACAATATTGCAAAAAACAGAGAATTTTTATATGCAGGAACAGAGTAAGAATATGCATATTATTGATGATGAACTTTTTTTTACTATTGAGGAAAAAAACAAGTCTATTGAGCTGACAGACAAAGGACTAGAGTTTTTATCTAGTTTTTCAGGAGATCCAGATTTCTTTATTTTACCAGATATTGGTGAGTCATTATCAAAAGCAACTAATGTCTCAGAAAAGGAAGATATAATTAGAAATTACTCGATTAAAAGTGAAAGGATTCACACTCTTACTCAGTTGTTAAAAGCATATTCGTTATTTGAAAAAGATGTTGATTATGTTGTCATTGATAATAAAGTAAAAATTGTTGATGAACAAACAGGAAGGATTATGGAAGGTAGAAGATATTCAGACGGTTTACATCAAGCTTTAGAAGCAAAAGAAAATTGTAAAATTGAAGATGCAACGCAAACTTTAGCATCAATCTCATTACAAAATTATTTTAGAATGTATAAAAAATTATCAGGAATGACCGGTACAGCTGAGACGGAAGCGGGCGAGTTGTGGGATATCTATAAGCTCGATGTAGTTTCTGTTCCGACAAATAAACCAGTTATTAGAGATGATAAAAATGATTATGTATATAAAACAAATAGAGAAAAGTATAATGCTGTAATTGATGAGATAGTTTCTCTAACAGATAATAAAAGACCTGTTTTAGTTGGTACAACATCAGTAGAAATATCAGAATTAATTAGTAGATTATTACGAACGGTGAATATAAAGCATAATATTTTAAATGCTAAACTACATCAAAAAGAAGCTGATATTGTTGCTGAAGCAGGTTCTCCTGGTACAGTAACTATTGCAACAAATATGGCAGGGAGAGGAACAGATATTAAATTATCCAGTGATGTAATTAATTCTGGCGGATTGGCAATTATTGGGACAGAACGTCATGATTCTAGAAGAGTTGATAGGCAATTAAGAGGAAGGTCTGGTAGACAAGGTGATCCTGGCTCTTCTCAATTTTTTGTTTCTTTAGAAGATAACTTAATGCGTTTATTTGGTTCAGACCGAATAGCTAATTTGATGGACAGAATGGGGTTGAAAGAAGGTGAAGTTATTCAACATGGTATGGTTACAAAATCGATAGAGAGGGCTCAGAAAAAAATCGAGGAAAATAATTATGGTATTCGAAAAAGGTTACTTGAGTATGATGATGTTATGAATTCACAGCGTGAAGTTATTTATAAACGAAGAAAGAATGCTTTATTGGGTCAGAGACTAGATTTAGATATTTCAAACATGATTTTTGATACGGTTTATAGTATTTTAGAAAATCATAGTGATTCACAGGAAGAGGAGGTTTTGACATCGGATTTCCTTATGACCTTTTCAGATGAGGACTTAATTCATAATATAGATGTTAAGCAAATTGCATCCCATACTGAAAAATTTGCCAATGATTTAGCTCAGAAGGTTCAAAATAATTATAATAATAAACTGATTAGAATAAAAGATGAAGCCTTTCCAGTGATAAAAAGAATATATGAATCCAAAGAAAATAATTATAAAAGTATTCTAATACCATTTAGTGATGGAATTATTACCATTAATATTGTGTGTGATTTAGATAAAGCAATTGAAACAAATGGTGAATCAATTATATCATCATTTGAAAAAGGAGTTATGCTAGGATCAATTGATAAGGCTTGGAAGGAACATCTTAAGTCTATGGATGATTTAAAGCAGTCTGTTCAAGGGGCTGTTTATGAACAAAAAGACCCATTATTAATATATAAGTTTGAATCGTTTAGTCTATTTAGTAATATGTTAGATGACGTTAATAAAAGTATTCTTTCATTTTTGTTTAAATCAAATTTGCCTCAACGGGATCCAGCGCAATTAAAACATAGACCCATAGAAACCAAATTTAGGGGTCAAACATCTAGGGGTAAAGAAGAACGACTGCCTAATAATGAAACTAATACATCTAAACAGGGAAGCCAACCTACAATTAGTAGAAGACAAAGAAGGGCTCAGGAAAGAAAGATGAGAAGATAGTTTTATAGAATATCAATTAATTTCTCTAGTTGCATTTTTCGAGAACCTTTAATTAATATGTAGTGATTTTTAACAGTATCTTTTTTTAGAAAATTGATACAATTTTTCAGTGATGTGATTTTTTTATATTGCTTTTTTGTCTTTGTGAGCATAAAATTTTCACCTATTAAAATACATTTTTTGAACCCCAGAGAACTTATTATTTTAACAATATCTTGGTGATATTGATTTGACTTGGGACCTAATTCTAGCATATCACCTATAATAATAATATTATTCTTAGATTTTTTTATTTGAATAATTTCTTTAAAATTTTCAATAGCTAATTTGACGCTAGTTGGGTTTGCATTATACGCATCTAATATAATTTCGTTATTATTAGTTTTTATAAATTGGGATCGATTATTTTTTAATTCAAATTTTTCTAAAACTTGAATAGTATTTTTTACATTGATATTAAATGTTTCTGCAATTTTAATACTTGCAGCTAAATTTTGAGCATTATATTGTCCAATTATTTTTGTGTTTATAATATGTCCTTGATGGTACAATGTTAATAATGGTTTAGCCAAAAAATAAAATAAATCGCGATTTATTTTATTGTGTTCATTTTGTTTTTCACAACTATAAAAAACAACTTTATCATAATCTTGTATAAGATTTACTAATCTAGAATCTAATTTATTTATAAAGATAGTGCCGTTATTTTTCTTTATGTGATCATATAATTCATTTTTTGTTTTTATAATTGTGTCAAGATCTTTAAAGCCTTCTAGATGAGCTTCTCCAATATTAGTAATTATGCCATGTGTTGGATTTGCAATTCTACATAACTCCTTGATTTCTCCTTGGTGGTTTGCTCCTAATTCTACAATGCATCCATTATGATCATTATTTAATGCTAGTATTGTCAAGGGAACACCGATGTGATTATTAAAATTACCCTTTGTAGAATTAATACTTAAACTACTAGATAGAATTTTATTGAGTATTTCTTTTGTTGTTGTTTTACCGTTTGTGCCAGTAATTCCGATAACAAATTTTTTTTCTCCCCAATTAGATCGATGTATAGTTGCTAAGTTTTGTAAGGTATGAAGAGAGTTTTCAACCTTGATAATATGTTTATTATTAGTTTCAACAGGTTCATCAACAACAGCGTATTTAGCTCCTTTTTTAATTGCTTCTTGTGCAAATAAATTTCCGTTATAATTAGTTCCTTTTAGTGCAAAGAAAATAGAATTTTGAATTTTTTTAGATCGGGTGTCAATACAAACGTTTTGTTTCAATTCTATATATAATTCATATATTTTTTTTATGTCACTCATTTTTCAATACTATGTATAAAAAAACCCAAGTGATGAGCTTGGGTTTTTTTTATATAATTTAAACTGTACTAATCAAAGTTTTTATTATCGTTATCGTGATATTTATATTTCCAAAGATGACGATTTGTTTTGTCTTTATCATCAATATCATATTGTCCACCTGAAACGTAACCTAAATGGTCAATTACACATCTGAAACCAATATCACTTTTTGCTAAATCTTCATTTAAAAATCTTTTTGAACCTGGGCTTAGCCAGTATGCATTATCTTGCCATGAACCTCCTTTGTAGATTCGTGTATAATTATTAACCAATGTGGTTCTGCCATAGTCATATTGACCCCATCCACTATAGTCAGAGTCTAGTCCCGATCTTCCTTCACCATCTCTATAATCTATATTATTTGATCTGTTATATTGTCTTTTTGGACTGTGTCTTGGGTTAGATGATTTTGCCCCTAGGAAATTATAGGCATCTCTACCATCATAATCTTCTGAAGAATGAGTAGAATTAGGATTTTCATAGTTATATTCACCTTCCATGTTATTATCTCGTCCTTTGTAAATATTATATGGAGACTCATCATTCCAATTATATCGTTCAGTATCCATTCGATCCCCTTCATTATCATCTATTGGGTCATCACTTCCATCAAGTTGTTCATTGATTGTTACTAAGGTCCCAGGATTTGCTGGAAAAATATATTCACCATTTTCTGCCATTAAACCAAGAGCTTTTGCTTGATCATCATCTAAATCTTCTAGTGTTCTTATGTAACCATCATCTCCACGAGCAACTTGCTTAAATAAATTACCTCTAAAAGGATTTAAATCATCAGAAACTAATGGTGTTAGTGGTCGATAAACATCCATCACCCACTCGTTAACATTTCCAGACAGGTCATATAGTCCCCAGTCATTTGGAGGAAATGATCCAACAGGCATTGTCATGGTACCTAAGTCGTTATTAAACGGTGATACGCCAGCATAGTCACCTCTTCCGTGTCTAAAGTTAGCTAAAAACTGACCTGATCTCATTTCTTCAAAACTAATATCTCTGTAAGTTGGTGTCATTGTAAAATTATCATATTCAATATATGAACGAGAAGCATATTGTCCATCGTTGTCATCACCTGCAGCATTGTCAGTTATTGATTGGATAAATGCATTTTGTTTATTGTCACCTCTTAAAAGCCCGTATTGCTGTCTTTTTATATGGTGTGTAGCACTAGGATAAGGCTGTCTTAAAGAATTTCTTCCAGATTTTGATCCATCATCTTTATGGTAGTCAGCATGTAAACTTCTCCATGGATAAAATTTTCCATGTTGGGCACCATCAGAATTAACAGCCGTATTGTATCCTGCAACTGCTGCATATTCCCATTCAGCTTCTGTTGGAAGTCTATATGGCGTTGTAAAAATACCGTCCTCAATTCGTATTTTTCTTGTCTTTTTTCTTGCGTTTGGCTCATCGTCATCTCTACCGCTTAGATCCGGAAGGCCTTTTTTTGTTTCTATTGGTTTATCCCAATTATCTAGGTTATATTCGGAATATTTTAGATATTTTGAGGTATTAAAATAACCCACGATATCTGCGGCATCAATATATCCTTCTTTGTACTTTTTCCATGCTTTTTCAGGATCTTTTCCTAGAGCTCCTGACTCAATTAACCTTCTTTCGTTGACTCTGTCGGTTCGCCAGTCACAATAATCCACAGCTTGTTGCCAACTTACGCCAACAACTGGATAATCTTGATATGCAGGATGTCTAAAGTATTGTGTAACCATGGGTTCGTTGTAACTTAACTCAGATCTCCATACTGTACTATCAGGTAAACAATGTGTATAAAGGAATGAAAATTCACCCTCTCCTTCTTCCCAAAAGACTCTTCTCATCCAGTCAGTGTATTCTCTGTATTGTAGATTGGTTATTTCTGTTTGATCCATCCAGAAAGAAGATACTGTTGCTTCTTTTTGAAAGTTGTTACCATCTTGCATTACATCTTCTTGGGTTCGTCCCATGATAAAAGTACCACCCTGAACAAACACCATATTAGAAGGAACTTGAGTTCCTTTCCATGCAGTTTCCTCACCGGATCCATTTTTTAATTTTGCCTCAAATCCGCCATTTGGTTGCCAATTGATCGCCCATCCAGTTGTGACTGAAAAATCTTCTGCATCTGGCATACTTTGACATGCATTAATAAAAATTAATATCAAAGAGATGTAAAAAATGTACTTTAATTTTGTTATTATATTCATAGTATGATGATATTTTGTTTTAACTCTAATAATAATTGCCTCGAGAGACATAACGTATTATAATAATTTATCTAATATATTAAAATTTTGGACAAGGAATAGTATTTTGAGAAGGATTTTTTACAAAGCAACCAAGTTGAATTTGTAAAGATATTTCATGCGATCCACCCGACGACAGTCCAAGCTTTGATAAGGTTAAGTCATAACTATAACCAATTTTGTATTTTTCTAACTCATATCCTAATAAAATAATGAGAGCATCGGAATTAGCAAAATTTCTTCTGTATGATAATCCTAGCCCTAAATGATCACTAGATAATGTTCCTCCAATATTTATTTGTTCTGACTCCGCTTGTTTATGAAATAAAAAATGAGGAGTAAGAACACTAAATTTTGATAAAAATGTACTATTAAACCATCCTAGATCTTCAACTACAATTCTTGACCCTCCATGGACAGTAATTTTCATAGGTAGTTTACCGGGATTACTGTCATCAAAAAAGGAATATGTAGGTTCGCTAAAGTGATGTAATGCTGCTCCAAAAAAATAATTATTTGTGTTTAATAATATACCTAGCCCTAGGTCCGTATAGCTGGCTTTGGCATTAAAGGCATAAGGATCATTACTGTCAAATATAAAACCGTGAATTGGATGAATTTCATCACCAAAGTCTTGATTGCTATCTAATTGTCTTTCAAAATAACCAAACTGAAAACCTGCAGATAAAGTAGTAGTTCCAGTTAATTTTGCATGATAAGAGTAAAGAAGAGCAATATTTGTTGTGTTGAGCACACCCCATCCTTGTCGGTCATGAGAAGTAATTAAACCAAGACCACCATGGATTTCATTGAGACCAAAATCAAAAGAACTATTGTATGTTAGATAATCAGCAGCTTGTCCAGACCACTGGTTACGATAATTCATAATAACTCTTGGGCAGAAATTAGCACCTGTGTAAGCAGGATTTAAGTACATTGGGTTTGCATGAAATTGAGAAAAGTGTGGATCCTGTGCAGAACAATCAACACTGATTAGAACAAAAAATAAGCTTAATAATAATTTTGCTAATAACTTCATGACTTTAATAAAATCGACAAGTAACAATTATACAATAATTTTTTAAGAAAGGCATAAGAAATATTGCATTATGTTATTATTTTTCTATTGTGTTAATTACAATTTTTGATTTTAATTATCGTTGTTATTTATAAATAGTAATTTGTCAACATTATTTATTTCATAAATTTGTGATTATGAAAGTTCAGTATCTTTTTTTTGTAGTTTTATTTAGCTCAACTCTATTTGCTCAAAACCATCGAAGCATAAATTGGGGTAATGAAATTGATATTGTAGAAGTAGATTCTTTAACTCAAGTGTTAAATTTTAAAAATTCTATTTACAAGCCTGAGATGAGTGATAACTTAGTGTTTTTTGAAAAAATCCCAATAGAAGATGATCAAATAGACTTAGAGTTATTAAATGTGAAATATCTTGATGTGGATCAATCAGAATTACTAAGTATTTCACATAGTAAATTGAATCACAAAGTTAACTATAATTACTTCATAGGTACAGAAAAAAAACAGTCTTTTTTATTTTTTTATTTGGAACCATTTAGAAAGGTAAATAATTCTATTCAGAAGGTTTCAGAGTTTACAATTAATATTTTACCGCAGACAAAAAAATCATCTATTAAAAACAATAGTTATGTTTCAAATTCTATTTTAAATTCTGGAGATTGGTATAAGATAAGTGTTAATGAAAGTGGGCTTCATAAAATAGATTATAACTTTTTAAATGAAATGGGAGTGGATCCGGGTAGTATTAATCCAAAAAACATTAGAATTTATGGAAATAAATCAGGTGTTTTGAATGAGGGTGATTTTGAAATTGATGATCTATCTGAGCTATCTATTTTGGTTTTTGGAGAAAATGATGGTGTTTTTGATGAAGATGATTTGATTTTATTTTATGGACAAAGTCCAGACACTTGGTCTTATGATGGTAATAAGTTTATTCACCAAAAAAACATTTATAGTGATGAAACATGTTATTTTGTATGTTTTGATATTGGAGAAGGTAAACGTATTTCAACCATTGAAAATAATAATGTTTTAGAAAATTTAATAATGCATTATGATGCATATTTGTTTCATGAAGAAGATCTTTATAATTTAGTTAATACTGGTAGACAGTGGTTTGGTGAATCTTTTAGCTTTAATTATTTACAGTCTTTTAATACTCCTGTCAATAATTGGAATATGGACACATTATTGTTTAGCGCTAGATTAATAGCTCGATCTTCTAATTCTACATCATTTAATATTAGTTTTGGCAATAGTAATATTGGGACTTTTCCAATTGCATCAATTCAAAATAACGGTAGTAATTACTCCTCTGTCTTTTTACAAGAATATTTTTACCCTAATGTATTTAATCCAAGTGTTAGTTTTAATTATAATAATAATGGCAATAATTCAGCTGAAGCATGGTTAGATTATTTTACGTTACAAGGGCGTGCGAATCTTGTTTCTAATAATGGTTCATCACAATTTTTATTTAGGGATGTACAATCAATGGGTTCTAATTTTTCTTCGTTTGGCATCCAGTCTAACATGCCAAGTATTTCTGTATGGGATGTGACAGATCCTATTAACGTAAACAGTATTTCTCTTAATAAAACAAATCAAGTCTTTTATTTTTCTACACCACACGAGTCTCTTAGAGAATTCTTGGTTTTTCAAAATCCTGTGCAAGATGCTTTGTTACCTCAATTTGTTGAATTTGTTCCTCCACAAAATATCCATGCTTTTTATAATCCAACATATATTATTGTAACTCACCCTGAATTTCTTAATGCCGCTAATCGGTTAGCAAATTATCATATCAATAACAACAATGATAATGTATTAGTCGTGACTACCAAAGAGGTTTATAATGAATTTAGCACTGGTTCACAGGATATAAGTGCGATAAGAAATATGGTAAAAATGTTTTACGATAGAGCCGAAGATCCTAGTCAAATGCCCAAAAACTTACTATTGTTTGGGGATGCTTCTTTTGATTATAAAAATAAATTATATGGTGTTAGTAATTACGTTCCAACATATCAGTCATATAATTCTAACAATATAGAGTCATCTTTTTGTACTGATGATTTTTTTGGTGTACTCGACGATGGTGAAGGATATTGGAATGGGGGATCAAATTATACAGATCTTCTAGATATAGGAATCGGTAGAATTCCGGTAACTAATGTCGCTGATGCGGAATCGTATGTTGATAAAGTTATTTCTTACACTTCGTCAGCTTCAAGAGGTTATTGGAAAAATAGAATGTGCTTTGTTGCAGATGATGTAGATGATGGATGGGAAATTAGTTTAGTAAATCAAGCAGATAATTTAGCATCTAAAATATCTAATATGTATCCACAATTTAATTTAAGTAAGGTATATATAGATTCATATCAACAATCTTTGTCATCTGGATCACAAAGATATCCTGAAGCGCAAAATGATTTGCGTAACATTATTGATGAAGGTGTTTTGTTAGTTAATTATGTAGGGCATGGAGGAGAAGTAGGATGGGCATCTGAAAGAATTTTAGAATTATCAGATATTAATGGATTTACAAACTCTAATAAACTTCCTGTGTTTATTACGGCTACTTGTGAGTTTACAAGATATGATGATGCGACACGTGTTTCTGCTGGTGAATACTTATTATTAAATCCAAATGGAGGAGCAATTGGATTATACAGTACTTCTCGTACAGTAACTGCATCAGAAACTTATAATTTAGTTAATTCTTTGTATGACTTTCTTCCAGATAAAAACTTAAATTATACATTTGGAGAGTCTATATGTTTAGCAAAAAACAATTTGGGTAATACAAATTATGTTGTTAGAAAATTTTCTTTTTTTGGTGATCCTAATTTAAAACTATCTCACCCAGAATTTGATATTCAAACTACTGGAATTGAATTATTAGACTCTCTTAATCAGGTGATACCAGTCAATAATAATGCATTTGAAAATGATACAATAAGTTCTTTAAGTCATGTACGAGTTTTTGGACAAGTATTAGACAATAGTTCTTTATTAAATTCTTTTAATGGGCAACTAAATGTGAGTGTATTTGGTAAGTCAGATAGTTTAATTACACTTAATAATGATGAAGTTGTTAATAATGCGGGCATTCCTATTGAACCGTTTAAATATGAGTTGCAAAATAATATTATATATAATGGTTTGGCTACTATCGAAGATGGTAATTTTTCTTTTGAATTTATTGTTCCAAAAGATATTAATTATCAATATGGCACAGGTAAATTAAGTTATTATGCTTCAGATCCTGTCTTAGGGGAGGCAAATGGATTCGATAAAAACTTTTATGTTGGTGGTGTAAGTAACTATGCCTCTATAGATTTTGAAGGCCCTCAAATACAATTATTTATGAATGATACAAATTTTGTTTCTGGAGGTTACACAAATAGTGAGCCACAATTACTAGCCTTATTGTTCGATCAATCAGGGATTAATACAGTTGGTACGGGAATTGGACATGATTTAACAGCCATACTAGACGAAAATATAGTTGGACAATTTATTTTGAATGATTATTATGAGTCTGATTTAAATAGCTTTCGGTCAGGGAGAGTCCGCTATCAGTTAAATGAACTCAGTGAAGGGGAACACACTTTAAGGTTTAAAGCTTGGGATGTTCATAATAATTCAAGTATTGCTGAACTTAGTTTTTTTGTAACATCAAATCCTGGCTTAGCAATTTCACATTTATTTAATTATCCAAATCCTTCTTCTGAATTTACGCGTTTTGTTTTTGAGCATAATAGAGCTTTTGAGGATCTAGATGTGACAATTGATATTTTCTCTATAAATGGAAAATTAGTCAAAACCTTATCAAGTACTATTTTTACTACTGGATTCCGAGAAGAATCAATTTCGTGGGATATAGATAGTAATATCGACAAAGGTATTTATATTTATAGGTTAACTGTTCAATCTAAAAATGATGAAGCGATTTCACAAAAAACAGAGAAACTTATAATAGTACGATAGTTTTTTCGTTAGATTTGTGAACAAATTTTTTTTATGATGAATTATAATAGATTAATTTTCTTGTTTATCTCTGCTATGTTATTTAACATAAGTAATTTATATAGTCAAGACAACGATGAAGTAATAGATGGTCAAAATATATTAAACACTGTTACAACAGCTGTACCTTTTCTAACTATTACACCTGATTCTAGAGCAGGTTCTATGGGAGAGGTAGGTGCCGCTTCAACACCTGATATAAATTCCTTACATTGGAATTCTGCTAAATTGGCATTTCTAGAACCTAATTTTGGGGCAGCGGTTTCATACACTCCATGGTTACGTAAATTAATTCCAGACATTGCCATGTCATATTTAACTTTATATAATAAAATTGGTCAAAATAGCACTTTCGCAGGAGCCTTAAGGTATTTTTCTTTAGGAGAAATTACGTTTACTGATGGTAACGGTAATGATATTAAAAATGAAAACCCAAATGAATTAAGTATTGATTTAGGATATGCAATGAAATTTAGTAATAATTTATCTGGAGGTATCGCTATGAGATATATATATTCTAATTTAACGGGTGGTCTTACAGTAGAGAATCTTGAAACACAAGCTGGACAGGCATTTGCTATTGATCTAGGTACTTATTATGAAGCAGATATAGACGAGAATAATCAGTGGGCTATGGGTTTAAATATATCTAATATTGGAACAAAAATATCCTATACTCAAGAAGATGAAGATTTTTTGCCAACTAATCTTAAATTAGGCGGTAGATATTCTTTGAATATAGATGAATATAATCGATTTTCTGTTATGATGGATATTAATAAATTATTAGTACCTACACCCGCACTCTATGATCAAACAGGAGATATTATAGCGGGCGAATCTGATAATGTTTCAGTTGTTCAGGGAATATTTCAATCTTTTGGTGATGCCCCAGGGGGTATTCAGGAAGAGTGGCGTGAATTAATGTATTCATTTGGCTTAGAGTATTGGTATAATAATCAATTTGCTTTTAGGGGGGGGTACTTTCATGAACATGCTACAAAAGGAAATAGAAAGTACTTTAATACTGGAGTAGGTCTTAAAATGTCAGCTTTAACCATTGATTTTTCTTATTTGATCAGTGCTACTCCTGGCCAACAAAGTCCTTTAGAAAGTACAATCAGATTTAGTTTAATTTTTAATATGGGGAGTCTAAGTAGTATAATTAATGATCAAAGTGTTCAGTAGGTCTACATTTAAATTTTTTTAATTATAATTTATGGGTAAATTTCGAGTAGGTATGGGATATGATGTGCATCAGTTGCAGCCAAATTTACCGTTTATATTGGGTGGAATATTGTTAGATTCAAAAAAAGGTATTGTTGCCCATTCAGATGGTGATATTTTAATTCATGCTATTGCAGATGCTTTATTAGGTGCTGCTGGCTTAGGAGATATAGGTCATTTTTTTCCTGATACTGATCTGAAAAACAAGGATATAGACAGTTCTATTATTTTATCAAAAGCGTTGAAAGAAATAACAAATTTGTCCTTTCAGATTGAAAATATCGATGTCACTGTTGTTTTAGAAAAACCAAAATTACAGAGCTATATTAATCCAATTAAACAATCTTTGTCAAAGATGTTAAGCATTGATTTAAATCAAGTAAACATTAAGGCCACTACTAGCGAGCGTATGGGATTTGTTGGCTTAGAACAAGGTGTTGCATGTTATTCTGTTGTGTTAATTTCAAAAAATTAAACTTAAATCTTGTAATTATTTGAGTCGATTTGCTTAAATTGTACTCTATTTTTACAGGTTTTTTAGATGGAAAAAAAATTTAATAAGCAGGCATATCTTAAAAGTTACTATGACATGTTGTTATGGAGAAAGTTCGAAGAAAAGTGTGCCGCTTTATATATACAACAAAAAATTCGGGGATTTTTGCATCTTTACAATGGTCAAGAGGCAATACTTTCTGGTTTAATTAATTCAATTGATGTCAAGAAAGATAAAGTGATTACTGCATATCGATGCCATGTTTTGCCTATAGCAATGGGACTTCATCCAAAATATGTAATGGCAGAATTATTTGGTAAATCTACTGGCTCTTCTAAAGGAAAGGGCGGTTCTATGCATATGTTTTCTAAAGAGTTTAATTGTTATGGTGGACACGGCATAGTCGGAGGTCAAATTCCATTGGGTGCAGGTATAGCTTTTGCTGATCAATACAATAATTCGGATGCTGTAACCATTTGTTTTATGGGTGATGGTGCTGTAAGACAAGGTGTTTTACATGAAACCTTCAATATGGCAATGAATTGGAAATTGCCTGTAATTTTTGTGTGTGAAAATAATGGATACGCGATGGGTACCTCTGTAGACAGAACTGCAAATCATACGGAAATTTGGAAATTAGGTCTTGGATATGAAATGCCATGTGCCCCGGTTGATGGTATGAAACCAGAAACTGTTGCACATGCCATGGATACAGCAGTTAAAAGAGCCAGAAAAGGTGAGGGTCCTACTTTCTTAGAAATAAAGACTTATAGATATAAAGGACATTCTATGTCTGATGCTCAACACTATAGAACGAAGAATGAAATTGAGGATTATAAAAAAATAGATCCCATTGACTATGTTTTAAGTATTCTAACTAAGAAACAATATGCTTCAAAAGCAGATATAGAAAATACACAAAAACAAGTAAAAGAATTAGTCCAAGAGTGTGTTGATTTTGCTGAATCATCTCCCTTTCCAAGTCCTGAAGAATTATATCAGGATGTTTATGATGGACCATATAATTTTATAAAAGATTAATAATGGCTGAGATAATTAAAATGCCCAGATTAAGTGATACTATGACAGATGGCGTTGTGGCTAAATGGCATAAAAAAGTCGGTGATACTATAAGTGAAGGTGATCTTCTTGCTGATATAGAAACTGATAAAGCAACTATGGAATTTGAATCATTTCAAGAGGGGGTTTTACTACATATTGGGGTTAATGAAAATGAGACTGCACAGGTGGATTCTATTTTAGCTATTCTAGGAGAAAAAGGTGAAGATATTTCGAGTCTGCTAAATAGTAATACTAACGAATCTACTAACGAGTCTACTAACGAGTCTACTAACGAGTCTACTAACGAATCTACTAACGAATCTACTAACGAATCTACTAACGAACCTGTAATAACACAACAAACTGCTAGTATTCACTCAGAAGCTAGGATTAAAATATCTCCTTTAGCAAAAAAAATAGCTTCAGAGAGAAATATTGACACAGGCAATATTAAAGGTAGTGGAGATGGTGGTAGAATTATTAAACGGGACCTAGATTCAATAAAGATTGGGCAAAATGTTGCAGTGATTAAAGATCCTAATAATGAGGATAAACAAATTCCAATATCTCAAATGAGAAAGACAATTGCTAATCGATTATCGGAATCAAAGTTTACAGCGCCTCATTTTTATTTAAATATAGAAGTAAATATGGATGCTTTGATACAAGAAAGAAAAATTATTAATTTTAAAAATGATGTAAAAATATCATTCAATGATATCATTGTTAAAGCAGCTTCTATGGCTATTAGAAAACATCCAGTTATAAATTCTTCTTGGTTAAATACTCATATTCAGGAAAATCATGATATTAATATTGGTGTTGCTGTCTCAGTAGAAAATGGGTTATTAGTTCCTGTAATTAAGAGAGCTGACACAAAATCGTTGACAGATATTTCCAGTGAAACTAATTTATTGTCTCAGAAAGCTAAAGATAATAAATTGCAACCTAGTGATTGGGACGGTAATACATTTACAATTTCTAATTTAGGTATGTTTGGAATAGATGATTTCACGGCTATCATTAATAGTCCAGACTCATGTATCCTAGCAGTAGGAGCAATAAAAGAAAGGCCAATTGTTAAGGACGGTGAGATAGTTCCTGCTAATATTATTAGATTAACATTATCTTGTGATCATAGATTGGTAGATGGTGTTGCAGGAGCAAAATTTTTAAATACTCTTAAGCATATGTTAGAATCCCCTTTTATGATGTTATGTTAATATCTATTCTAAATGGAAAAAACTTACAATGAACATGTCTCTCATTTGCCTAAACATCTTTTACAATATGTAGTTGATCAAAATTATGATAACTATACTTCAATTGATCAGGCGGTTTGGAGATATGTTATGAGACAGAATGTCAATTATCTCCCTTCGGTATGTCATGGTTCGTATTTAGAGGGGCTCAAAAAAACAGGTCTTTCTACAGAACAAATTCCAAGTATGTATGGTATGACAAGAATCTTAAAGGATATTGGTTGGTTTGCAGTTGCTGTAGATGGCTTTATACCTCCTAGTGCATTTATGGAGTTTCAAGCTCACAATGTACTTGTTATTGCTGCAGATATTAGACAAATTAACCATATTGGCTATACACCAGCTCCTGATATTTTACATGAAGCAGCAGGCCATGCTCCTATAATTGCAGATAAAGAATATGCTGCATACTTGACAAAATTTGGAGAAATAGGATCCAAGGCCTTTTCTTCTTCTGAGGATATGGAGATTTTTAATGCAATTCGTGAGTTGTCAATCTTGAAAGAAGCTCCTAATGTTGCACCTGAATCAGTTGAAAAAGCAGAAAAAAAAGTTTTAGAATTACAATCAAATGCCACTGCGATTTCAGAAATGTCTAAAATTAGAAATTTACATTGGTGGACGGTTGAATATGGTTTGATAGGCTCCATTGATAATCATAAAATTTATGGAGCAGGCTTATTGTCTTCTATTTCTGAGAGTGTTAACTGTCTTAGTGATAAAGTCAAAAAAATTGATTATACTGTCAATGCTGCTAATACAGTATTTGATATTACTAAAGAACAACCGCAATTATTTGTTGCAAAGGATTTCCATTATTTAAATTCTGTTTTAGATGAATTTTCAGAAAAAATGGCTTTTAAAATAGGTGGAGATTATGCATTAAATTTAGCTATTGATTCTGGCAGTATTTCTACTTGTGAGTTTGATTCTGGAGTACAGGTTTCAGGTAAATTTGTCAATGGTCTTAAAAAAGATAATCAAATTATTTATATAAAAACTTTAGGTCCAACCGCTATTTCTTATAATAATAAAGAGATTTTAAATCATGGCATAAAACATCATAAAGATGGGTTTGGTATGCCAATAGGATCTATTATTAATATAGATAGTATTAATAATTTAAATGCAAATTTAAATGAGAAAATAAAGATTAATTATAATTCAGGTGTTGTAGTTGAAGGATACCTTTATGACTCTATAAAAGATGATAATGGAGGTATTGTTATGTTATCTTTCAAGGATTGTAAAGTTTATTTAAATGAAGCTAGTGATAATGAACTTGTTTTATTTGATCCATCCTGGGGTGTTTTTGATTTGGTTATTGCTGATTCTATCGTATCAGCATACCCCTACGCGGCTGATCATAATTCTTTTCCTGTGAAAGAAATATCACTTAGCTCTCACACTATTAAACCGAAGTTGTCTCCTGAAAAAATTAAATTAAATAATTTATATGATAAAATAAGAAATATTAGAGAGGAGAATCTTCTTTTAGAATTTGATGTAATTAATGAGATTCTAGAAACAATTTTATCTGATTATCATAATGAATGGTTATTAACTTTAGAAATTTGTGAATTAGTTAAAAATAAAATAGATGATATTTATCAAAAGGCATATTTACATTTAATGGCAATAATAAAAGGAGAACCAAGTTATAAAAAGTTAATTTTAGATGGCTTAAATATTATAAAATGAAAAATATATTAGTTACAGGTTGTAGTAAAGGAATTGGTTTTGAAATTGTTAAGAATTTTGCACATAAAGACAACTTCAATGTTCTTGGAATTTCAAGAGATAAAGAAGGTCTAAGAAAGTTAGAAATAGAATCACATAAGATTAATAAGTCTTTTATTTTACATACTTTAGCTTTAGACTTAACTGATTCTGATTCAATTTTGAAAATTGTTCAATATATTAATTCTAAATTTAACAAATCTTTAGATGGGATTATTCATAATGCTGGTATGTTAATTAATAAGCCTTTTTTAGAAATTACAAAACAAGAACTAACAGACATTTTTAGTGTAAATGTTGTTAGTCCTTTTATTCTAACACAAAAATTAATTCCATTTTTAAAACAACAATCACATATATTAACAATTAGTAGTATGGGAGGTATCCAGGGAAGTCAGAAATTTAAAGGCCTGTCTGCATATAGTTCTAGTAAGGGGGCATTAATTACTTTAACTGAGTGTTTGGCAGAAGAATTTAAATCGGAAAATTTAATTTTTAATTCTTTAGCTCTTGGTGCGGTTCAAACAGAGATGCTTAGTAAAGCTTTTCCAGGTTATCAGGCTCCATTGAAATCATCAGAGATGGCTAGTTATATAGTCCAATTTTTTATTGATGGCGCCCAATACTTTAATGGGCGTATTATTCCAGTATCACTTACAACACCATAAATTAGTTGTATAATAAAAAACTTGATTGTATATTAGCGGCCTATTTTATAGCTCTTTAATATTTTAGAGTGTAGTATTAAAGTCTCGTAGCTCAGCTGGTTAGAGCGCTACACTGATAATGTAGAGGTCGGCAGTTCAAGTCTGCCCGAGACTACTAA
>NZUK01000004.1 GCA_002701365.1 Flavobacteriales bacterium
AAAATTCTTCATACTATTTAAATTTTAAGTTAAACATTGTAATTAACAATCATCATGTATAAAACAAATGCTGTGCCAAACTTTAATTTTTCGAAAAAATATAATTTTAAATCTTTCAAAAAAATCTAGAAAAATTATTATAGATTTTTTATATTCAATTACATATAAAATGTAATTTTGGTAAAAAGAATATAGATGGACAAATACTCTTTTCTAGGCAGTTTACACATCTCATTTTATGATAAGTTGTATAATCAGTATTTAGATGATCCAGATTCTATTGATGAATCTTGGAGAAGTTTTTTCCAGGGTTATGATTTTGCTAAGGAATCATATGATTTTTTAGAGGGCGAATTACCAAGTGCAATTTCAAAAGAATTTCAAGTTATTTCTTTAATTGATGACTTTAGAAAGAGAGGACATTTATTTACTAAAACTAACCCCGTTCGTGACAGACGTGATTATCTCCCCAAGCTCGATATTCAAAACTTTAATTTAATCGAGGACGATTTACAAACTGTTTTTCAGGCGGGGAATGAAGTTGGTTTAGGCCCAACAACTTTACGCACTATCTTAGATCATTTAAAAGAGGTGTATTGTCAATCTATTGGGATAGAATATGTTTATATTAGAGAGATGAATGAAGTTGAATGGATCAAGAATTTTATTCATAAAAATAATAATCAACCATCATTTGACACAAGTTCTAAATTAAATATTCTTCACCAACTTAATGAAGTTGTAGGATTTGAAAAGTTTTTACATAAAAAATATGTTGGACAAAAACGTTTTTCCATTGAGGGCGCAGAATCTATAATACCTGGTTTAGATCAGATGATTATTAAGGGCGCTGATTTAGGTATTAAAGAATTTGTTTTTGGGATGGCTCATAGAGGAAGATTAAGTGTTTTAGCAAACACATTTAAGAAGCCCTACTCACGTCTTTTTAACGAATTTGACGGCGTAGTATATGAAGACGATGAATTTGACGGAGATGTTAAATATCATCTGGGTTATAACTGCAAGCGACACTTATATAATGGATCGGTTGTAGAAATTAGTCTTGCCCCTAACCCCTCTCATCTAGAAGCTGTTGATCCAGTTGTGCAAGGTATTTCAAGATCTAAAATTGACAAAAAATATAATGGTGATTTTTCAAAATTATTACCTGTTTTAATTCATGGAGATGCTGCTATTTCTGGCCAAGGGATTGTCTATGAAGTGATTCAAATGGCTCAATTAGAAGGCTATCACACGGGAGGAACAATTCATATAGTAATTAATAATCAAGTTGGTTTTACTACGAATTATTTAGATGGACGATCCAGCACATACTGTACTGACGTTGCTAAAACTACCTTATGTCCAGTATTGCATGTTAATGGAGATGATGTTGAAGCTGTTATGCATACTATTGATTTTGCTGTACAGTACAGGCAAAAATTTAAAAAAGATGTTTTTATTGATTTGTTATGTTACAGAAAGTATGGTCATAACGAAGGAGATGAGCCAAAATTTACTCAACCAAATTTATACAAGTTAATAGAGAAGCATAAAAATCCTAGGGATATTTATGTAGACAAGTTACTTTTAGAAAGTATTATTTCGCATGATTATGCTAAAAATATTGACAGACAAATTTCCGATCATCTAAATCAAGAATTTACTAAAGCAAAAGAAAAAAGAAAAACAATTATTAAATCAATTGTTAGAGAAAATTGGCTAGGGTTAAGTAAGGCAAAACCTACGGATTTTTTATTGGAAGTTGACACCAAATTTAATAAGAAAAATTTATTACAATTAGGTAAGCAATTGTTTTCTTTACCTGAATCACACAGCTTTTACAAGAAGACAAAAAAATTATTTTTAGATCGATTAAATTCTTTGGATAGTGAAGATAAATTAGATTGGGGAATGGCGGAGCTTTTAGCATATGCAAGTTTGTTATCTGAAGGTAATCCTATTAGAATTTCCGGTCAAGATGTGGAGCGTGGAACATTTTCTCACAGGCATGCTATCTTAAAGAGTGAAAATAGTGAGACAAAAATTAATATTTTTAATTCTTTAATTGCTAGTGATGCTAGTTTAAGTATATATAATTCATTTTTATCCGAGTATGCAGTTTTAGGTTTTGAATATGGTTATGCTGCAGCTAAACCTCATGGGTTAACAATTTGGGAAGCACAGTTTGGTGACTTTTTTAACGGTGCTCAAATTATAATTGATCAATATATTTCATCTGCTGAAGAAAAATGGAACTTGCAAAATGGTTTAGTTATGTATTTACCACATGGGTATGAGGGCCAAGGAGCAGAACATTCCAGTGCAAGAATGGAGCGATTTTTACAGCTTTGTGCACAGAATAACATGCAAGTAGTAAATTGTACTACTCCAGCAAATTTGTTTCATATGTTGCGTAGACAAATGAAGAGAAGTTTTAGAAAACCATTAGTTTTATTTTCTCCAAAAAGTTTATTAAGACATCCTCGCTGTGTTTCTAGTTTAAATGAATTAAGCACAGGTTCTTTCCAGGAAGTTATTGATGATGAAAAAGCAGATAATTCACAAGTTAAGAAACTAGTATTTACTAGTGGAAAAATATATTATGAGCTAGACGCTAAACGAATAGAAATTAAAAATAAAAACACTGCAATAATTAGAATTGAACAATTGTATCCATTCCCGAATAGAAATTTAGAAACACTGATTAATAATTATAAAAATGCAAATAAATATATTTGGGTACAAGAAGAGCCTAAAAACATGGGGCCATGGTTTCATGTTATGGATCATTTCCGATCAGTGAAATTAAAAATAGAATTAATATCAAGGGAGGAAAGTGCTTCTCCTGCTAGTGGATCTAGTCAGCGATATTATGAAAGACAACAAAAAATTATCAATGAAGTATTTAAAAAATAAATTATGATTTTAGAGATAAAAGTTCCTAGTCCGGGTGAATCTATTAACGAAGTTGAAATTTCAAATTGGTTAGTTTCAAATGGACAATATGTAGAAAAAGATCAAGAAATTTGTGAAATAGATTCAGATAAAGCTACTCTTACTGTTAGTGCAGAAGACAGTGGGGTCATCAGTATTTTAAAAGAATCAGAATTAACTATCCCTGTTGGTGAAGTAATCTGTAAAATTGACACCTCTGCAAAGAATACAAATAAATCAGTAGCTATAAATAAAAAACAAGAAGAGGAGAAGATAGAGGTTTCAATTAATCAATTACCAGAATCAGAATCTATTGCTTCTCCGGCTGCAAAAAAAATAATGAGAGAAAAAAATATTGATCAAAATATTATTGGTTCGGGGAAAGGGGGAAGAATAACCAAACAAGATGTCATCAAAAGTAAGCCAGCTATGGGAAATGCTTTTGGAGAAAGGAATCAAAACAGAAAAAGATTATCCTCACTTAGAAGAAAATTGGCCGCTAGATTAGTTTCAGTTAAAAATGAGACAGCAATGTTAACTACATTTAATGAAATTGATATGACAGCAATCAACGAAGTTAGATCAAAATACAAGGATGATTTTTATGAGAAGCACAGTGCTAAGTTAGGTTTTATGTCTTTTTTTACTAAAAGCGTTACTAGAGCATTAGATATGTTTCCTGATGTAAACTCTATGATTGATGGAGATGAACTAGTAAGTTTTGATTATAAAGATATTTCCATTGCTGTGAGCTCTCCTAAAGGTCTTGTTGTGCCAGTTTTAAGAAACGCACAAGACATGAGTTTTGATCAGGCAGAGCAAGAAATTATGAGATTGGCTAATAAAGCTCGTAATGGTAGTATCTCGGTTGATGACATGATAGGAGGAACTTTTACTATTACTAACGGAGGAGTATTTGGATCAATGCTCTCAACTCCAATTATTAATCCACCACAATCTGCAATTTTAGGAATGCATAATATTGTAGAGAGGCCTGTAGCTATTGAAGGTAAAGTTGTAATTCGTCCAATTATGTATGTTGCACTTTCTTATGATCATAGAATTATTGACGGTAAGCAATCTGTAGGATTTCTTGTAGCGGTTAAAGAAGCTTTAGAAAATCCGGTTGAACATTTGTTAGGCGGCCAGAAAAATATCAAAAAGAATTTAGGGTTATAGTTGTTTAATTAAATTTTTGATCAACTTCGGGATTGGCTATAAGGTAAACTTGTTCAGAAGAACTTCCTCCAAAAACTCCTAATCCACCATTAATGTTTGTATTTGCTTGCGAAGGCGCACCAAAAGGACCTCCAGGATTATTATATTGAAGTGAAGCCCAAAAATCCCATGAACCCCTATCAACAGCTGAAAATTTTAACATGACTTCATCTCCAACATTCCAAAATCCTGTGGTTGCACCTGAATTTCCGTCCACTTCATCATTTTCATCAGTCTCGTAATCTTCTTGTTGTCCCCATTGCTGCCAAAATCCACGACCTTTATAATTAGGAGCGATAAACGTAAGACCATTAGTGTACTCATCATTGTAATTACCTTGATTATCAAGCATACTTATAAAAAAATCATCATAACCATCTTTTGGAAGAATATTATCAAAAGCCCAATCACTATTTACTGGTTTTGTTTTTGAAAATAATCTATAGCAGTTTCCAATAGTATCTGGGTCTGTAACAGTTAATTGCATAAAACAATACAAACTATCATCAGGTCTATAAAGAAATCGGAGACTTTCTTTATTTATAGGGTCTAGTTTTGGTATTGTAGTTATTGCCCAGACTAGGGTATCTTGTTTAGAAATTTCTAATTTATAACTTACACCTTCTTCACCTAACATATTGCCTTCATAGTTGTAAAACCAAGTGTCAGTTAGACCTGGGAATCCTAAATTGATTATATTCACAAGCGTGTCAATTTGTCCATAGCTATTTGTGATGGTAATAGTCGCATCATTAACAAAACTGAAAGTATTGAGGATATTATTAAAATCAATATTTAACGGTTCAAAGTAAGGTAAATTGCGCTGAAGAAGTACTTTAGGTTTTTTACCGTTTTCAATAATTCCATTCACTACAAATTGTGATCCAGAGTTTGGAATAGAAATATCAATTTCTTTAGTACATGAGAAAAAAAGTAATAAAACAACTAGTATGTAAATGGTTTTTTTCATTTTTTAAAAGTTAAAATTCCATGATATTGATGGTATAATTGGAAATAGAGAGACTTGTTGGGCTTTAATTTGAACTGGATCATCTCCTCCAATTCTCCCTTCAGTTTCAAAATAAATAAAATATGGATTTTGTCTATTATATAAATTATATATTGATAAAACCCATTCAGATTTATATTTTTTTATATCTCCATTTTTCTTAACATCCTTGTTCTTCCATGTTAGAGCTAGATCCATTCTGTGATACGGGTCCATTCTATAACTATTTCTATCACCCCATTGCGTTAATAACTCCCCATCTATAATATACATAGATTCAGGTATTGTAAGAGAATTACCTGTTTTATATTCAAAAATTGTTGAGATTAACAAACGATCAGATAAACTGTAGCTTAAAACAACTGAAAGGTCATGAGTCCTATCATACTTGGCAAAAAACCAATCACCATTATTTAATTCGTCGAATTGCCTAGTAGTTTTTGATAATGTATAGCCAATAGTTCCATTAAATCTTTTAGACATATCTCTTTTAAGAAATAGCTCTAAACCGTATGAGTTGCCATTCCCAAATGTTAAATTGTTATCAATATTATCTACACCAATAGCAATTCCAGGGATATAGTCTTCTTTATATTCTACTAGATTTTCCATGGTTTTATAATATACTTCTACGCTACTTTCGTATGTGTTTTGATTAAAGTTTTTATAATAACCAAGACATATTTGTTTACCTATTTGTGGTCGAACAATATCAGAACTAGGCATCCATACATCTGTTGGCAAAGATGATGTGGCTTGAGAAGTTAAATGCAAGTATTGATAGTTATGTACATATGCAAGTTTAATAGACGATGATGGATTTAGGGAATACTTCATAGATAGTCTAGGTTCAAATCCACCATATGTTTCTACAATTTCATTGTTTTTATAGCTAATTGTATCTGTAGTTGAACTCTGTCCAATTACACCAGAATTATCTTTAATATATCTATCGAAGGGACCAACTTGTGTAAAACCGGAATATCTTAAACCTAGATTAACAGACAGTCTGTTATCAAAATCATACTCTTCATTAATATATGCAGCATATTCATGTGCATAGTAGTACATTATTTGTTCAAATTCTAATTCATCGTAAGTTCCTGTAAAACTAGTTGGATTAAATCTGTGAAAAACGTAGTTCGCTCCAAATTTTATTGTTCGATCTTTGGGTTTATATGTAAAATCAGTTTTTAAATTCCAGTCGCGAATCCCTGAAAAAAGAGTGTTTTCAGAAGTAGGGCTATCTTCTAGTTCCTGTCGTCCATTAAGTGAGAATTTATAGTCAGTAAAAATCAATGAGTTGTTCATAAATAACTGACTATTTAAAATTCGTTTCCATCTTAATGAAGCGGTAGAATTTCCCCATGGTATATTGACACTAAACCCCCAGTCTTCGCTATTAAAATTAAAAACATCTCTACCAAAGTACCCACTCAAGAATATTTGGTTTGTGTTATTTATTCTATAGTTTGCTTTTGCTGTTAAATCATAAAAATAGTATGAACTTCCTGCAAAAGAAGTTGTGTCTATATATGGCTTTGTCAACACATCAATATATGTTCTTCTTCCTGAAATAATAAATGAGCTAGTGTCTTGTTTTATAGGCCCTTCAACGGTTAGTCTAGATGAAATTAGCCCTAGTCCACCACTAGCACTAAATCTTTTTGCATTCCCGTCTTTCATGCTTATATCTAAAACAGATGAAAGTCGCCCCCCATAGTTTGCAGGCATACTACCTTTACTTATATCAATATCTTTAATCGCATCACTATTAAAAACTGAAAAAAAGCCTGCCAAATGGGAAGCATTGTAAACAACAGCTTCATCTAATAGAATTAAATTTTGATCAGCACTTCCACCTCTAACAAAAAAACCGGAAGATCCTTCACCACCTGATTGAATTCCAGGGAGGGTTTGTATAGATTTTAAAATATCTCTTTCTCCAGCAAGAACAGGTAAAGTTTCAATATTCTTAATTTCAAGTTCAATTTTTCCAACGTTGGTACTTTTTATATTTTGATCTTTTCGTTTATCACTTACCGTGATTTCATTTAAAGTTTTACTAGCAGGATTTAAAGAAATATTAATATTCTCAAAACTTTCTGAGTCGTTAAATAGAATTTGCATGCTAAAGTCTTGATAACCTAGATATGAGACTTGTACGGTATAATCACTTTTTTTTAGTGTAGTAGTAAAAAAACCATACTTATTTGAAGCGGTTCCAGTAACAAAATCCATTTTATCTTGTGAATCAAATACTGTGATATTTGCACCAATTAATGTTTCACCTGTTTCAGCACTTCTCACGGTACCATAAAACGTAATTGTTTCTTGGGAGAAAAGAAATGAAGTGATAGTAATAAATAAATAAAGTATTTTTTTCATCAGCACAATTTTAAGACTTTATTTTTAATTAATTATTAATTTCATCGATGATTTTAATGCCATCTTGGATATTTCTAATATTTTTTATGTAAAATTTCAATTTGTCATTTTTTTCTTTTATTGAAAAAGTTTGCGATTTATCTTGCTGGATAGTATTTATAATATTATTTAAAACTGAATTTGGGATTGTTTCAGATGCTGATTTATTGTTAAATGTTATGATCATTGCATTGTGTTTTAAAATCAATTTCTCACAAAAAATACTTTCGGCTTTTAATCTAAGAGAAATAGATTTAAGTAATTCGTTGGTTGGTGTTGGGACTTCCCCAAATCGATCTAATAATTCAGATTGAAATGTATCAATTTCTTCTTCAGATCTTACATCACTTAATCGTCTATATAATTTCATCCTTTCTGCAACATCGGAAACATATTGGCTAGGAATTAGTAATTCTAAATCTGTTTCTAGGATGCATTTATATTGGTTTTTTGAAGATGATATTAATGATGATTTTTTGAATTTAGTTTCTTTAATTTCTGTTATTGCCTCTTCTAATATTTTCTGATAATTAGAAAATCCCATTTCCTCAATATAACCGGATTGTTCGGCACCTAACATATTTCCGGCGCCTCTAATTTCAAGATCTTTCATTGCAATATTAAAACCGTCTCCTAAGCCAGATAAATTTGTTATTGCATTTAGCCGTTTAATAGCTAAGTCTTTCATTTTATTAAATGGCGGAGTCATTAAGTAACAAAAAGCTTTTTTATTTGACCTTCCAACTCTCCCGCGAATTTGATGAAGATCAGCAAGACCAAAATTCTGGGCATTGTTAATAATCATAGTATTTGCATTTGGTATATCTAGGCCATTCTCTATAATTGTAGTAGTGATCAAAACATCAAAATCACCATTTATAAAATCTATAATTGTTGTTTCTAACTTTTTTGACTCCATTTGACCATGTGCAAATCTAATGTTTAGGTTTGGACACATTTTTGATATGGTAGAATGTATTTCTTCTAAACTATTTATACGATTATGTACAATAAATACTTGCCCGCCTCTACTGATCTCATACTGTATTATGTCTTTGATAGATTCATAATTAAACACTGAAATTGTAGTTTCAATAGGGTTTCGGTTTTTTGGATAAGTCGTCATAATAGAAAGATCTCTTGAACCCATTAGTGAAAATTGCAGTGTCCTAGGGATAGGAGTTGCTGTAAGTGTCAAGGTATCTACATTTTCTTTTATGGTTTTCAATTTATCTTTTGTGGAAACACCAAACTTCTGCTCCTCATCAATTATTAACAAACCTAAGTCTTTAAATTTCACGTCCTTACTTATGATTCTATGGGTACCAATTATGATATCAACTAAACCTTCGTTTAAATCCTGTAGTGTTTTAGTACTTTCTTTTTTTGAAACAAATCGATTGAGATATTTAATTGTACATGGGAATTGCTCCAGCCTTTTTGTAAATGTTTTATAGTGTTGTAGGGCCAGTATTGTAGTTGGAACTAATATAGCAACCTGCTTATTGTCTGCTACAGCTTTAAATGCTGCACGAATTGCAATTTCTGTTTTTCCAAATCCAACATCTCCACAAACTAACCTATCCATAGGGAATGAACTTTCCATGTCCTCTTTAATTTCTTGTGTAATTTTAATTTGGTCTTCTGTGTCTTGGAACATAAAGGAAGCCTCAAGTTCAGTCTGTAAATAGGTGTCTTTTGAAAAAGAAAAGCCATCGGTTATTTTCCGTTTGGCATATAATTTAATTAAATCGAAAGCGACGACTTTAATTTTATTTTTCACTTTTTCTTTTAGATTTTTCCAGCGAGGAGAACCAATCTTATCAATAGACACATCCTCATCACCTTCTTTGTATTTTTCTATTTTATAAAGAGAATGTATACTTATATATAAGACATCATTGTTTTTATATATAATTCTGATGGATTCTTGTTGTTTATCGCCATCTTTTCTAATTCTAAGCCCATCAAAAATGCCTATTCCGTAATCAAAATGAGTTATATAATCTCCCTTTTTTAAGCTTGTTAATTCTTTGATGCTAATAGCATTGTCGGTTTTATATATTCTTTTTGACTTATACTGATGATGTCTTTCAAAAATTTGATGATCGGTATATAGAAGTATTTTATTTTCGTGATCAATAAAGCCTTCTTTTAGGGAATTGTTACATTTAATTAATTCCACTAAATGAAGATAGTTTTTAAAAATACTTGTTAGTCTTGTCATTTGGTGGTCAGAAGAAACTGTAATAAAATTACGGTATCCCTTTTTTCTATGCTGATCTAGATTGTCAATTAAAATTTCGAAATTTTTATTAAAAGCAGGCTGGGGTGATGAATTGAATGATATTTTGTCCAATTCTTGATTGCCCACAAACATACCAGAATACAATTGTTTGTATTCTGACATTAAATTCCTAACGGTGTTACCATCTATATACTTATCTTCTTTTTCAATTAATTTATCATCAAAAAGCAATTCAGCATTATTAATCCAGATAATTGTATTTTTTGGTAAGTATGAAAAAAGAGTTGATTTGGCACTATTGTTTACATCTTGATCGATATTAGAAATAACATTTACAGTTTCTAATTTTTTGATGGACATTTGATCACTTACCTTAAAAGATGAAATTTCATCAATAACATCATTATCTAGTGTTAGTCTATATGGGTGTTCATTCGAAAATGAGAATATATCGATTATAAATCCTCTTATCGCAAACTCACCCGGTTCTAATACAAAACGGGTGTTTTTAAAATCCAAATTATATAATGTTTCTATAAAATCTTCAATAATAAATTTATCACCAACCTTTATCTTAATTTTCTTTTTATTAAATTCTTTTTTATCAATTATTTTTTCTTTTACAGCTTCAGGGTATGTGACTATACAGCTTTTATTTTTATTATTAACTTGATTTAAGGTTTCTATTCGCTCAAGAATTACATTGTTATCACCAATACCGATACGCTCAGATGATGGAAAAAGTATGCCAGATGAATTTGAGTTTAAATTATTTAAGTCATCTAAAAAATAAAGGGAATCTTCTAAATCATCAAGAATAAATAAATGATTAAAATTTGTTTTTTTAAAAATTCTAGAAGCAATAATTGTTTTTAATGATCCTTGAGCATTTTTTAATAGCGTTATTTTTTTCTGCTGTTCTTTTTGCTTTAAATGCTCAATTATTAATTGAGATTTTTTATCCTCTTCGAATAACTTTAAAAAATCAAACTCTTTCACTAATTAAAAAATGATAATAGTTTATTAACCATATTGTTAGATCCAACAACAAATGGAGTTCGTTGGTGCATTTTTGAGGGAATAATACTTAAAATGTCTTGATCTAGGCTCGTAGATTTAGCATTAGCATTTTTTGCGATAAATGCGATGGGATTACATTCATAAATTAATCGCAACTGACCGTGCGGCTTATCAGATGTTTTAGGATAAATGAATATACCACCTTTTAACATGTTTCTATGAAAGTCAGCAACTAGTGAACCAACAAATCGTCCGGTGTGAGTTCGTTTACCACTGCTATTTAGATTCTTACAGATATTTACATACTCTATAATACGGTTATCAATAGAATTGTAATTGCCTTCATTGATAGAAAAAATGGTTCCATCCTCGGGTGTTTTTATATTATCGTGTGATAAAATATATTCTTTTGTTTTAGTATTGAGCGTAAAACTAAAAACATCATTTTCAATTGCAAAAACCATTACGGTACTTGTTCCATAGATTACATAACATGCTAGTTTTTGATGCTTTCCTGCCTGCAAAAAATGGTTAATATTATTCTCTAAAATTGAAAAAATACTACCAACAGGAATATTAACATCAATATTAGATGAACCATCTAGCGGGTCCATGGCGATTAAATATTTTCCAGAATTTGATAAATCAATAGTATCTTCATTTTCTTCAGAAAGAACTGAGTGTATGGTGGAATTTTTAGAAAAGCAATCAATGAAAATATCATTTGCAATTATGTCCAATTTTTGAACTTCTTCATTTTGAATATTTTTTTGTCCACTAGATCCAAGAACATCGTTATTCTCTTCATTTATTTTTTTGTAAACTTCTATAGATCCGGATTGAATATTTAATAGAATATTCTTTAATTCAGAATTATAGTTTTTGTTTTTTAAAAAATTAGAAAGGTTCATAATAATCCAAAAAGAGTAATATATTTAACAGCAAAAATAAGTTTATTATTTGAATGAAGGTATTAAAATTTGGTGGAGGTTGTTTAAAAGATGCTGCGGCAATTAGGAAATTACCTGGCATAATAAAAAATTTCGATGAAAATATAATTATGGTTGTTTCTGCTTTTGGGAAATTAACAAATTTCTTAGAGGAGGCTTATGATACTAAGAATATGTTGCTAGTCAATGATTATTTTATAAGTATCATGACAAATTTGTCATTACCAAAACTAATTATTAACGAAATTTTAAGTCAAGTTAAATACTCTAATTCTAAGGCAGAATTATTGTCAACGGGAGAACTTATTTCCTCTAAAATACTAAGCTGTTATTTACAAAAAGAAAACTTTAAGCATACATTATTGAATGCAACACACATCATTAAGACAAATTCTAATGGAGTAAACTCTTCTGTGAATTGGGAGGAAACTAAAAGTGGTTTTCAGAAGAAATCCCACGTATTACCGTTACTAACACAAGGTTTTATTGCTAGTTATTCTAATAATGACAATTTTGAAATAACATGCCTAGGTCGAGAAGGTTCAGATTATAGTGCAGCTATTTTTGGCAAATTATTTAACGCAGATCAAGTAGTTTTGTTTAAAGATGTTGATGGAATATATAGTGAGGATCCTAAAAAAAATGCTTCAGCAAAACTATTTTCAACATTAACTTATGATGAGGCGTTTAATTTATCTAATAAGGGTAATACAGTTATTCATCCTAAGACAATCGAACCTTTAAAAGAAAAGGAAATCCCAATCCTAATTAAAAATTTTAATAATTTAAATATTAAGGGAACACTTATTTCTTAATCTTCTTCTTGCTACTCTTTCTCTTTCTTTTTCTTTTTATCTTTTTTAGTTGCTTTTTCAATAGTGCCGCCAATTATCCGAGAACCTATGTCAGAGTTTAAGCCAACTCCGATTGTAAAAATATTGTATTCAGCTACTGTGTATTCAGCATGAACAGTAAATAGTAGGAATTTTAATCTTGCTCCAATATTTGTTTTAAATCCATTAACACCTCCCAATGATAAATTTAAAGGAGGATCTTGTACATAAGTGAAGCCTCCATCATTACTTGGTAAACTATATCCATCTAGTACTAAACTTGAAGTTGAATGTTGGTACCCAGCTCCTGCATAGGCCGTAATAAATGCAACTTTTTTACTTAAGATAATATTACAATTAAATGCTTGAATATCAAAATCTAAATTCCTTTCATACTCACCATAGGCATAACTATTATAGTTACTTTTAAAATTTGAATATGCAGCTAAAAATGATAGATCAAACGGAAGTTTCCCTACAATAGGGACATATTGTTTAAAATCATGTTTTACCCCAATACCCCAGTAATTAGAGGTTATGTCAGAGTATGTTATTGGCGGCATATATCTAAATAAAAGTTCAGTTTTTTTGATTAATCCAATACTCCCTTGAGCATAAGGCAAATAAAATTTTGTCCAACCATTAGCTATTGTATTATGTTCTTCCTTAACAGATCCGTCGGGATAATTTATTGTTGCATTAAATACTTGAGATTCGCTTGGCAGAGAAATTACGTGTCCACCGATTGTTATATCAAAACCGGGGAATCGGTGTGGCTTACCGGTATTATACCACCCTGAATTTAGACCTGTCCCAATAGATTTTCCTAGAGGATCCATATATTTTTCTATTATTATTTTTGAATGATCAAGGTCATCCCCTAAGAATAACCAGTTATAAACATCCTCTATTGGAATATCTGAGTTTTCTCTTTGTTCGCCGCCCACCTGAGCCTTGATTTGAGTTGACAATAAAATGGTTGCTAGTAATAGTATATTTAATGTTTTCATTTTAATTCAAGTATTTTATTAACTAATAGTATAGATAGTTTTTTGTTAGATTCATTAGAAAGGCCTGCAATATGAGGAGTTATAATTACGTTTTTACAATTTAGTAAATATTTAAAATCTTTATCTACATTGATTTCACTAAATTTTGGATTTTCATTTTCAATAACATCTAAGCAAGCCCCTAGTATTTTCTTTGTTTTTAAACCATTAATTAAATCTGTATTTGAGACAATTCCTCCTCTAGAGGTGTTGATTAGATAAAAAGGTTTATCCATTTTTTTAATAAATTTTGTGTCAATTAAGTATTTAGTTTCAGTGTTTAAAGGAATATGTAAACTTATAATATCACATTCTTTGTAGATAGTTTCTATCCTGCACTCTTCAATGTTTTCTTTTCCAAAACCAGACTTATATTTATCATAGGCTAGTATTCGGCAGCCAAAATTTCCTATTTTTTTACTAAGAGAAGATCCCGTATTACCATAACCAATAATTCCAATTGTCTTGCCCTCTAGCTCAATGCCTCTATTTATTTCTCTCTCCCAAATAAAACCTTTTAATTGTGTAGCACTTTGGTTAATATTATGAAATAAGCAAATTAACATACCTAAAGCGTGTTCACCTACTGAATTAGAATTTCCTTCTGCAACATTAAAGCATTTAATATTTAGCTCTTTAGCAGATTGTGTATCTATAGACTCCATGCCTGATCCATATCTAGCAATAAACTTTAGATTTTTCGCTTTTTTTAAAAATCTCGAATCTATTTTCAATCTATTACGCACAATAATACCTTGAAATTTATGAATTTGTTTCAGAATAGTATTTTCAGAATCGCTTAGATTACATTCATATACTAAATTATTACTGTCTAATAATTTTAACAAAAGAGGATCAACAGAGTCAGTGATAAGTATATTCATCGCTATAGAATTAATTCAGCAATTGAAAAGTAAATAAACAAGCCAATTACATCATTCATAGTTGTAATAAAGGGACCGGTAGCGAGAGCCGGATCAATATTATATTTGTTTAAAATTAATGGAATGAATGTACCAAATAATGCTGCAAAAATCATAACTGTTAAAAGTGAGAGGCAAACAGTGATAGGTAATTTTGGCTCTGGATATAGAAGAGTGCAAATAATAAATAGAATAATACAACAAATAAGTCCGTTGATTAGCGCCACACTAAATTCTTTAACAAATCTTTTTGCCCAATTGTCAAGCCCGAGATTTTTAGCGGCTAATGCCTGTACAATTATTGCTGACGATTGCACCCCAACGTTACCACCCATTGCGGCGATTAGTGGAATGAAAAATGCTAGAATTGGATTTTCTTCAATTTGAAATAGTCCAATTATTTGAGCACCTAGTAAACCTCCGATCATTCCAATAAGCAGCCATGGTATTCGTGCTTTTGTTAATGTGAAAACATTATCCACAGGTTCAATGTTGTCACTAATACCAGAAGCCATTTGATAATCTTTTTCTGCCTCTTCTTTAATAAAATCGACTACATCATCAATCGTGATTCTACCAATTAATTCATTTTTTTCATTGATTACAGGAAGAACAATTAAGTCATATTTGTTCATTATTCTAGCTACTTCTTCTCCACTTGTATTAGTTTTTACTGAAATAACTTGTTTGTTGTAAATGTCACTTATAAAAGTTTTTTCAGGAGTTAGCAATAATGTTTTAAGCGAAACAGTTCCAATTAATTCTAAATTTTTATTTACAACATAAATGGTATATACATTGTTTACATCCTGCGCTTGTTTTCGCATTTCAGTTACACATCTCAAAATACTCCAATCTTCACGGACGTTAATTAATTCTTTTGCCATTAAAGCCCCGGCAGAATTTTCTTCATATGACAACAAATCTACTAAGTCACTTGCTTGTTGGCGATCGACAATTTTTGATAGTACTTCTTCTTGTTTTTCTTTGGAAAATTCTTGAATTACATCGGCAGCATCATCAGATTCTAAATTATCAATAACATCTTCTACAATTTCTCTAGAGCTAAAATTTTCAAGTAGTTTTTCTCGGAGATCTTCTTCTAACTCAATTAATATGTCCGCTTTCAACTCATCATCCAAAACATCAAAAAGGTATTTGGAGTCATTAAGATTTAGTACTTCTATGATTTCTGCAATATCAGGAGCTAATAAATTTTCACATTTTTGTATTAGTGCTAATCTATTTTTGACATCAATTAGAATTTCAATTTCGTTTATTAGGTCTTGTGTTAATTGAAAATTCATTTTCATTTTTTTTGCAAGAGATTAATTGTCAGTTTAATAAAATCAGCAACGTCTAATTGCTCAGCACGCTTACTTAAGGTGTCTTGAATATTAGCATTATTTAAGTTAGTGAAATTTTTTAATGCATTTTTAATTTTTTTTCTTCTTTGTGAAAAACAAGCTTTCACAACTTGCAAAAAATCAGAGTATGTACAACCTAATTTTATAGTGTTGTTTCTAGTTAGTTTAATTACTGATGACTGAACTTTTGGTACAGGTTTAAAATTTTCTGAACCGACATCAATCAGGTATTCACAGTTAAAATATGCTTGAATTAGAACACTTAAAATACCATATTTTCTAGAGTTTGGTTTACTACATATTCTCTCAGCTACTTCTTTTTGAAACATCCCAACAACTTCAATAACGTCATTTCGATTTTCAAGTATTTTAAATAGGATCTGGCTGGATATGTTATATGGGAAATTACCTATGATATTATACTTTTTAAAGCCAATTTTTTTCAAATCTATTTTTAGAAAATCGGCGTGTATTATATCAGTTTTTTTGAACTTTTCTTTAATAATATCAACACAGTCTAGATCTATTTCAATTAATTTAATATTGGGACTTTTTTTTACTAAAAGTTTTGTCAGAACGCCTTTCCCAGGTCCGATTTCAATGACATTATTACATAGATTTAAATCTAAATTATCAACAATTTGAATTGCTATATTATTGTTAATTAAAAAATGTTGACCAAAATATTTTTTTGCAGCTAAGCTCATTTTAATAGAATTAATCATCTAAATCTAGATGGGTAAACATTTTTCTTTTTGCAGAGAACTTGTTTTCAAATTTCCTAGAGTGTTCTTTTTGTAAATTTCCGGCATATAATTCTCTGTATTTAGAGTAATGATCAGTATTCTTAAGCTTATATTGAATCGTATATGTTAGTGGTTTAAATAAATTTTGAAAAAAATCAAATTCGATAAATAAACCTGTATTCATAACATCCGGTATATGGTGAGTTTGCATCCAATGTAACCACTTTTGAGCTACATCTTTTTTTATTGTAATTTCAACAGAGTATATAATCATTTTAGTTCTAGAAAATTATTTTTTCTTAATAATCGGTATTTTTTTCTTGCTTGGCTAATAAAAATACTATTTGAATTTTTCAATAATAATTCTTCATACTTTTCTTTTGCTGTATCATTGTCTAGTAGTATTTTTTCATAAATTTCTGCTTGGTAAAACAATGCATCATCATATAGGATGTCATAGTAGTATTTTTCACAGATTTTTTTTAAAGTAATGAGTGCCTGATCATATTCTTTTTTCTCAATAAAGACGTCAGTTTTTTTCATTAGTAATTCATCAGAAAGGGAGTGATTAGGAAAAGAACTTTCTAATATGTTTAATGTATTTAAACACTCTTCATATTGTTTTTGCTCAAACAGTAATTCAGATTTTGCATATAATAATAGTGCGGTGTCAGTTGTATCTAAGTTGAGGTTGTCACTAATAAGTAAAGAGAGTTTCATCGCATTATTAGCAATTAATTTAGATGTTGATAATTTTAATGCTTTTAATTGTGTTTGTGCCCACTCAAAATCTCCGTTGTAATAACTTATTTTAGTTTTTTCAAACTTTGCTTTTTGACCAATAAGATCTTCTTTAAAATCTTTTTCAACTTGTGCGAACATTAATGTAGCATCCCAAAGTTGATCTTGTCTAACTAAAATATTAGCCAATTCCATTTTACAAATAGCTAGGTCGTAAGCTTCTAGTATAATATTATTAATAGCATGTTCGAGCAGCTCAATTGCTTTTTTTTCCTGACCTAAGTGTTTTGATAAAAGATCACAGTAATTAGTAAAAGTAAAAATCGTCTCGGACTTTATTCCCAAATAGTCTAATGTGGATTTATATTCGGATGCTAAATTTTTGATTTCAGAATTTTTTTTAATCTTTTCAGATTTTAGCTTTTCAAACTTTATATCTAAAAGTTGAAGACTACTGTATTCGTAAGAGTAAGAATTTTTTGCACTTTTTTCAAGAATATAATGGAAGGCATTGACAGCGGTTTCAAAATCCTTGTTGCTAAATGCAATATCACCCAGGCTAATGATATCTATTAGATTATCAGAAATTCTTTTATCGATAGTTATTTCATAGTCTAATGCATCTTGAAATTTTTTTTCTTGCATAAAAAGCCAAACAAGTAGCTTAGAAACTTCGTAGGAATTATCTTTTTGAATATTTTTAATTAGTATTTTTTTTAATTTCTTGTTGTTATCATTTTCATCATCTTCACCAATTGTTACACGTAATTTATTCTTGCATGTTTGAAAATAATTAGGATATATATACAGTAGATCAATTAACTCCTGGTACATGTTTTCAATTTCTCCTTTATATGAGTATATGTTCGCGATTTGTATACTATAGCTAGCTTTATTGTTTTCAGCTTTGGCTAATGTATATGCTTGAAGAGCAAGTTCATATTGTTTATTTTTTAAAAATTTACCACCAATACTAGCTAGAAATCTGGTATTTTCTTCACCCTCTTTTATTGCTAGTTGAAATTTTTCATTTGCTAATTCATCTTTGTTTTGGATTGTATATAATTGTCCCCAGTCTATGAGTACTGTTAAATCATTACTTTTTCTATAAAAATTTCTAATAATTTTTTCAGCTTTTTTATATGATTGGGTTTTAATTAAGCAGTCAACATATCTATTATAGATACTTTTAACTTTTTTATCCTTATATATGTTTTCATAAATTTGAACAGCTTTTTCAAAATCACCTTTTTTATAATATTCAAGCGCCAGGGATTCATTAGTAGTTGTTTGGCAATAAATAACACTACATATAATTATTCCTATGATTGTAAAGTATTGTTTCATTATTAGTTAATAAGTTCCTCAATTTTTTTATTTAAATGAACAAACCGTTTATTTTCATAATTAATTGTGTAAATAGTTTGGTTCACCTTGATTGATGTATTTTCAATTATTTGTGACTCTTCGAAAAGATAATAATCTAAGTCATTACGTCTTTTACGAGAGTTTTTATAGTCTTTTTTTATATTAGCAAGTTGTGTTATGTTAGTGTTTAATAGCGTTTTCAGCTTTTCAATCTCATTTAGAGATTCGTATAAATTATTAACGCAATGTAAGTAATCACGGTATTCGAAATACATTAATTCAATTGTAATGCTATCAAGTTGCATCTCTTCAATTTTTGATAAATTAAATTTTGCGATTTTAAGGTTATTGTTTAATGCTTTGATGTCCAATCTATTTATATTGTGTAAATCTTCAGAAGTTTTTAGTTCAAGGATTGAAGTATTTTTTACATTTTCAGTATTATAACGCTCATTGCATGAATAAAATAGCATTATTATTAAAAGGCATGTTATTGTTTTTCTGAAAATACTCAAAATTATTTCACTAATTTATTTTGTCAAAATTCACATACCTTAACAAAGGTTCTGGCATGATAATTCCTGTGTCTGTTTGATTTTGTTCTAAAATAGCAACAACAATTCTGGGCAATGCTAGTGCACTACCATTCAGCGTGTGACACAAAATATTTTTTTTATTTTGGGATACATATTTTAAATTCAATCGATTTGATTGATATGTTTCAAAATTAGATACTGAACTTACTTCTAGCCATTTTTTTTGCCCTGGCGCATATACTTCAAAATCATATGTTAGTGCTGAAGTAAAACCTAGGTCACCAGCACATAATTTAACAACTCGGAATGTAATATTTAATTTTTTTAATAATTCACTTACGTGTGAAACCATCAGGTTTAATGTATTATAAGATTCTTGAGGTTCACAGATTTGTACAATTTCTACTTTATCAAATTGGTGAAGTCGATTTAATCCTCTCACTTCTTTTCCGTATGACCCAGCCTCTCTCCTAAAACAAGGAGAATATGCTGTGCATTTTATTGGTAGTTCATGGAGTTGAAATTTAGTATTATTAAAAATATTTGTTATAGGAACTTCGGCTGTAGGTATGACATAAAGGTCATCATTTGTAATATGATACATCATACCCTCTTTATCAGGTAGCTGTCCCGTATTAAATGCAGATTGTTCATTAACAAAGTAAGGGGGTATGTACTCTTTGTATCCAGCGCTTGAGTTGTAATCAAGAAAAAAATTAATTAGTCCTCTCTGAAGTTGGGCTCCCATTCCTTTGTATAACGGGAATCCAGAGCCAGTTATTTCTGCACCCTTTTTAAAGTCAATAATATTATATTTTTCAGCTAATTCCCAGTGAGGTAGTAGTTTGTCAGATTCTAAAATATCACCCCATTGACCTTCTAAGGAATTATCTTTTTCTGTTTTTCCATTGGGCACACTTGTGTGAGGAACATTAGGTACTTCTACTAAAATATTTTTAATTTTTTCTTCAATTTTTTTTCCGGATTCGATTAAATCTTTAGATATTAATTTTATTTCAGATGCACGTTGTTTTAAGGGGGTTATTTCATCAAACTTTTTCTCTCTTGCCATTGCACCAATTTTTTGAGCTATCTGGTTACTTTCTGCAAGAAGAGTATCTAATTTTTGTTGATTGGCAATACGTGCATTATCTAGATCAATTATAGAGCTTAATTTATCAGAAACATCAATGCCTCGTTTTTTCAAATGCAAAACAATATTATCAGTATTGTTTTTGATTTTATTTATTTCTAACATGTTCGCTAATTATTTTGATATCAAATTTAAGTTTTATTTTTTTATAACAATAAATAAAAAAAGGCCGTAATGGCCTTTTTATGTAATTTTTTCACAGATTACTTACTCTTTGATAACCGACACAAATGATTTGCTATCGTTTTTTTTCTTAAATTTTACAACACCGTCAGTCAGAGCATATAGTGTATGGTCTCTTCCTATTCCTACATTATCCCCGGGATTATGTACTGTGCCACGTTGCCTAATAATAATATTACCAGCCGTTACTTTTTGACCTCCAAAAATCTTAACACCAAGTCGTTTAGAATGCGATTCTCTTCCATTTTTTGAACTACCAGCTCCTTTTTTATGTGCCATAATAATTTATTATTTAGTTGTTTTCTTTGCAGTTGTTTTCTTTGCAGTTGTTTTCTTTGCAGTTGTTTTCTTTGCAGTTGTTTTCTTTGTAGTTGTTTTTTCTGCAGTTGTT
>NZUK01000005.1 GCA_002701365.1 Flavobacteriales bacterium
CTATTAAGTAAATAATAGCCAATTATAATTCAATCTTTATTTATTATAGTTTATTATTTTTTTCATAGCAATAAGTATTATTTAATGGTGACCCTGAAAGGATTCGAACCTTTAACCTCCTGATCCGTAGTCAGGTACTCTATCCAGTTGAGCCACAGGGCCATATTTTATTTATTTGACATTAAAAATGTCTTTAATTGATGGGTACTTCTAGGCTTGGCAACAATTTCCATCTTATTATTAAACACAAACATTGTAGGTGTTTTTTTAATTTTAAAATCTAAACAAATTGGTGATTTATATACTTTAAACTGGCAAATATTAGTCCAGTTAAAATCATTATTATTAATTGCAGATTCCCAATTTTTTTTATTCCCATCTAAAGAAACTGCTATCATTTCTATATCATTTTTTCCGTAAGAATTATACCAATTAGCAAAACCAGGAAGTTCTGCCATGCAGTGTTGACAATGTGAAGCCCAAAACATTAATACAGTATATTTATTAGAGGCACATGTTTTCTGTAAATTAATATTTTTACCATTAATGTCATTAGCATTAAAATTAGGAGGAACACTACCTAATTGTAAATTCTTGAAATGACTAGCTCTTTCTTGCAACAATTGACTAGGTTCAATATCATCACCACACCCCTCTCCAAAGATATATTCATCCATGATATAATTACAAAGATCTTGCCAAATTGGATTGTTTTTTCTATCAGTCTGTCCAGTATTATAAAAACCATCAAGCATATTGTACATACAAAACTCAGCCACTTCATCATTAACAACTGCATATTGCATAACCATATCAATAGCATCATGAAAGCCATATTTATTATTAGGCCAGTTGCTATGATTTTGGAAATAAGTTTGGATACGAGTTGGCAATAAAGCGCTTCTAACAATACATTCGTCAGCAAAATCAATATCATTAAAGTATAAATGTGAGATGTATGTACTTTGCGACTGCATATGAGATAAAATCATCCCAAAGTAAGTTCCGGGATTTTGTTCATGAAGAGCGACACCAAAATCATATAACTCATTATTTAATGCACGCATTTCAGATAGCTTCTCATCTCTACTCTTACTACTTTTTCTAACTAACTTTAATTTTTGCTGTATAGATGCTTCTTTAATATCGTATGATTTTTTAATTTTATTTTCAACAGATCCTGTAACATTATAACCTTTTTTAATTTTATAATTGCTTAACTTAATGTCTATCAAATCTATTTCCTGTGAATTAACTACAATATCTAACGCATTCGTGGAATTATTAAACGTTAGTCTATAAATCCCTGTTTGCAAACTTCTCTTACTAAATACGAAAGCACGAGACTCTACATTAGCACTATCTAAGATATACTCATCATTACCTTTTAATTCATACAAATACATAGTTCCTTTATTGACCTTAACACTTGAGTTAAATTCTCCTTTGATAACGACAACACCTTTTGTATTTTTTTCATACTGTTGACTAAATGTAAAAAATGGCAATAAAGTACAAAAAAGTAAGATAAATTTTCTTTTCATAATAAGTAGATTAAGTACGCGAATATATTATTTTTTTAGCAGAGAATAAAGTGTTCTTTAGAAGAGAAGCTATTGTCATAGGCCCTACCCCCCCTGGAACTGGAGTAATAAATGACACTTTTTCTTTAACCTTATCAAAATCTACATCCCCAACCAAACGGTAACCACTTTTAGTTTTATCAGACGGCACTCTATGAATACCAACGTCAATAATCACGCAACCTTTTTTTACCATAGTATCTTTAATAAAATGAGGAATTCCAATTGCAGCAATAATGATATCTGCCTCTTTTGTTAAAGAAGTTAGATTTTTTGTTTTACTATGTGCTAAAGTTACTGTAGAATTAGCTCTTTTTTTATTACGAGACATTAAGATACTAACAGGGGTACCTACAATATGGCTTCGTCCAATAACAAGACATGATTTACCACTAGTCTCAATGTTATATTCTTCTAATAAACTCATTATTCCAAAAGGCGTAGCTGGAACAAAACAATCTAACCCCAAAACCATACGCCCCATATTAATGGGATGAAAACCATCAACATCTTTTTTGTAATCAATACTATGAGTAATAAAATCCGAATTTATATGTTTTGGAAGCGGAAGTTGTACAATAAGACCGTCTATCTCTTTTGATTGATTAATCTCATGAATTTTATTTAACAATTCTGTCTCTGAAACATTTTCTGAATACTTAAAAACAGAAGAATTAAAACCAATTTCTTCACAAGATTTGATTTTAGCATTTATGTAAGTTTTAGAAGCAGGATCATCACCTACTAAAATAGCTGAGAGATGAGGTGGCCTTAAGTTTGAATGAGCCATCTTCTGAACCTCAGATTTTAATTCTAACTTAACTTTCGCTAATAATTTTTTACCATCAACTAACTCCATATTATTTAAAGTTTGGAGGTCCTCCCCCCATGTTTTTCATCATATTCTCCAAACCACCATTCTTCATCATTTTCATCATCTTGCCCATTTGACTGAATTGTTTAATTAGCTTATTAACATCTTCAATTTTTGAACCACTACCGTTAGCAATTCTTTGGCGTCTAGAATGATTTATAATTTTTGGATTATTTCTTTCCTGCTCAGTCATAGAGAATATCATAGACTCAATACCTTTAAATGCATCGTCATCAATATCAAGATTTCTAACAGCTTTTCCGACACCTGGAATCATACCTAACAAATCCTTTAAATTGCCCATTTTTTTTATTTGCTTAATTTGCTTTAAAAAATCATTAAATGTGAATTGATTTTTAAGCATTTTCTTCTCCATCTCTCTTGCCTCTTTCTCATCAAATTGGGCTTGAGCTTTTTCAACTAGAGAGACAACATCTCCCATACCAAGAATCCTATCAGCCATTCGACTAGGGTAAAACACATCAAGTGCATCCATTTTTTCGCCAGTACCAATAAATTTAATAGGCTTATCTACTTCACTTTTAATAGTTAAGGCTGCTCCACCTCTGGTATCTCCATCTAGTTTAGTTAACACAACACCGTCATAATTTAAAACCTCATTAAATTTCCTAGCAGTATTAACTGCATCTTGACCAGTCATAGAATCAACAACAAATAGAATTTCTGTAGGAGATATGGAGTCTTTAATTGATGATATTTCACTCATCATGACATCGTCAACAGCAAGTCTACCAGCGGTATCTACAATAACTAAATTGTGACCATCTTGTTTCGCCTTTAAAATTCCAGCTTGAGCAATTTTAACTGGATTTTTTTCATTTAAATCTTTGTAAATAGGAACTGATATAGAATTAGCAACTACTTCTAACTGATCAATAGCCGCAGGACGATAAACATCACAAGCGATTAACATTGGTTTGCTACTATTATTTCTTCTTAAATAATTTGCTAATTTTCCAGAAAAGGTAGTTTTACCTGAACCCTGTAATCCTGCAATTAAAATAATAGTAAACTTTGAATCAATATTAATATGAGCTGCTTCACTTCCCATTAAATCTGCAAGCTCATCGTGAACAATTTTAACCATTAATTGACCCGGATTAAGGGATGTTAAAACTTGCTGTCCTAGTGCCTTATCTCTCACTTGTTGAACAAATTTTTTCGCAGTTTGGTAAGAAACATCAGCATCAATCAAAGCCCGACGAACCTCTTTTAATGTTTGTGCAACATTTATCTCAGTAATTCTTCCATGACCCTTTAAGAGACTAAAAGCTTTTTCTAATTTATCAGATAATTTTTCAAACATATTATAAATATATTACATTTTTTTCGGAACATTAACACCTAACAAATTCATGCCGCAAGATATTAAAATACTAACTTTTTCGGATATGGTTATTCTAAAATCCATATCGATTTTATTTTCCAAACCTAAAATCCGATGTTTTTGATAAAAATGATTATAGTTTTTTGCTAGGTTATAAAGATAATTAGCAAATAAAGATGGATTTAAATTAGTAGCAGAATTATTAATCACGCTTGGATAATCAATTATAATCTGAATCAGATTTTTTTCTTCTGGTAATAAAATGCGATCAACATGACATACTCTGTTCCATTTTTTTGCACTTTTTAGAATAGACTGAATTCTAGCATAAGTATACTGAATGAACGGCCCCGTATGTCCATTAAAATCTATAGATTCCTCAGTATTAAATAACATATTTTTTTTAGCGTCTGTTTTTAAAATAAAATACTTTAATGCGGCATCTCCTATAACTTCGGATAGTTCATCAATACTATTAGCATTTTCTTGAGAGCTATTAAACTTATTTGAATCTTGAATAATAAGTTTAGCTTTTTGACGAACATCAAATATAAGCTCGTCAATATCAACAACATTTCCTTCTCTGGACTTCATCTTTCCGTCAGGCAATGACACCATTCCATAAGATAAATGAAATAAATTATCAGACCATTGTAAACCCATTTTTTCTAAAATCTTAAACAATACCTCAAAGTGATAATTCTGTTCATTACCTACAGTATATATCATTTTATGAAATTGAAAATCATCATAACGCAAAATAGCAGTTCCAATATCTTGAGTAATGTATACAGCTGTCCCATCCGATCTCAATAAAATCTTCTTATCTAAACCATAGTCACTTAAATCAATCCAAACTGAAGCATCTTTTTCTGAATAAAAAACCTGTTTATCAATTCCTTTTAGTACATTTTTTTTACCAATCAAATACGTTTGACTTTCATAATAATTCTTATCAAAAGTCACACCAAGTTTTTTATAGGTTTCTTCAAAGCCAGCATAAACCCAAGAATTCATTTTTTCCCACAGTTCCATCACACTTTCATCACCAGCTTCCCATTTTAAAAGCATATTTTTAGCTTCAGAAAGCAATACTGATTTTAACTTTGCTTGATCTTTAGACACACCTGAATCAATTAATTCTTTTTGTTCCAGCTGATATTTTTGTTCAAAAAGAACATAATATTTTCCGACAAAAAAATCTCCTTTCATATTGGTAGAATCAGGAGTTTCATTATTTCCAAATTTTAACCATGCAAGCATAGATTTACATATATGAATACCTCTATCATTAATAACTTGAACTTTACTAACATTATAACCATCTGTCCTTAAGATATTAGCCATTGCATCTCCCAGTAAAATATTTCTAAGATGTCCTAAGTGCAATGGTTTATTGGTGTTAGGAGATGAGAATTCAATGACAATATTTTGTTCTCTACTTTTATTGATTTCAAAATTTTTTAAAAAACTAAAATTCAATGCGTCGAACCAAAATTGATCTGAAAACTCGAGATTTAAAAAACCTTTCACAATATTAAAAGAAGTAATATAATTTAAATGGTCTTTTAGATGAATTCCTAAATTGTTTGCAGTACTTTGAATAGATTCATTCGAATACTTTAACAAAGGAAATATAACAATTGTCCAATCTCCTGTAAATTCTTTTCTAGTTTTCTGTAATTGAACATGAGTATTATCAATCTTTGAATTTTTAAAATACTTTAAAACCAAGGATGAAATATCATTTATATGTTTATCAAAAATCATGGCAACTAAGAATTTTAGGATTTTATTTCATGTGGTTCTAAAAAAATCTCTGCAATCATGCATCTAGCACTTCCACCACCAAAATACTCAATTGTATCTAATGGAGAATGTAAAATTTTCATTTTTTTACTAATAATTTTTTTTTGTTCAGCTTGTAAAGATTTAAACGCTGTGCTACTCATAACTAAACACGACTCTTCTTTATTATTTTTTAACTCTAAGACATTTCCTAAAAAACTTTTCATTTGTTCTTTTGTAATGTCAAAAACTGATTTTTTAGTACGTTTAAAAGATTGGATTAACAATTCTTTCTCATCAAGGCTAGGTATTGCATCTAGGCAAATAAAAACCATTTTACTAGACACACTCATTAAAACATTAGTGTGATAAATAGGCGCCCCTTCATCATTGGCTGAAAAAGAAATTCCTTTATATTTCATCGCATTACACCAATCTTTAAAAAGAGTTTTATGCGTTCTTTTAGATAAACAAGCATATGCAATTTTATTTTCACGATCTAATACCATACTTCCTGTTCCTTCCAAGAACATGTCATGAGACTCAAACTTTAAAAAATCATCAACAACATTATTGACCTTATAATTTTTCTTCAAGAAATCCAGTATATCTTGTCTTCTTTCTAATCTTCGATTAGGAGCAAACATTGGATACAAACATATTTTACCATTACTATGAGTACTTATCCAATTATTAGGAAAAAGTGAGTCTGGAGTATATAAGTTTGATTCGTCATTAAATTGTATAACATTTATTCCTTCTTGTTTTAACTTCTTTACAAAATTTTCAAATTCTAATTTAGCATTTTTTGAAATATGAGAAGACGAAGTTTTGATATTTAAATTTTGATATGCATTGTCACTAGCAGTTTCAACATTATAATTAAACTTAAAAGGCTTAATCATTAAAATTATATTTGATGGTTGAGAATTATTCATAATCACGCATTAAAGGTAAAGTAGCACATCGAAAAAGACCACCCATTTTAGATATTTCTGAAAATTTTACTTGTTCAACAACATATCCTTTTTCTAACAGAAAAGTGTTTGTTCTTTGAAATTTTTTTTCTGAAATAACAATATTTTTATCAATAGAAAAAATGTTTGCAAACATATTAGACATTTCTTGTTTATTTATATTAATTGTATTTTGCTTTCCAAAAATATCATTAATTATTTTTAAATCATTTTTAAATTTAAACCCATCTTCATGAATAAGAATATGACCAAGTCCAAGAGGCTGAAAACAACAATCTAAATGCAAACAACTTTGCAAGGAAGATGTGTCTGATTTATTTAATTCAAACCCAATAACTTTCTTATTAGGAAATTTAGCACTTAAATAATCTATAGCATTTCGGTTAGTACGGCTAACCTGAAACTGATTAAATTCGGTATCATTAGAAAACCCAACAAATAAATAATTATCAGAAACAACTACATCACCTCCTTCAATAAAAATATTGTCAGGAAGATAGTTAATACTTGAAATCTCAATTTGACTTAATATAGACTCTAAACCTATAATTTCTAAGGATCGATTTTTAATCATATTGGAAACAAAAAACTGATCTTCAATAACAAATCCAACATCACGCGCAAAAATTTGATTGCAATTTTTTAGATTTTTCGGTCGAAAAATATCAACTTGATATTTTTTAAACACATTTACCAATTCAGTCAGCTCACTATTAATATCACTTTCCACAGGGAAAGTATTTGCAAGAATATGTTCCTTAGACCTAGGATCATATGCACCTTCTATGTCGGGACACCCTCCAAAATCGTCACCAATACCAAGAATAACTTTTCTTAATCGAGAGAACTCATTATTCACAGACAATGTAATCATTATTAAAAATTATAAAATGAATTTATCTTCAAATATATAGAGAACAAATAAAATTAATTAGATTTATAAGATATTTTATATTTATAAAATTCAATGACTAAATCATACAAGCACATAAAAACAAAAATCAATGATCTTATTCTTTCTTTAAGATTAAATAGAATTGATAAAAAGAATGCGTTAAACCATGAAATGATAGGAGAAATACAAAACACCCTTGATTTAAATGCCAATAATCCTAATGTAACAGTTGTATTAATATCCTCGAGCTGTGATGTGTTTTGTGCTGGTGCGGATTTAGCATATTTAGAAAAAATAAAAACCTATAACTATGAAGAGCAATTAAATGACTCTCAACAACTAATGTCTCTTTTTAAAACAATGCTCACATACCCAAAGCTTATTATTTCCTGTGTTTCTGGACCAGCCATAGCAGGAGGTTGTGGAATTGTGACGGCTTCTGACATATCTTTTGCAACCCATGAAAGCAAGTTCGGCTACCCTGAAGTAAAGATTGGTTTTACGCCTGCCTTAGTGAGCACATTTTTAATGCAAAAAATTACTGAGTATAAAGCAAGGGAATTATTACTTACGGGAAGAATAATTGATGGCAAAGAAGCTCACAAAATCGGACTTATCAACTATTTATGTAATCAAAATGAAATTGAGAATCAAGTGTTTAATTTTATTCAAAATTTCGCAAAAAACACATCCCCCACATCTATTAAAAGAACAAAGGAAATTATGTACTATTCATTAGGATTAGATGCAAAATTAAATAGGGCTGCTGAAATTAATGCAAAATCAAGAATGGAAGATGATTTCAAAAAAGGGATTAATGCTTTCTTAAATAAAGAAAGTATAAATTGGAAGAGTAAAGATGTATGAAATTAAATTATAAAAAAATTCGATTAATTGCAAGCTTGTGTATTATAAGCATAGCATTATTTTTATTTATTTCATTTAACTCTCACTGGAATTATGGTATCGCAGATCAAAGTGAAATAATTAATAAAGATATCTTAGTTACAAAAAACACATTAGGTAATCTTGGTGCAAAAATAAGTGAATTTTTTATTAGAAAAATTGGACTATCTGCATACCTAATAGTTTCAATACTAAGCTTATGTGCTATCAAATTATTGTTTCGTATTAAAAGAATTAATATTCTCAATCTTTTAACACAACATTTTTTTCTAATTTTCTGGATATCTCTTTTCTTATCTCAAATTAAGAAAATTAAATTAGGTGGATTACTAGGCTTAAAAAATGTTGATTATTTGTCCAATCTAATTGGCGATGTAGGAATTACAATTTTATTAATAATTTCAATCCTAATATTTTTAATTTTAAGTTTTAATCTCAATAAATTAAAATTTCTGCAGCAATTAAAATGGGTTAGTTACATAAATAAATTAAGCTTATTTCCATCTATAATTCTAAGTAATTTCTCATTAAAAGAAGATTCAAATGACAAAACTCAAGACAAGCAAAACTTAGACGATGACATAGGACCAAGTTTTGAATTAGAAAAAGAAGAGAAACTGTCAGAAACAATTATAGAAGTAGCGAAAGATGAAGACAAAGTAAACGAAAATAAAAGCTCTGGACTAGAAATTAAAAACACAGAGATCAAATATCAATTCCCTAATCTAGATTTACTTAAAAATTATCCGGAAAATAAAATTTCAATAAATGAACAAGAAGTTGAGACAAACAAAAAACTTATTGAAGAAACTCTAAAAGATTTTAAAATCGATGTTAAAATTAAAAGAGCAACTATCGGACCTACAATCACCCTTTACGAAATTATTCCGGATGAAGGTGTTAGAATTGCTAAAATAAAAAATTTAGAGAATGATATTGCACTGAGGATTAAAGCCATAGGGGTAAGAATAATTGCACCTCTTCCGGGCAAAGGAACTGTCGGGATCGAAGTCCCAAATCAAAACCCTACAATTGTTTCGATGAGAAACGTAATTGAATCTGAAAAATTTCAAAACGTAAACTTTGAATTACCAATTGCAATTGGAAAAACAATTTCAAATGAGACATTTGTTATGGATCTAACCAAAATGCCTCACTTATTAATTGCAGGTGCGACAGGTCAGGGGAAATCAGTAGGTTTAAATACAATTTTATGTTCTATTTTATATAAAAAACATCCATCTGAAGTTAAATTTATTTTGGTGGATCCTAAAAAAGTAGAATTAACACTATATAATAAAATTGAAAAACATTTCTTAGCAAAACTATCTGAAAACAATGATGCTATAATTACTGATACAAAACAAGTTATTAGTACATTAAAATCTTTATGCTTAGAAATGGATAAACGATATGATCTCTTAAAAGAAGCAGAAGTAAGAAATATTCAAGAATACAATGCAAAATATAAAAAAGAAAAAGATAAATCATTACCATACTTAATTTTAGTAATTGACGAATTTGCAGATTTAATTATGACAGCGGGCAAAGAAGTTGAGATTCCTATTGCTAGACTAGCACAATTATCAAGAGCAATTGGGATTCACCTTATAATTGCGACACAAAGACCAACTACAAATATTATTACTGGAACTATCAAAGCTAATTTTCCTGCTAGAATTGCATTTAGAGTTATACAAGGTATAGATAGTAAGACAATTCTTGATACTGTAGGAGCTAATCAATTAATAGGTCGGGGTGACATGTTGATTTCAAATGGAAGCAATTTATCTAGAATACAATGTGCATTTATTGACACTAGTGAAGTAGAAAAATTAACTTCATTTATAGGAAATCAATCAGGATATAATCATACGTTTGAGCTTCCTAAAATACATTTGGAAAACCAAGACAATAAAAGCCTTCAAGAGGAAGATAGAGACCCCTTATTCGAAGAAGCAGCACAACTAATTATCATGCATCAACAAGGATCTACATCTATGATACAAAGAAAGTTGAAATTAGGATACAATCGTGCTGGAAGAATTATTGACCAATTAGAATCTGCCGGGGTTTTAGGGCCACTTCAAGGCAGCAAAGGCAGAAAAGTGCTAGTTGAAAATGAAGATGAACTAAAAAAATTGATATGAAAAAATTAATACTACTTATTTGTTTTATTACTAATATTTTAAATGGCCAAAATTCTAATGAGGCAGAAAAAATAATGAATTCCGTATACGATAAATTGATTCAAGGAGATGGTTCACTTATTAATTTTGAATACTTATTTGAGAATGAGTCGCATAAAATGGAGAAACCAATTGATGGGAAACTGGGATTGTTTACAGAAAATAGATTTTATTTAGAATTTAATCAATCTAGCAGCAATGAGGTAATTCAAATATATAATGGTGAATCTTTGTTTACAATACTACCTGAAGAACAAGAAATTCAAATCGATAAAATGGAAAATGATGATGAAGTCTTTATTCAAGATATTTTTAAAAACTATAAAACTGATTTCAAAACCAAAATAAAATATAAAAATGATAATGAAACAATAATTGAACTAATTCCAATTCAGAAGTATAATGATAATATTTATAATCAATGTATCGAAGAACTTAACCTTCCAGAGTGCCTTAAACTACCCAATCAATGTAGAATTGGCATAAGAGATACAAGTAAACAAGAATTAGAAATGTGTTTATCTCAAAAAGGTGGGTACATCGAAAATAATATCTTAAAAATTGAATTAATTATTAATAGTGTTCAAAATCAACTAGAAGCAATCACACAACTAAATAGGTATAACGGAAAAACTAGTATTCAGGTTAAAGACATTAAACCTGGAGATGTTGAATTATTAGACATTAAAAAACCTATTTATGATAATTTCGAAATCATTGACTTACGTTAAACTAATTATATATACTAGTCTAATTTCAAGTAGCCAAAATCATGATAGCGAAAAATAGAAATAGCCTGGTTAACATAACCTCCATCAAGGGTTTTTCTAAAATCATAATCAGTACCTAAAATAGTTTGCAACTCATAATTTTCTACATTATTTATAATATCACCATACCTTATTAGCAAAGGGATGAAATATGATCCTATCTCATAACCAACTGAGGCATACTTTAATTTAGGAATATAATTATACGAATGATAATAATTAATAATAAAATTATCTACATCCTTATCATATGGTAACTTATTGAGTGGAAAAGTTAATTGCATATCCATTAAATCGTATATAGAAATATGGTCAAAGCTTGAAGAATTATTCATGCAATAAACAACCATACTAGTATCTCGACATGCATGAAGTTTGGACAGCAAGTCTGTGACAAACACATTGTCTTCTGATGGTATAATAATGACGTTTTTCATACCTAATGTATCCAACTGATGGTGAATCGAGTCAATAACATTAGATTTAACTTTAATTTGTTTAAAATTTGACAAAATAGTATCCATTTCATTTAAAAAAATTAAACTGTAACCAATATCTTTTGGAATTAATGTATCAATAACAATTTCAAACTGATCAGTTTCAGGAATTAATTTTTTACTAGATTCTAAAATGGTATCTCTATGAATTAAAATAATATTGTCATCAATGTGATTATTTAAAATAAATTTTGACAAAAAAGATAGTTGACTTGAGTTAATAGGAGTTATTTGAAATACATTTTCATTGTCATTAGCAATGTATTCTTTTTTTGAAAAAGGAGAAATAATAGGTATTTTTTTGTCAAAAATATTTGAAAAAAACATAAAATTATCACGATACAATGGTCCAACAATTAAATCAGCTTTATTAAGATTTTTTTTATCAACAATATCTTTTAAAATATTCTTGGAAGTATCTCCTTCTTTAATATCAAAAACAGAGATATTAATTTTTTCATCTGAAAACTGTTTTAATGATAATAAGAAACCTAAATAAAAATCAATTGAAATTTTAGTTTTTTTATAAAGATTATACTCTGTTAAAAAATCCGGATTAGCAATTAAAGAATCTAATTCTCCAGAAAATAAAATATCATTTTTTTCAGAACAAAATGGCAATAAAAAAGCAATATGATAATCATTTGAAAATATACGTTGATTTTTAATCTTATCATTAGATAGAATCAAGTCTAAAGAACTTTGCGAAGCAAGTAAAAAAGGTATGATAAAAACTATATATATATATATCCTTACTCCCATTCTATTGTTGCTGGAGGCTTAGAACTAATATCATAAACTACTCTATTGACTCCTTTAACTTTATTGATAATGTCATTAGAAACTTTTGATAAAAATTCATATGGTAAATGTACCCAATCAGCTGTCATACCATCAGTGGAAGCGACAGCTCTTAATGCAACTACTTTTTCATACGTTCTACCATCGCCCATCACCCCAACACTACTGTCTCCTAATAAAATTGCACCAGCTTGCCAAACAAGGTGATATAAATCATGCTCTTTTAAAGAGTTAATAAATATATGATCTACTTCTTGTAGAATACGAACTTTTTCTACCGTCACATCTCCCATAATCCTGATAGCTAAACCCGGACCTGGAAAAGGATGTCTTTTAATAATACTTGGGTTTATTTTTAGAGATAGCCCAACACGACGCACCTCATCTTTAAATAAACTTTTCAATGGCTCAATAACCTTTAAATTCATTTTATCTGGCAAACCTCCTACATTGTGATGGGATTTGATTGTTTCTGAGGGACCTCCAGTTCCTGAAATAGATTCAATGACATCAGGATAAATAGTACCTTGGCCTAACCACTTAACATCATGAAAATCATTAGAGATGGATTCAAAAACATCAATAAATGTACTACCAATCAATTTTCTTTTTTCTTCAGGATCAGTTATGCATGATAATTTTTCTAAAAATTTAGATGATGCATTTACACCCTTAATATTTAAACCAATATTTTCATATGTTTTTAAAACTTCAGAATACTCATTTTTACGCAACAAGCCATTATCAACAAAAACACATTGTAGATTATCTCCAATTGCATGATGGAGGAGAACTGCAGCAACCGTTGAATCAACACCACCAGACAAGGCCATTAAAACTTTATCACCTCCAATTTGGTTCTTTAAATTTTGTATAGTAGACTCTATAAATGAATCTGAAGTCCAACTTTGTTTAAAGTTGCAAATATTTATTAAAAAATTTTTTAAAATTTGCACACCATATTCTGAGTGATATACTTCGGGATGAAATTGTAAACCAAAAGTATATTCCCCATCAACACAAAAGGCTGCAACACTCACGTCATCGGTACTAGCTATAACTTGCATGGATTTAGGCAATTCTAGTATTGTGTCAGCATGAGACATCCACACTTGCGAATTGTCTTCAACATTTAAAAATAAATCATGCGAACCTATTTTTTTCATATTTGATCTTCCATATTCTCGTGTATTAGAAGATCCTACTTTACCACCATACTGATGAGCAATTAATTGTGCGCCATAGCAAAGTGCTAATAATGGTATTTTTTCTCTCAATAATTTGAGATTAACTGTTGGGGCATTTTTATCATTTATAGAACTTGGACTGCCTGATAGAATAACACCTTTAACATTCTCCGGTAAATCACGAAACTTATTATATGGTATAATTTCTGAGCAAACATTTAATTCTCGGACTCTCCTAGCAATTAATTGAGTATATTGAGAGCCAAAGTCTATAATTAATAATACTTCCTTCATATTTAAACTAGTCGTCTTCTGTTAAGATAGTGTAATTATTATCAAATATAGAACTTTCTTTAATTAATAAATCAAAAAAATCCTGACCATATTTTAAATAATATGGAATAAAACTAATAAATCTTTCTTGATGAATATTATTTGGTTTTATATAATTATTTATAGCATTTAAATGATTCTCTAAATTAATGAAATTATTTTTTTCAAATTTGATAATCTTAGACTCTAATCGCGAAAAAGAATCTTTAATTTTTTTTTGAAAAACATAAAAAGAATTAATAGGAAAACCATCTATTTCATTGAATTCTAACTCTATAGAAGATAAAAGAATTTCAATTTTTTTATAATAATCCTTAGTTTTAATATTTGTTTTTTGTAAAATTATTTTCTTGAATTGTTCTTCGAAATTGACAAACAAATCCTTGTCATCTAAAGCTATTTTTTTTTTCACAGCACTAATCTTATCAGATAGGATTAAAAAATGTGACCTTAAAGACAATAAAGGAAAACTTTGTTTTCTATTATTAAACATAATATTTAACTGTAACCAATATGATATTTCAGAAGGACCACCAATATACATAAGGTTATTCATGACACGTTCTTGATATAAAGGTCTCAATAAAACATTAGGACTAAAACGTTCAGGATAATTATCAATCTCTTGCATTAACTCTGAATAAGACCATTTAACTTTTTGGTTAGACGTTTGAAAATTATTTTTATTATAAATAATTTTTTGTCTTTTATTCTTTGATAAATAAAAAATATTATGCTTAAGAGCATTTATTTGTGGTTTATAGTATTTTTTAATAATATCACTAGACTCCTTGACAGATTCATAAACAAATTGATTGGCAATCTCATCTTTAAAATCAGAAATAAATAATTGTTTTAAATCAGGATGATTACCGTCAACAACTACCAATCCATAATCTCCAAAAAGAGAAGTCAGAACTGATCGAGTAGCATCAGAGTAGAACTTATTATTTGCATAACTTGATTTATAGATATCTAGTAACTTATTACCATTTTCTGAGTCATTTAAAAAAAATTCTAATTGATCAATAAAACTCAACAATGATTGAGAAGGTAAATGACCAACAGCATCTTCGGTATTTATGTCCCAAGTATATTCTTTGTTATATAAATTTAAATTTTTAATTTCATCAAAATCATGATCTTCACTTGCCATCCAAAAACAAGGAATAAAATTATAATCAGATAAATTTTTATTTAAATAATTTGCACAAGAAATAACTGAAATAATCTTATAAATTAAAAACACTGGATTAGCACATATATTTAACTGATGTCCGGTTGTAATAGTATAAGTATTATTTTTTTGAAACAAGGAAATATTAAATTCTACTAGTGATAAATCCTGTCTTAAAAAATTAGTATTTTCATATTGACTTGAAAGGACATTGTAAAGTAAAGAATTAGGTTTTTTTTTATTATTTTTTATGAATTCATGAATATGATTCATATTAGAACAATATTGATCATAGAACTTGAATTTCAAGGCAGAGTTAACAAAATCACAAATTAAATTGGAAAACAACCCGGTATCATTTAAAGTAACTTTATTTTTTTTCAAAACACTTTACTTAAATAATGACTCAACAAAATGTGTTTTATTAAATAATTGAATATCATCAATATTTTCTCCTACTCCAATATATTTAATTGGAATACTTAACTGATCACAGATTGAAATGACTACACCGCCCTTAGCTGTTCCATCTAATTTAGTTAACGCAAGATGTGTAACTTTTGTTGCCTTTAAAAATTGCTTTGCCTGTTCCAATGCGTTTTGCCCGGTAGAAGCATCCAATACTAGAACAACTTCCTGAGCAGAATGACCAGTAATTTTACTAATCGCTTTATCAATCTTCTCTAATTCTAACATTAAATTTATCTTATTGTGTAATCTTCCTGCAGTATCAATCAAAACAAAATCTATATCATTTGAAATAGCCGACTGAATAGTATCATACGCAACAGAGGCAGGGTCTGAGCCCATACTTTGCTTAACGATAGGTACATTGATTTTTTTAGCCCAGGAATCTAGTTGATCAATTGCAGCAGCACGAAAAGTATCAGCAGCACCTATAAGCACCTTTTTTCCTTCCTTTTTTAAAGAGTAAGCTAATTTTGCAATAGTTGTAGTTTTTCCTACTCCGTTTACACCTACAAATAAAATAACGTGAGGTTTTATATCATTTTTATTATTATTTATATGAGTACCTACACTAAGTAAATTAACTATTTCATTTCTTAAAATTTCTTTTAATTCTTTTTCATCTAAATACTTATTATTTGAAACGTGTTTTTCAACTAACTCAATGATTTTAATTGTAGTATCAACACCGACATCAGCAGTAATTAACATTTCTTCCAAGTTGTCTAAAAAATCTTCATCTATTTCATTTTTACCAGAAAAAAACAACTTCATTTTACCAAAAAAACTATCTCTAGTTCTATGAAGAGTATTATCTAGTCTCTCTTTTTCATGTTTAGTAAATACAGAGAATAACCCCTTTTTGTTTTGCAAATCTGGCTCTGGTTCTGGTTCCGGTTCCGGTTCCGGTTCTGGCTCTGGTTCTGGTTCCGGTTCCGGTTCTGGCTCTGGTTCCGGTTCTGGCTCTGGTTCCGGTTCTGGTTCTGGTTCCGGTTCTGGTTCCGGTTCCGGTTCCCGTTCTGGCTCTGGTTCTGGGTCCGGTTCTGGCTCTGGTTCCGGTTCTGGTTCCGGTTCCCGTTCTGGCTCTGGTTCTGGTTCCGGTTCTGGCTCTGGTTCCGGTTCTGGCTCTGGTTCCGGTTC
>NZUK01000006.1 GCA_002701365.1 Flavobacteriales bacterium
AACTTGATTATAATTAGAAACAAAAATAGTTAAGGTATATTGCCCTGCATAGATATCATTAAATATGTGGTTAAAACAATTAGGATTACAGTCTGGATCGTCTACTATAGTTTCAGAGTATATGCCTTCAGTATTATCATCTGTCAAAATATATGTGAAAGGATATTGTAGACCTAATCCTGTAGTGTCAAAATCAATGTAAAGAGTAGCTAAGCTATCGCCATAACAAAGTATTTCGTCAATATTAAAACTTAAATTTGAGTTCTCAGAATCCGATAAATCAATTTCTTCTGGCTCTGTAATTGAAAATAGCTGTGGAAGACTTTCGCAACCATTAGCATCTTTTAAAGTAGCGTAATAATCGCCTGCAGCAAGAGATGAGGGGGATGTATTTACACTTAAGTCTGGATTATATATGGTTATTTCGTAATATCCTGTAAATGGACTATTTGCTGGAACAGGGTTATTTAAGGAATTGTTGTTTAAAAATGGTGTTCCTCCTTGAGCATTAGAAATATTTGCATAACCATTTTCTTGGCCGTTACATACTAAATCATCATCATTTCCTGTAACAATAAATGTTATCTCTTGTGGTTCAGTTAAAATAAAAGGACCAAACCCATCTGTTGTGCAATAATTTACATCAGAGATAGCGCCACTATGAATAGTGTCAGTTGGGTTTTCACCATAAAATGAAATTGTTGTAGTTAGGTCGACAGTCGGGTATTCAATAAAGATTTCGTACTCTCCTTCTTCTAGATTGTCAAAAATTATCTGATCATTTCCATCGATAATGCCATCAGAATTTGAATCAGATGTTTGTATAGCAGCAATTTCATTTCCACTTTCTATTAAAATAAAATTCCAATAGGTTGGGTTAAGATCAATTCCAAAGATAAGATTTAAGTTGTCAGTTCCACTCAGCGCAGAAATTGGCATGGAAATTTTTCCTGCAGCATCGTCATCTGATGTGTCCCATGGATCACCTTGAGGAGGGCCGTTTTGTTCAAAACATAATGGTTGAAGAATATTAACAGAATCAATATTTATATCAGGCTCTGATAATGTATAAAGTAAAAGAGGACCGTATTCATTTGTTTCAGTAGGTGTTGTTGGTAATAATTCAAAAAATAAAGGAGCATATTCATAGTATTCTCCATCATCAATGGGGCCATCAAGGTCGTAGTTACCCCTTACACCTATTGGTCTTCCATCTACATCTCCTTCTCCATCAAAAGATGATATTGGTGTAGATTCGTTACTAGTCATGTCAAGGTCACCATAACCAACATGGATATAGTTGAGATATGTGAACTCATTCCAGATAAAAAAAGGAGTTGCCTCTAAATTATTAATGTCGTAAGGAAGATCACTCAAAATGGTTACTTCAAATTTACCGTCACCAGCGTTAGGGCATGATTCGTGGAAAACAGTAATTTGACTTTCGTTTGGTGAGGGCATTTCAAATGAAAAGGTTATGCCACCTAAACAGCCATTTTCGGAATCGTTATCTATAGCAGTTATATTTACAACATAATCTTCTTCTGTCCATCCATCTTCGTTGATATCAATAAAATCAACTTTAATGGGTATGCCAGGTCCGTAATCTACTATATTTCCCCCAACACTTAACTCGTAATTATTACCTCCGCTACCACCAGTAATGTCATTGATTTCAAAAAAACCAACTTCACCTGGAGATGGGGGTTGAAAAATATTTGTAGGCTCACTAATAACAATTGGTCCATATGTTGATGATAAAATTGTTACCATGGTTTCATAGATGTGATAAATATCATTATTTTGATAGTCAAAGCATTTTAAAAGATAATCACCTGGTTCAGGGTTCATGGACACAGTTCCTCCATCGTCAAAAGAAATAAAGCTACCGTAAGCATCGTTTCCAGATGGAGAAATAGCTTCCAAGACAAATTGACCTAATATATTATTTGAAGATTCCCAGCTAAATTCAACTAAACCCTCCGTTCCAAAGCATTCTGGATCAATTATGTCGAGACATGTTATTGTAATTGAAGTGCTAATTGAACTTGAGCCAGTGTTTATCAGGGTCATTTCCTCATTTATAGGGTTTTCACAATCAAGGATTACATCACTTTGAGCAGATGTGTTTAAAAAGATAAGAAAGCATGCTATAAAAAGTAATAGAGCCTTAGTGTAATTTATTATAATGTTATTGGTTTTTTTCAATCAACAAATACTTTTATTTATATATTAATAAAAATAACTAAAAATATTTTAATAACAGATTACTTTTGTGAAATTCTAGGTATGAAAAATGGTTAATCCAGTCTCCAAGATTAATGTATTTTGAATCAGGGTTTAGTTCTATCTCTATTGGCTGATGAATATGCCCGAAAACAAAATAGTTAACATCTGTGTTTGTAAGTATATTTTTTGAAAAAGCTAAAAGTTCATTTCTTAGTTGATTTGCATCAATTTGACCTCCTTTTAAGCGGCTTTTTTTAGACCATGCCTTAGCAAGAGATATGCCCACGCTTGGATGAAGTATGCTAAATAAATATTGGGCTGTAGAACTAGTAAATATTTTTTTTAAAAATTTATATTTCATGTTTTTAGACCCCAGGCCATCACCATGGGATATGTAAAATGTTTTATTTTCAATTGTTGTGATTAAAGGTTCTTTATGAACTATTAATCCCATTTCTTTCTCTAAATAGCCAAATGTCCATAAATCGTGATTGCCAGGAAAAAAATGAATATTTACACCCTTTTCAATTAAAATAATTAATCGGCTTTTTAATCTTTCAAATCCTTTAGGAATGGTATGTTTATATTCAAACCAGAAATCAAAAACATCACCAACTAAATAGATTTCTTTAGCAGTATTGCTAATGCTATCTAGCCAATTACAAATTTTTCTTTCTCTTGACTTACTTTCTTTTATTGATGGGGCTCCTAAATGAAAATCAGATGCAAAGTAAATTTTATCCCTCATCATTAACAAGCTTTTTAATTTTCATTTCTAAATTATCTCCTCTTATATTTTTACCAACAATTTTACCTTCTTTGTCTAATAAAATTGTATGAGGGATAGAATTTAAATTATATAAATCTCTCACAGATGTGTTCCATCCTTTTAATTCACTAACGTGTTTAAAATCGGTGATGTTATCTTGGTTTATTGCTTGTATCCATTCTTTTTTTGGATCTTGTTGTCTTTGAGTGCCGTCCAACGATACACTTAGTATTTCGAAACCATTTTTAGAGTATTTTTTATGTAGTTCAACTAATTTAGGATTCGCTATTCTACAGGGTCTGCACCAGGAAGCCCAGAAATCAATTAAAACAACTTTCCCTTTTAAACTAGATAATGATAATGGTTTTTTATTAACATCAGGCAAAGTAAAATTAGGAGCTATTTGGCCATTTGCTAAAGGTTTAAGTTTAGTGATTTGATCATTTAGCAATGTAATGTGATTGGACTCTGGAAAACGAACTTTTAAATTATCTAAAACCTTTTCAAAGTCTTCTAAGTCTTCGTCAATACTTAGTACGGGGGAAGATGAGTTGTATGTTTGAAAAAGTGCGATAAGTGTTACTTTCGATTCTTTATTTTTTTCTATAAAATCTTTAAGGAAGGCACGGTGTAATTCTAATTTTTCAAAAAATTCATTTTGCTTTTTTGTTAAAATCGCTTCATAGTTTTCATTTTTACTCATTGTTTGTAATTCTTGAGTAATTGAATCCTTAAAATGGATTAATTCAAACAGCATATTATCTAATTCCACAATTTTTTGCGATCCTTCTGACCCCGTAATTAATAAACCGTCTCCTTGAAAATCTATATTTATCTTTTCTCCCATATTAGCTAATAAGTCAAAAGATGATCCGTCATGAAATTTGACTCTGTATAATTCCTCCTCCTTTATTTTCTTTTCAAACTTAAACATACCGTTTTTAATACTTGTAGTATCGATTTGATTGATGCTAGGATCGATTTTCAGTAGTATTGCATCACCAATTCTATCTGTTTTTCCATTAATTATAAATTTATTTTGGGACTCTGTATTGCACGAGTATAAAACAGCTAAAAATAATGGTAGTATCCAATTTTTCATTATTTCATTAATTTATTTTGTAATAATTTATTGATCAACTTGGGGTTGAACTTTCCTTTTGTCTTCTTCATTATTTCACCCATAAATAAGCCTATTAGATTAGTCTTTCCATTTTTATATGCTTCAACCTTATCTGGATATTCTGCTATAACATCAGAAATATACTTTTCTATTAATTGTGTATCATCTTCTTGTAACCATCCATTCTTTTTTACAATTTTAATAGGAGATATATTCTCTTTTACTAATTCTGGAAATAATTTTTGAGAAACAACTATATGACTAATTTGGTTTTGGTCTATCATGGAAGCTATTTCAGCAATAAATTGAGGTTCTATATTTAGGTTATTTACTGAAATTGAGTTCTCATTTAAAAAAGATTTCACTACACCCATAATAAGGTTTGCAACAGTTTTATAGCTTTTTGAATTTTGAATAATTTTTTCAAATAAGTCAGATAATTCTTTTTCATCAGTTAGAATTTTTGCATCATAATCACTAAGTTGATATTCAGTTTTATATTGTTCAATTCGATCTTTTGGAAGTTTTGGCATTGTACTTTTCACATCTGAAATAAATGATTCACTAATGATTAATGGAGGAATATCTGGTTCTGGGAAATACCTGTAGTCATGTGCATCTTCTTTACTACGTAGAACTGTGGTAGTATTATTTGTTGCGTTATAGTTTCGGGTTTCTTGATCTACAGTTTGATTATTTTCATAGCATTCTATTTGTCGCGCTGCTTCTAGATCAATTGCTTTCATAACATTCTTCAGCGAATTTATATTTTTTACTTCCACTCTATTCCTTAATTCTACTTCTCCTATTAGTCTTACAGATATATTGGCATCACATCTTAAACTACCTTCTTCCATGTTTCCATTTGAAATCTCTAAATATCTTACTAGTTTTCGAACTTCATGTAAGTATTGATATGCTTCTTCAGATGATCTAATTTCAGGCTCTGAGACAATCTCTAATAGCGGCACACCAGCTCTATTTAGATCTATCAATGAATGAAAAGGATCTAAATCATGTATGCTTTTCCCTGCATCTTCTTCCATGTGAATTCTTGTAATTGAAATATTCTTTTTGCCAATTTTTGGAATTGTAATTTCTAAATTTCCACCTGTGCAAATAGGGGTTTTGTCTTGTGTAATTTGATACCCTTTGGGTAGATCAGGATAAAAATAATTTTTTCTTGCATATAAATTATATTCAGTAATATTACAGTTCAGAGCTAAACCTAATTTAATAGCACTTTTAATAACAGATTTATTGACTTTTGGTAATGTGCCGGGATATCCTGCCGATATAGGACTAATGCAACTATTGGGTTCCTGCCCATATAAGTTTGCATCACTGCAATATGCTTTTGAATTTGTGGAAAGTTGAATGTGTACTTCTAATCCAACAATAATTTCATATTTAGTATTTACTTTCATTAGTGTTTAATGATACGATGTTGTTCCTTTTTATTATTGATGCTTAAAAAATAAATTCCATTACTTATGTTACTTATGTCTAGTGTGTAATTATTGCTATTTGGACATTCAGATATTATTAATTTTCCCCATATGTCATAGATATCTATTTTGTGAAATTCATTTTGTGTTTGGATTTGTATAAAGTCTTTACAAGGATTAGGGAATAAGATTTCTTTATTAGAATTGTCTGAGATATAAGTGTTTGATTCTGCAGGTGGTGCAAGAACGAATAAACCATATTGCATATCAGACACAAGAATATTTCCCGAAGGAAGAAGTGGGTAAACGCCCCATGCTCCTTTATAGCTGTTTCCATTTTCAAGAGGATACGTATCGTAACTTGCTACATATGAGGGATTTGCAGGATTAGTAATGTCCCATATCCATAATCCGTCATAATAATGTGAAACATATAATAAATTATCTTTAATGATTAAATTGTGAGGTATTGAATTTTCTGAAACATCACTTAGTATCGTTGAGACTACGTTAATTTCACTAGGGTTTGAAACATCGCAAACTTTCATTTTGTAGCCATGATTTTCATCTGCCAAAACGTACGTGTTTCCATCTTCTGTTAGCCAGCCGGAATGGTTATATCCTTGATATGGATATTCAGTTAGTGATCCTAATGTTTGCGGATTACTATAGTCAGAAAAGTCCACAATATGTAAGCCATTATTTGCAGCGTTTAAGTATCCTACATTGTTGATGACATAAATATCATGAACATATCCGTGTGCGTTATAGTCAGTTAAAAAAACAGGGTTTTGAGGGTCTTCTAGTGAAATTAAGCTTAGATAATTAGCATTGCCATTAATTTTCCCTCCACAACTATACATTATGCCATTTTGTTCATCAATAAAAATATTATGTGATCTTGTAATCATGTCATTTGAGTCATAAACCACTGCTGCAGAGTTAGGCAAGTTATTAATATCAATAATTTGAAGAGTACTTGAATTCATTTCATCAGCAACGGCATAAAGAAAACCATTGTATGTGTGAAAGTCTCTGTGAACGACGTCAGAACTTGTAGAGGCGCCATTAATTGATGCAACTAAATAACTGTTAGCAGGATCTGTTACATCAAAAATATGTGTGCCTTGAGTTGATCCAATGACAGCAAATTCATGATCATTTTGAACAAAACCCCAGATTTCATTATAAATATTGCCAACCCAGTTGTCGCCTGGGTCAGACTCTACGTTTAATACTGTGCCATCATCTGTCCATTGGAATAATAATTCTAGATTGTTTTGTTGTCCAAATAATAGACAATTTATTAGTAAGCAAATCCATAGAAAGTCTTGTCTTTTCATATTTGTGTTGTTTTATGTTTTTTAAAGTTAAGCAATTCATTATTAAAATTTAATTTATCACGTTGTATAAAATCGAATTTAATTTGTATGCATACAAGATTAAAGTGCTTTTCAAGTTTTATTTTATCCTTTTCGGATAGTCGGTAATAATCTTTTTCAGTTAAAAGTAAGTTTTTAGATAATTGATGCTTTGTCTTGGAAGTAATAATTTTAGATATGTCGTTGTTCTGAAAAATATAATGATCATTGAAATTAAAATGTTTAAATTTTAAACCAGATTCTTTTAAATGATGTACTAATTTTAAACTATTTGCAATTCCAGTTAAAAGTAGATGACGTTTGTTTAAATTAATTTTTATTTTTTTTTGTCGCCGCGCATCTATGTATGTATATTTTTGAATGTATGAAAAATAAATTTTTTGTGCTCTTTTTAATTTTAATTCAATACGGATTTGATTCATCTCTTTTTCAGATATATTTTCGGGACATTTTGTAATAATAATAATATTAGCACGTTTTGCTTCTTTAACATGCTCTCTCAATCTTCCAATAGGTAATAATTGATCTCTACTATAGAGATTTCCATATTCAGTTAGTAATATGTCTATGTCTCTATTTACGCTTCTATGTTGGAATGCATCATCTAATAAAATTAAATCTATGTTTGAGTTATGATTGATTATATTGCGAATACCATTTGCTCTATTTTTATCACAGGCTATTAAAATGTTTTGGAATTTTCTATATAGTTGATGCATCTCATCACCTATTTCACTGGCTGTGTGTTCGTTATTAGCAATGATAAATTCTTTAGTTAGTCTTTTGTATCCTCGACTTAAGACCGCTACTTTTTTATTTTTAAATAATTTAATTAGGTATTCAGTCATCGGAGTTTTTCCAGTGCCTCCAGTATTTAAATTTCCTACAGATATAATTGTTGGATAAGTCTTAAAGGATTTAAAAATATTTTTATGATATAATTCATTTCTCAAAAAAATTATAATCGAGTATATGATTTGAATTGGTAATAATGTATACTTTAAAAAATTCAATTTGTGATAAAGCATTATTTTTGTAAATCAATATATGTAATAAATATGAAATTATTTAAAATAAAAAATTATTTAGATGCAAGAGTGCCTTTGGCGTTTCAGGAAGAATACGATAATTGTGGATTATTAATCGGTGACGAAAATTTAGAAATCAAATCTGTTTTAATATCTATTGATTGTACTGAAGATGTGATTGAAGAGGCGATAAATGATAATCATAATCTCATAATAAGTCACCATCCATTAATTTTCAAAGGTGTAAAAAAAATCACTAACTCTAATTATGTAGAAAAAATAATACAAAAAGCTATTAAGAATGATATCGCAATTTATGCGATGCATACAAATTTAGATAATATTTATGGTGGAGTTTCTTTTAAAATTGCACAAAAAATACAGTTAGAAAATACCCAATTTTTAAAGCCTAAAACTAATCTTTTGAGTAAGTTGACAGTTTTTTGCCCATCTAGTCACACTAAAGAAGTTAAAGAGGCATTGTTTTTACATGGTGCAGGTAGAATTGGTAACTTATATGATAAATGTTCATTTACATCACGGGGCACAGGCACATTTCGAGCACTAAAAGGATCAGATCCTTTTTTAGGTCAGATTGAAAAAGATGAGATTGTAAAGGAAGATAGGATAGAAGTAGTGTTTTATTCATATTTGCGACACAAAATTATAAAAGCTTTGCTTAATGCCCATCCTTATCAAGAAGTTGCATATGTGTGTGAGGAAATGCAAAACGAATCAAATATTGGTTCAGGTGTTATTGGTGATTTGCACAAAGAAATGTCATTAAATAACTTCCTTAAATATGTTAAAAAAAAGATGAATTGCAATGTAATTAGATATACTAATAGTTCAATAAAAAAAACAGTTAAAAAAATTGCCGTTTGTGGTGGTTCAGGAAGTTTTTTATTGAAAGATGCTATTTCTCAACAAGCAGATGTTTATATAAGTGCAGACTTTAAGTATCATGATTTTTTTGATGCAAACAATAGTATTTACATTTTTGACATAGGTCATTATGAGAGTGAATTTTTTACTCAACAGTTAATTTTTGATATTCTTACAGAAAATTTTTCTAAATTAGCGGTCCAGTTGACAAAAGTGTGTACTAACCCAATTTTATATTATTAATTATGGCTGTAAAAAAAACAAAAGAAACCAATACAACAATTAGTGAAAAGTTAGAAGGTTTGTTTGAGTTGCAAAATGTAGATTCAGGCATTGATAAATTACAAATTTTAAGAGGTGAACTACCTCTTGAGGTATCTGACTTAGAGGAGCAAATTGACAAATTAAATAATCATTTGTTAGATGAGTCAGATAATGAAGCAAAAATCAATAATTTGATTCTAGAGCAAAATGAAAAGATTAAAAACTCAGAGGCATTAATTGAGAAATATAATAAACAGCAAATGAAGGTTAGAAATAATCGTGAGTTTGATGCAATTAATAAAGAATTAGAGTTTCAAGCATTAGAAATACAATTGGCAAATAAAAAAATTACATCTTTTGAATCAGATCTAGAAGAAAATGGTGGTAAAATAAAACTTGTAAAGGCAAAGATCAGGGAGAGAAAAAAGTTCCTCAAGACCAAAAAAGGAGAATTAGATGTTATTGTTAAGTCAACAGAAAAAGATGAGGCCAAATTTAATTCACAAAAAAAGAAAATTAGTAAAGGTATAGAAGATAGGTTAATTAATATCTATGAAAATCTTCGTACAACTTCAAAAAATGGTCTTGCTGTGGTTCAGGTTGATCGCGGTGCTTGTGGGGGTTGTTTTAGTAGTATTACTGCTCAACACAACTTAAATATAAAATTAAGAAAAGATATTTTATTCTGTGAGAATTGTGGCCGAATACTTGTTCCGGATGACATTGTCGAATAACTAGAATTTATAGCTACATGTTAAAATAATTGTATTATTATCTCTATTGATAGTAGTAGATTGATCATCTGTTGATGTGTAGTAAATTATTTCATTTTGACTTTCCATACTTTGTACTAGCCCAATGTCAAAAGAATAATTATTGATTTTATAGCCAATGCCACCGGACACATACTCTTGACTCCAGTTATTTAAATCATTGCTTTTAAATGGGCTTCCCATAATAGCATATCCACCTCGGATTGATATATTATTAAAACTTAGATACAATCCAGCTTTTTTGTTACTGGTCTTTGTATAATAATTTTCTATATTGTTATTTTCTTGAGAAAAACTATAATAATATTGATGTCCAAGAGGATAGGTTGATGTGAGTTGAGAAGAAGCGTAATTAATCATTTCATAATCAAACGTGGCAAGTACCCGAATTCTATTAAAGCTATTTATAAGGGCTAAGCTAGCAATGGATTTAGAAGGAGTAAGTAACTCAAAGTCATATTCCTCATCCCAAAACTGGGTTTGATACCCCATTGCTTGACTCTCTGTTATCATGGATCTGCGGTATAGATCAGTTAATTCGTTGTAAGTTTTCGAGTGATACGCATATCCAATTCGCATAAAAGATGTAGGTTTTATAACTGCACCTATTTTAAAATTTATTCCACTTCCTCCCTGTATGCGTTCTTCATTGAATTCAAAATATTGTATTCCACTTTTTTGATCAAATTCATTTTCTATGTATAGAATATTTTGTTTAAATTGTATTTCAGTAAAACCTATACTGGCGCCAAGAAAAATAAAATCTTTATAAGATTTTGATAATGCAATCTCAATTTCGTTAACATATCCACTCTCAGATAATCTTTTATTTTGATTTTGACCAGTTATTGCACTAGATGAATACTCGCCAGTAAATATTGTGTCACCACTGATTGGGTCATGATTATATATAGGATCTATTAAATATGTCTCATATGCTAGCCATTCACTTGTGTATAATTCTTGAGGGACTATTCCTTGTGCATTTTCTAGGAATTGATCTATTATTGAGCTCTGTTCGTTATATCCATCAATGTTGTGTCTTCGATTAAAATTCTGTTTTCTGTTGTATGATATGGCAATATTTAGAGGACTCCATTCTAATGTATTATCTATCTGATTTAGTTGGGTAACATATCCAAAATTTTGCAAAAATGGTTCAGGTCGTATTTTTTCTATAATTTCCTGATTCCCAAGATAATTAGATTCAGTATTTTCATTGGTGTTTCCTAGACTTATAGAGAGTAGTTGATTTCCTTTGAAAAATGCTAAGCTTGCAGGATTATAGCTATGTGATAGTAGTCCGCCAGCGCCACCTAATGCAGATATTCCGGCTGTGTTATAGTTGCCAAAAAGAGAATATCGGAGAGCATCTATTTCATTTTGAGCACATAAAGAAGATAAGCTTAATATATATATCAGGAAAGTATTTTTATATGTCATAGGCATTTTTTATTGTCTTCTACTTCTACTGTTTGTTGAGCGATTAGATGATCTATTTCTGTTGGAATTAAAACTATTGTTTCTGTTAGATTTAAAACTATTATTTTTATTAGAGTTATATGTTCGGTTCGGCTTATTTTCTGTTCTATGGGGTTTATTTTCTGTTCTATGGGGTTTATTTTCTGTTCTATGGGGTTTATTTTCTGTTCTATGGGGTTTATTTTC
>NZUK01000007.1 GCA_002701365.1 Flavobacteriales bacterium
ATTTGCATCTTTTTTGAATAACAAAAAAATGCCTCTTTCGTTGGTTATTTCTCTAGAAGTAGGTGAAAGTAAATTAGTAGAAAGGTTATTGAAACGAGGGATAGATAGTGGCAGAGCAGATGATAGTAATGAGGATACTATACGTGCTCGAATTCAGGTTTATCACCAACAAACTTCTATTTTAAAAAAATTTTACAGCGATAATTTAAAAAAGCATTTTTTTGAAATTAACGGGGAGCGAGAGATTGAAGTTATATCTCAAGACATACTAAGTATTCTTAAAAAATACTGACTTAAATATAGTTATTTAGAACATTTTTGTCGCATGAAGAATTTAAAAAATAATTTTGTTGATCACGTAAAAATATATTGTAAATCTGGAAATGGTGGTAAGGGTTCAGCTCATTTTTTTAGATCTAGAATTCAACCTAAAGGCGGTCCTGATGGTGGTGATGGCGGAAGGGGAGGCCATATTATTTTAAGAGGCAATCGAAATTTATGGACTTTACTGCATTTAAAGTTTACTAAACATATTAAAGCAGGACATGGTGGTGATGGTGGTAAAAATACAAGTACAGGTTCTAATGGTAAAGATATGTACATAGATGTACCTTTAGGTACAATTGTTAAAGATGCTATGAACCAAGAATTTTTATTTGAGATTACTGAACATGCTCAAGATGTAATTTTATTAAAAGGAGGTGTTGGAGGGAAAGGGAATGTCCATTTTAAAAATTCTGTCAGACAAAGTCCTAGATATGCTCAACCTGGAAAATCAGGTTTAGATTCGGCTAATATTTTGGAGCTTAAAATATTAGCTGATGTTGGTTTAGTAGGATTTCCAAATGCCGGTAAATCTACGTTATTATCTCGATTAACAGCCGCCAAACCTAAAATAGCTGATTACGAATTCACAACACTTACACCTAATTTAGGAATTGTTCAGTATAGAAATATGCAGTCATTTATTATGGCAGATATTCCTGGTATTATAAAAGGAGCTAGTGAGGGAAAGGGTTTAGGGCATCGGTTTTTAAGACACATAGAACGAAATACGTGCTTGTTGTTTCTGATTTCAGTTGATAGCGATGATATTATGAAGCAATACAATACATTATTATCAGAATTAGAGAAATATAACGATGAACTTCTTGATAAAGACAAAATATTAGCTATTACGAAGTCAGATATGATTGACGAAGACTTAAAGATTGAGATTTCTGAAACTATTAATGTTCCACATCTATTCATTTCATCTATTTCTAATGAAGGCCTAGATGAATTAAAAGATAAAATTTGGAATTTATTAAACTCTAACGCATGATTCATCGTCTCCTTGAAATTGATTCTGAAGTATTTTTATTTCTTAATAATTTAGGAACAGAAGCATATGATGATTTGTGGCGTCTTATTTCTAATCAAATATCTATGTTTTGTTTTGTATTATTAATAGTTATTTTTTGTTTGTTTAGTCAAAAAAAAATAAGACCTATTAGCTTGTTGTTTACTTTAATTTTCTGTGTTGCTATTACAGATATTGTTCATGTTCATATTTTTAAAAATGTATTTATGAGACTAAGACCTTGTTGGAACATAGATCTCATTGATTCTATGCGACTTTTAGTTAATTGCGGAGGTAAGTATGGATTTGTTTCAGGACATGCTGCAAATGCCACAGCAATAACAACATTTATTATACTTGCATTTAAGCCCAAGCATGTATTAATTAGTTACATCTTAATAATATGGTGTTTATTAGTTTCATATAGTCGTATTTACCTGGGAAAACATTATCCATTAGATTTGATAGGTGGTGCGTGCTTAGGTTTTTTAATAGCATTTTGTATGTTTATATTTTTTAAAAAATTCCATAAGAACAACATTTAGTAATGAATTTAATTTATATTTTTTTAGGTGGAGGCTTTGGTAGTGTTTTACGTTATCTAATATCCATTCTTTTTCAGAATTATCATTTTCCAGTCGCAACTTTATTCTCAAATATTTTAAGTTGTTTAATCTTGGCTTTAGTTCTTATAATCACCCCAAAAATAGATACAAATGGTCACTATCGACTATTTTTAATAATAGGTTTTTGTGGAGGTTTAAGTACATTTTCAACATTTAGTCATGAAACATTTAATTTGATTAAATCTGGTTATATATACTATGCTATTTTTAATATTGTATTTAGTATAATGTTATGTTTGACAGTCTTATATATTTTTATAGTCAAAAAATTATAAAAGTTGACATATCATTATTCCATCCCTTATGGGAAGAAGTATGTTGTTAACTCTAGGATCGTGCAGAATCTTTTTATTTAATGTTTGAATTTCTTTTGTTTCTTGATCATTTTCTTTGGGTTCATTAATTACTTTTCCACTCCATAAGACATTGTCAATTATTAACAATCCACCTTTGTTTAGTTTATTAATAGCTAAATCATAGTATTTACAATAGTTTTTTTTATCTGCATCAATAAAAATGATATCGAAGTAAAGATTGATCTGCGGGATTATGTTGAGAGCATTACCAATATGTAAATTAATTTTATCTTTTAGGTTTGCTTTTTTAAAATATTTTAAAGCAAAATCTTCTAGTTCTTTATTAATTTCTATTGTATGTAGTGTTCCAGTTTTTTGTAAACCTTGCGCTAGACAAATAGCAGAGTAGCCTGTGTAAGTGCCAATTTCGAGTATGTGTAGAGGTTGTTTAATTTGACTAACCATACTTAAAAATTTGCCAACCATTTTACCTGAAAGCATTCTGGGCATTAAAATTTTATATTGTGTTTCTCTTTCTAAATCTTCTAGTAATTTACTTTGATTTGAAGTAAATTGATTAGAGTAGTTAAGGATTTTAGAATCAATAAAATTCATTAAATAGAAAAATTATATTTACCATCTTCCTGAAGTTTTTCTGCAATACTTCTTCTAATTTCTTTCATGTCACACATTAATGGTTTTGTCATTTTTGTAGCAATTGAAACTAAAAATTTGTTTTTCAATCCTTTTGTTGTCGACATAATGACTTCTTTAGCAGAATGATTTGCAATACTAATAGCATTTTGGATATAATTTTGAGTCATTTTAATTTGTATTTGACATTGATTTATACCATTTTTTTCAATTAATTTTTCAGTTTTAAGTAGTGCTGATTCAGAAATGTATGTTTCAATTAATAAATCCGCTACTCTCATTAAGAGTTCTTGCTCTTTCACTAGTTTGGCTTTGTATTTAGAAACGGCAATTCCTAAAATAAGTAGAGAAAGTTTTTTGAGATTACATACTGCCTGTTTTAAAGTTTTTAATTTTGATCCAGGAATATTTTTATGAATTCCTGCAAAAATTAGTGGCAGTTCTTTTTGAACTTCCTTCATTTTTTTAAAAATGTTAAGTTCTTTTTTTACAGCTTTTTTTAGCATCATCTCAACAATTAGCATTCTATTTATTTCATTTGTGCCTTCATATATCCTAGATATTCTTGCATCACGATAGGCAGGCTCAATTAATGTATCTGCTGAGTAACCCATGCCACCATGAATTTGCACTGCTTCGTCCGAAACAAATTTTATTACTTCAGAACCATGTACTTTCATGATTGCACATTCAATTGCGTAGCTTAATAATGCATTTAGTTTTGCTTCTGTTTTATTGGTGCCTTTTTTTTGAAGTTCAGTGATTTTGTTTTCAATATCATGACCTGCTCGGTATAAAGCAGCATTTGAACAATATATTTTTGTAGCCATGTGAGCTAATTTCTCTTTAATAGCACCATAGTTAATTATGGCGTTTTTAAATTGTTTTCTTTGAGCAGCATAATCAATAGAAATGTTTAGTACTTGTTCAGCTGCAGCTGTTGTTGCTGCGCATAATTTTATTCTACCGACGTTGAGAGCGTTCATTGCAATTTTAAATCCACCATTTCTTTCTCCGAGCAATTGGTGTACTGGAATTTTTGTTTTTTCATAGAATACTTGTCTTGTTGAAGAAGAGTTTAAGCCTAGTTTTTTTTCTTCTTCACCTAAAGTGATGCCATTTGATTTTGATTTTTCTAGAACAAAACCAGTAATATTTTTGTCATCTTGAATTCGAGCAAATAAAATAAATACTTCAGAAAAACCAGCATTACTAATCCATATTTTTTGACCAGTTATGTTATAGTTTTTTTTATCAGTATCTAGTACAGCAATGGTCTGTCCGGCATTGGCATCTGATCCAGCATTTGGTTCAGTTAAATTATAACAAGAAATCCATTCACCAGATGCAATTTTAGGCAAAAAGTGTTTTTTAACTTCTTCACTTCCATAGTATAAAATAGGATATGTCCCAATTCCTGTATGTGCTCCGTACGCTGTTGCTACAGATCCAGAATGACAGCTCATTTCTCCACAAATTAACATAGATAAATTAAACCCCATTCCAAATCCACCATATTCTTCTGGGATATTTAATCCTAGTAAGCCCATTGCTCCTGCTTTTTTCATAATACTTTCTACTAAGTCATAATTGTGGTTTTCAAGTTCTCGTATGTTAGGATATATTTCTTTTTCTGTAAATTCTCTAGTTGCTTCAAGCATTTGTTTGGCCGTGTCATCAAATTCTTCAACGATAAAAATATTGTTAAAATTTGTTTCCTCAATTAAAAATGATCCACCTATTTTTTCTTTTTCCATAGTTTTAATTTAGTAATTCAAAAATACCAGCAGCCCCTTGACCTGTCCCAACACACATCGTTACCATGCCATATTTTTGACGCCTTCTTCTCATTTCATTTAATAATTGCACTGTTAATTTAGCTCCTGTGCATCCTAATGGATGACCTAGCGCAATAGCACCACCATTTACATTAATAATTTCAGGATTTAATCTAGCTTCTTTTATTACCGCTATTGATTGACATGCAAAAGCTTCATTTAACTCAATTAAGTCAATGTCATCTATTGACATTTGAGCTTGTTTTAGCGCAAGTGGTATTGCATTGACTGGGCCAATTCCCATGTGTTTTGGTTCAACTCCCGAAACAGCATAACTTTTTAATTTAGCTATTGGTGTTATGTTTAACTTTTTAATCATTGCCCCAGACATCAGCATGACAAATGCAGCGCCATTTGATGTTTGTGAAGAGTTTCCTGCTGTTACAGTTCCTCCTTGTTTGAATACAGGACGTAATTTAGATAATTTTTCGATAGTAGTATCAGATCTAGGGCCTTCGTCCTTATCAAAGATGTATGATTTTTCTTCTCTTTTTTCTTCTTTATTGAGAAATGTTTCTGTAATTGAATAGGGTATGATATCATCTGCAAATAAATTTTCCTTTAATGCATTAACTGCTTTCATATGCGAGTTGTATGCAAATTCATCTTGATCTTCTCTAGAAATATTATACTTTTCTACTATTGCTTCTGCAGTTGTTCCCATTCCCCAGTACCAATCGGGGTGTTTAATAGCTATTTTTTGATTTGGTACCACTCGCCATCCACCCATAGGAATTCTAGACATCACTTCTACACCTCCAGCTAGTATGCAATGAGCCATTCCTGATTTTATTTTTGACGAGCCAATTGCAATGGTTTCTAAACCCGATGAACAATATCTATTTACTGTCATGCCTGGAACTTTAACTGATTCTAAACCAATTAGTGAAATCATTCTTCCTATGTTTAACCCTTGTTCTGCTTCTGGGGTTGCATTGCCAACAATTACATCATTGATATTTTCTTTATTTAATGAAGGTAATTTATTTGTCATTTCTTTTATTAATGCGGCCCCCAAATCATCCGGTCGCGTAAATCTCAGTTTTCCATTTTTAGACTTTCCTACAGCGGTTCGATATGCTTGTACTATATATACTTCTTCCATATTTAATTTCTTAAGGGTTTACCATTTTCTAACATGTATTTTATTCTTTCTAATGTTTTCGCTTCTCCACATAAAGATAAAAATGCTTCTCTTTCTATGTCTAAAAGATATTGTTCTGATACTTCTGTAGGACTTGACAGGTCTCCACCACATAACACATAGGCTAATTTTTCACACATTAACTGTTCATGATCTGTGATATACTTACCCTCTCTAAAGGTATCTGCTCCAACTAAAAACATACCAAGACCTTCTTTTCCTAGGACTTTTATGTTTTTTCTTTTTATTGGTTTCGTGTAACCTATGCTATCCAAATAGATTGCTTTTTGTTTAGCATCTTCAATGAGCTTACTATTATTGATAGTGATATTGTCTCTACCTTTTTTTAAATAACCTAGTTCAAATGCTTCATGTCCTGATGTTGCTACTTTTGCTTGTCCAATATTAATAAAGTATTCTTTCAGTCTTGGTAATTCAATGTCACCGTTATAATATAAATCAGATGCTCTAAGTGCCATTTCCTTTGTTCCACCACCGCCAGGGATTAATCCAACACCTAATTCTACTAATCCCATGTATGTTTCAGCTGCACATTGTACCGCATCTGCATGTAGTGCAAATTCACATCCGCCACCAAGTGTTAATCCATGTGTAGCTACAACAACAGGAACGGAAGAGTATCGTATCATCATAGATGTATTTTGAAAAGTTTGAATAGCTTCTTCTAACAATGACCATTGTTGTTCTACAATTAATGTAAAAATCATGCTAATATCTGCTCCTGCAGAAAAATGTTCTCCTTGATTACCTATTACAATGCCTTTAAAATCTTTTTCACCTAGCTCAATGCCTTTTTGTACACCTTCAATTACATCTCTCCCAATACTATTTAGTTTTGTGTGAAACTCTATGTTTAGAATATTATCGCCAATGTCTATTAATGAGACTCCATCGTTTTTCCATATTAAAGACTTTTCTCGTATATTATTAAGAGTTATGATTTTATTTAATACAGGAATTGGGATATGATTATCTTTTATTATATCATAATATATTTGAGATTCATTCTCTGTTCTATACAAAGAGATTAAGGATGAATTATTGCACCATTCAGGTGTTGGGAGATTTTCATTTTTTATAAGTTCGATTCCTTTTTGAAAACCTATTGAATCCCACATTTCAAATGGTCCCATTTTCCATCCAAAACCTGCACACATAGCAGCATCTATTTTATAAATATCATCTGTTATTTCAGGTATTCGATGTGAAACATATGAAAACATGAATGCAAACATTTTTTGATAAAATATTGCAGATCTATCAGTTCCTTGTATTAAGAATTCAAGTCGGTTTTTTAATTTGTGTATTTTTTTTGCTTTTGATATTTTTTCAAATTTTGGTTTTTGTTTTTCGTGGTACTCAAAACTTTTTAAGTTAAGTACTAATATTTTTCGCTTTCCTTGTTTGTCGCGATCTTTTTTATAGAATCCCTGTTTGGTTTTGTCACCTAGCCATTTATTTGTTAGCATTTTTTGTATGAATGATGGTAGATTGAAAATATTTCGCTGTTCATCATCCAGACAATTGTTATATACACCTTCAGAAACACTGTTTAGTGTATCTAGGCCCACTAAGTCTGATGTTCTAAAAGTAGCCGATTTCGGTCTTCCGATTATAGGTCCGGTTAAAGAATCAATTTCTTCAATAGACATGTCTAGTTCTTTACTTAATTTAAACAGAGCGGCAATTCCTGCAATTCCAATTCTATTAGCAATAAAGGCAGGAGTGTCATTGCATAATACTGTAGTTTTTCCTAAAAATTTTTCTCCATAGCTCATTAAGAATGATATTAAATCGGTATTTGTTTTTTTAGAAGGAATGATTTCAAGTAATTTCAAGTATCTGGGCGGATTAAAAAAATGAGTGCCGCAAAAATATTCACAAAAGTCGTCACTTCTATCATTAATCATTTTATTGATTGGTATTCCTGAAGTATTTGAACTGACAATTGTGCCAGGTTTTCTATGTTTTTCTATTTGCTCAAATAACTGTTTTTTAATTATTAAATCTTCAATAATCACTTCAATAATCCAATCTACTTTTGCAACCTTATCAAGGTCATCTTCTATATTTCCAGTTTGTATTCTATTTATAATTTGCTGTGAATAAATAGGTGACGGTTTTGATTTTAATGTTTTTTTTAATGCATTATTTACAATTCGATTACGAACAGATTTATTTTTTATGTTTAATCCTTTTTGTAATTCAACCTCATTTTCAGATTTTGGGATTATGTCCAGTAGTAAAACTTGAACACCAATGTTAGCAAAATGACATGCAATTCTAGATCCCATAATTCCGGATCCAATTATTGCGACTTTATTAATTTTTTTTTGCATTATTTTTTTTTTATGGTCTATATATTTGCTCGTATATTTCTTTGTACTTATTAAGTATATTCTTTCTTCTAAGTTTCATAGTTGCAGTTAATTCTCCTCCGTCAACTGTCCATGGCTCTGGTAGTATTTGAAACTTTTTTATTCTTTCATATGGGCTAAAAAAACTATTATAGTGTTCAATTTCTTTCTGATACCGCTCTATGATTTCATCATTTAATACTAATTCTTTTAGAGAAGTGAATGCTATATCATGTTTATTACACCAAAATTTCAAGCTATCTTCAGCTGGCATGATTAATGCCGCGGGGTGTTTTTCTGCTTCTCCGATTACTATAATTTGTTCAATAAATCTAGATTCTTTGAATTTATTTTCCATCACTTGAGGCGCAATGTATTTGCCTCCTGAAGTTTTAAATATTTCTTTTTTTCTATCTGTTATTTTTAGGTATTTTCCTTTAACTAGTCTACCGATGTCCCCTGTGTGAAACCATCCATTTTCGTCAATAACCTTTTTAGTTTCTTCGGGTTTATTATAATATCCCATCATAATATTTGCCCCCCTAACGGTTATTTCTCCTTCACCTTCCTTCATTCCTTCTTCATGCACTAGCTTTAATTCAACACCCGGGATGACAGTGCCAACAGTGCCATAATGAGCATCAGATGTATGAGCAAGATTTACTGAGATAACTGGAGATGTTTCAGAAAGACCATAACCTTCTAATACAGGCATCTTTGCGGCTGTAAATATTCGCGCAATTCTTTCTTGTAAAGCAGATGCTCCTGAAACAATAAATCTGATTCTACCTCCCACGGCTTCCCTCCATTTACTGAATATGATTTTATTAGCGATACTAAGTTGTAGCTCATAAAACAATCCATTAGCTTTGTTATATTCGTGTTTTAATCCTAATTCTACTGCCCAGAAAAATAATTTTTTCTTTAAGCCAGTTAATTCAGATCCTTTTGCCAAAATTTTATCATAAACTTTTTCTAATAGTCTAGGTACTGTTGGCATAATTGTAGGTTGAATGTCTTTTAAATCATCCCCTAGAGTTTCTAGGCTTTGAGCATAGTATATAGAAACACCTTTAAACATGTAGAAGTATTCAATCATTCTTTCAAAAACATGACATAGTGGTAAAAAACTAATAGCTCTATCATTGGTCCCTATGGGTAACCTTTCTTTTAAAGTTGTTATTTGGCTGATTACATTAGAATGATTTAACATTACTCCTTTTGGTTTGCCAGTTGTGCCAGAAGTATATATTAAGGTAAATAAGTCAGTTTCTTTAATAGATGCTTGAATTTCTTGCATTTTATCATTCATTGGATTAAGCATGCCACTTTCAAGTATTTCCATCCAATTTTTAACTCCTTCTATTTGTTCAAATGAATACACATGTTCCAAACATTCTATTTCTTTATCAAGTCCTTGAACAGTCTCATATATTTCATGTGAACCCACAAAAATTATTTTTGCTCCACAATCATTGATTATGTATTTATATTCTTCTCTAGTTATGTTTGGGTATATTGGTGCGTTTATTGCCCCAATTTTATTGATCCCCATATCTACAAGGCTCCATTCTGGACAATTACTTGAGATGATACAAATTTTATCATTTTTATTTATTCCGAGATTCAATAGACCATAGCCGATATTATTCGTTGTTTCTATGTACTCAGAGGTACTATATGTGCGCATTGCACCATTTTTTTTAACAGCAAGCATATCGTTTTTGGGAAAAAGTTTATGATACCTTTCGGCTAGATTAAATATTTTTATATTCTCCATAATTAGGGGTTATTTATTTATCTTCAATCTAATAAAAATATTGGAAATATCCATGGTTATTAACAAGGTATTAAATTGTTTAAAACATTTTTTAATTTATTAATAATAAGATGTTTTAAATATTTACTTTTAGTTTAAAAAAAATATCATATGTCCAAAAATAATCTTACAACAAATCAAGATGCTCTAGATATGGGGCTTTTGTCTACAGAATATGATCAAATATGTACAATCTTAGATCGAACTCCCAATTTTACTGAGTTAAGTATCTTTTCAGTTATGTGGTCAGAACATTGCTCTTATAAAAATTCTATTTTATGGTTAAAAAAATTGCCTAAATCTGCTGATCACATGTTAGTTGAGGCTGGTGAAGAGAATGCAGGATTAGTTGATATTGGAGATGGTTTGGCATGTGCATTTAAAATAGAGTCGCATAATCACCCCTCTGCATTAGAGCCATATCAAGGTGCTGCAACTGGTGTTGGAGGTATCAATAGAGATATTTTTACAATGGGAGCACGTCCCATTGCTCAATTAAATTCCCTCAGATTTGGAGAAATAAATTTAAATAGGACTCAGTGGCTTTTAAAAGGTGTGGTTAAAGGTATTGGTGATTATGGCAATTCATTTGGAATTCCAACAGTAGGTGGTGAGACATTTTTTGATAAGAGTTATAATACAAATCCATTAGTAAATGCATTTTCTGCAGGTATTATGAAAAAAGGTGACATGATTTCTGCTACTGCATCAGGGCCTGGCAATCCTGTTTTTATTGTAGGTTCTTCAACTGGAAAAGATGGTATAAATGGTGCTGCATTTGCATCCAAAGATTTAACAGAGGATTCGGTTGATGATATCCCATCAGTTCAAGTTGGTGATCCATTTCAAGAAAAACTTTTATTAGAGGCAACTATGGAATTATCCAAATCGGATATACTGGTTGGTATGCAGGATATGGGAGCAGCCGGAATTATTTGTTCTACATCTGAGATGAGTAGTGCTGGTGGGTGTGGTATGATCATTAATTTAGATCAAGTTCCTACAAGACAGAAAATGGAGCCTTTTGAAATTTTATTGTCTGAGTCACAAGAACGCATGCTACTCGTTATTAAAAAAGGCAAAGAATCAATTGCTCAAGAAATTTTTAAAAAATGGGATCTTAACTGTGAGCAAATTGGAGAAGTGACAGAGAGTAAGGTTTTAAAATTCTATTCTGAAAATAAGTGTATTGCTAGTGTACCAGCTGACTCTCTTGTTCTAGGGGGAGGTGCACCTGTTTATGAGAGAGAGTATTCTGAACCAGAATACTATAGTAGATATAAAAAATTTAATATATCTACTGTCTTGCCGCCTGAAAATATTATTGAAACAGCTAATCAAATTATAAAATTACCTAATATCGCTTCAAAAAAATGGATATTTCAACAGTATGATTCAATGGTTGGTACAATCAATATGAGTACTAATGTTCCTTCAGATGCATCCGTTGTTGATCTAAGAGGTACAAAAAAAGCTTTGGCTTTAACTGTAGATTGTAATGCAAGATATGTAAAGGCTGATCCAAAAGTTGGTTGTGCAATTGCAGTCAGTGAAGCTGCGCGTAATATAGTTTGTTCAGGAGGAAAGCCACTAGCTATTACAAATTGTTTAAATTTTGGGAACCCATATGATCCTGAAGTTTATTGGCAATTTGTAAATGCGATTAAAGGAATGAAATTGGCATGTGAAGCACTTAATACACCTGTCACAGGTGGAAATGTTAGTTTTTATAATCAAACTGTATTAAAAGAGGCTACTGAACCTGTGTTTCCTACGCCTACTATAGGAATGATTGGTCTAGTTCCAGATAAAAATAATATTATGCCCCTAGGTTTTAAGCAAACGGGTGATTTAATTTATTTACTTGGTGATTGTTATGATGACATTTCTTCTTCGGAGTATTTAGCTAATTATCTTAATATAGATGAAAGTCCCGCTCCTTTTTTTAGTCTTGAGGAAGAACTTAAATTACAAAAGATATTACATCAATTGATTAAGAATAAAAATATCAAATCAGCACATGACGTTTCAGATGGTGGTTTATATGTAAATTTAGTTGAAAGTGGAATAATTAATAACTTGGGTTTTGATATTTTTACTAATCACGATTTTCGTCAAGATGCATATTTGTTTGGCGAATCCCAAAGTAGAGTTGTTGTCACTATTTCTTGCGATCAAAAAGAAAAATTTGAAAAAATTTTACAAAATAAACTTACTTGTACTTATTTAGGTGAAGTGACGGATGGTAAAATTGTTATTGATGATTTAGATTTCGGGAATATTTTGATGGTAAAAGAATCTTACATGTCATCGATCGAGGATATATTATCTGTTTAAAACTATATTGTGTCAATTTTAGATACAAACATTGAGTTTTTAAAGGGAGTGGGGCCTAAAAGATCTCTTCTTTTAAATCAGGAGTTAAAAATTTTTTCTTTTTTTGATCTGTTAAATTTTTTTCCTTTTCGGTACGTTGATCGAAGCAAGTTTTATAGTATTAGACAAATTACAGTATTTGATGTTGAGATTCAAGTGATCGGATTGGTTAAGAATATGCAGATTATAGGAGTTGGTAAAAAAAAACGTTTAGTTGTTAATTTTGTTGATAAAACAGGTTTAATATCTTTAATTTTCTTTAGAAGAATTACTTGGATTCAGAAAAACATCAAAATTGGAGGCAGGTATTTAATCTTCGGAAGACCTAATAAATATCATGATAGTATATCATTTGTCCATCCTGAAATGGAATTAATTACAAGTTCAACAACAAATATATCCTACTCATTATATCCCGTATACCATTCGTCTGAAAAATTAAATAATGTGGGACTCAATAGTAAAGGTTTATCAAAACTTATTATTTCTTTGCTAAAAGAGGTTAAACAAGTTATTTATGAAAATTTATCAAAGGATATTATATTTAAATATAATTTTATAGATCGCTATTATGCATTTCAAAACGTCCATTTTCCTGCTAGCCCACAATTATTAAATGAATCGACTTCGAGATTAAAATATGAAGAGTTGTTTTTTCTTCAAATAGCATTATTAAAACAAAAAATAATCAAGAAAAAAAAATCAAAATCATTTGTGTTTACAAAGGTAGGGCCAAAGTTTAATGATTTTTACAACAAACATTTAAACTTTGAATTAACAACTGCACAAAAGCGTGTTATGAAAGAAATTAGATTTGATTTTGCAACTGGATTTCAAATGAATCGTTTGTTGCAAGGTGATGTTGGATCTGGTAAAACAATTATTGCAATAATGAGTATTTTATTGGCACATGACAATGGCTTTCAATCTTGTTTAATGGCTCCAACCGATATTTTATCAAATCAACATTTTAATAGTATTTTAGAGTTTGCAGATGATATTAATATAAGGATTGCTCTTTTAACTGGTAAAATTAAGGCACAAGAAAAGAAAAAAATTCTTTTTGACTTGAAAAACAATAATATTGACTTAGTGATTGGTACACATGCGTTAATTCAAGATGATGTTTTTTTTAATAATTTGGGCTTAGTGATTATTGATGAACAGCATAAGTTTGGAGTTTCTCAACGAGCAAAGTTGTGGTCAAGTAGTAATATTGTTCCTCATGTTTTAGTTATGACAGCTACCCCTATTCCTAGAACACTTGCAATGACTGCTTATGGTGATTTAGATGTTTCAGTTATTGATGAGTTGCCGCCCAATAGAAAAGATATTGTTACATATCATAAATTTGACAGCGAATTAGAAACTATTTATCAGTTCCTGTATCAGGAATTAAAAAAAGACAAGCAGGTTTATATAGTTTTCCCTTTAATTGAAGAAAGCAAGGTTTTAGACTATAAAAATTTATTAACTGGATATGAGCAAATAAAAGATAGATTTTCAGATTTGGGATTTAATATATCAATTATGCATGGCAGATTAAAAAAAGAAGACAAAGAACTTGAAATGGCCAAGTTTTTAAATCATGAAACACATATAATGGTAGCTACTACTGTTATTGAAGTTGGTGTGAATGTGCCTAATGCAACAATTATGGTTATTCAAAATGCCGAAAAATTTGGTTTGTCACAGTTGCATCAATTAAGAGGTCGAGTTGGTCGAGGATCTGATAAGTCATTTTGTTTTTTAATTACTTCTCATAAATTAACTTCTGATGCGAAGGTCAGATTAAAGGCAATGGTAGAGTCTAGTGATGGTTTTAAAATTGCAGAAATAGATTTAAAATTAAGAGGTCCCGGTGATATTTTAGGCACTCGCCAAAGTGGTCTTGTTAATCTAAAAATATCCAATTTAGTTAACGATCATGATGTGTTGTATAGAGCTAGAGAGGATGCTAAAAATTTATTAAAAAAAGATTCAGAATTAGTGTCTCCTGCCAATTTGGCGATTAAAAAATTTTTCATAAAGTACCATGCAAAATTATTAAAATGGGGTTCAGTTGCTTAGTTTAATTATTATTGTATGTAATTTTGTCCTTCTATTTTAGAGATTTATTAAATTTACTTTAAATATTATCGACTATGAAAGTTTCTTACAACTGGCTTACGGATTATTTGGACATCCCTATTGACTTACAATCTACATGTAGCGCTCTTACTTCCACTGGCCTAGAAGTTGAGGGAGTTGTTGAGTTATTTTCTGCATTTGATCATTTAGTGATTGGTAAAGTTGTAGATTGTTACAAGCATCCAAATGCAGATAAATTACATATTACTAAAGTAGATGTTGGTGATTCAGTTCAGCAAATTGTATGTGGTGCTGATAATATTAGAAAAAATCTATTTGTTGCGGTTGTATTACCGGGTCATTCAGTTACTAATTCATCTGGAGATTCTTTTAAGATTAAAAAAACTAAAATTAGAGGAGAAGTTTCTGAGGGAATGATTTGTTCAGAGAGTGAAATTGGGGTTAGTTCAGATCATAATGGGATCATGGAGATTTCTGGTAATCCACAGCCAGGCACTTTGGTAGGAGATTGGATTAAATTAAAAAAAGATTATATTATTGAAATTGGATTAACTCCTAATAGAACTGATGCATTTTCCCATATAGGGGTTTGTAAAGATTTATATGCTTACCTATTGCATAGAGGACATGCTGTGCAGTTAACTTTGCCTAGTTTTAGTAGCTTTAAGTCATCATCTGAGTTAAAATTACCAATTAAGGTAAAAAATCATGATAGTTGTCTAAAGTACATGGGAGTTTGTATTGAAAATATAACTGTTAAAGATTCTCCATTTTGGTTAAAAAATAAATTAATGTCTATTGGTTTGAAACCAATAAATAACGTTGTTGATATTACTAATTTTGTATTACATGAAACAGGCAATCCCTTACATGCTTTTGATTACGATCAAATATCTGGCAAACAAATTATAGTACGTAATGCACAAAATGGAGAAGAATTTCAAACATTAGATTCAAAATTAATTAAGCTTAGTGATGCAGATTTAGTTATCTGCGACACAGATAAACCTTTATGTTTGGCAGGTGTGATGGGTGGCATAAAATCTGGAGTTAGCTCTAATACAAAAAACTTATTTTTAGAAAGTGCGTTTTTTAATCCTGCAGCTATTAGAAAAACATCAAAAAAACATGGTATTTCTACTGACTCATCTTATAGGTTTGAAAGAGGAGTAGATATTAATAATTGTAGTAATGCATTACAAAGAGCTGCATTATTAATTAAAGAATTATGTGGAGGTCAAATTGGTCAAAATTCAGAATTTTCAAGTACGGATACAACTTATAAGAAAATCAATTTTTCATTTGCTTTTTGTGATAAAGTTCTTGGTTTTCAAATCGACAGAAATATTATTAAAAACATTTTAGCTAGTTTAGATTTTAGTATTTTAAATTCGACTGAATCTCATCTTGAGATATCTATTCCTAGTGCTAGATTTGATGTATATCGAGAAATAGATGTTGTTGAGGAGGTTTTAAGAATTTATGGATATGATGAATTACCTGCTTCTGAGTATGTTAAATTCCAACCATTATTAGATGATTCTAATACTAAGTATAATTTAACGATGTCTATATCTAAATTTTTAAGCTCTAATGGCTTTTTTGAAATAAAAAACAACTCTCTTAGTAAGGAGTCAGGACTTAATTTGTTTTCAAAATCTTCTAAAAAGAGTACTATAAATCTATTTAATCCTTTAAGTCAAGATTTATCTGCTATGCGTACAAATATGTTTTTTGGTGGTTTAGCAACAATTAAATATAATTTAAACCGCCAAGTACATAATCTTAAACTGTTTGAGTTTGGAAAAACATATTATATAGAAGATGGTCAATATATAGAAAAGGAAAAAATAACGTTACTTGTTTGTGGTATATTTAAAGGAGATGGTTGGGCTCAAAAATCAGAACAGGTTAATTTCTTTCTCATCAAAGGAGTTGTTGCTAAGTTATTAGATAATTTTTTAGATCTTGAACTTAACTTAGAAGTTAAGCAATCGAAGAGTGATCATAGCAAAAATTGTTTAATCTACTCGGTTAAAAATCAAAAAATGATTGAGGTTGGAGAATTTTCGAATCATGTTTTAAATGAGATGGGTATTAAGTGTCCAGTATATTACGTAGATATTGATTTTCATGTTTTTAACCAGTATTCACTAAAAAAACATGTTAAATATAGACGGGTTTCTAAATATCCTTCAGTCACAAGAGATTTGTCACTATTAGTTGATAAATCTGTCAAGTATTTAGATATTAAAAATAGTGTTAAAAAGGTTAGTAGTAAGTTATTGAAAGACATGATATTATTTGATGTTTATGAGGGTGATAAAATTAAACAAACAGAAAAATCACTTGCTATTTCTTTTATTTTTAGAAACAATGAATCTACTTTAAAGGACTCAGAAGTTGATAAAGAAATTCTAAGTATTTATAATTATTTAGTTTCTCAATTTAACTTATCACTTCGTGAGGGTGAATTAACGGTTGTTTAACTATATAGCTTGACTTCAGATGCGGTTATTTTTTCATCAGATAAAATAATTAATCTTTCTATAATATTTCTTAATTCTCTGATGTTCCCTGGAAAAGGATGTTTGCTTAATAAATCTATTGCATCTGAATCAATTGTTTTTTCTTTTATACCATTTTGTTTACATATAGTTTGTATAAAATATTTTATTAAAATTGGTATATCTGATTTTCTTTCTCTTAGACTTGGAACTTTAATCGGGATTACACTTAATCTGTGTAGAAGATCTTCTCGAAAATTATTCTTTGCAATTTCTGTTTTTAAGTCTTTATTCGTAGCAGCAATAATTCTTACATCTACTTGAATTTCTTTTTCCCCACCAACCCTAGTGATTTTATTTTCTTGTAAGGCTCGTAATACTTTCGCTTGTGCAGATAAGCTCATGTCACCAATTTCATCAAGAAATAGAGTTCCTTGGTCTGCTAATTCAAATTTTCCTTTTTTTTGTTTATGGGCAGAAGTAAATGATCCTTTTTCATGGCCAAACAACTCACTTTCTATAAGTTCAGACGGAATAGCAGCGCAGTTGACTTCTAGCATGGGAATTTTACTTCTGTTACTATGTTGATGAATTGCGTGAGCAACTAATTCTTTCCCTGTGCCATTCTCACCAGTTATCAATACTCGCGCATTTGTTTTAGATATTTTTTGTATTATTTTTTCTAATTCACGTATTTGCACTGAATCTCCAACAATTCTATGCTTAGAATCAACTTTCTTTTTAAGCCTTTTATTTTCAACTTTTAAATTTTGATTATTAAGTGCATTTCGAATTGTAGTAAGTAATCTATTTAAGTCAGGCGGTTTTGATATATAATCATATGCTCCAATTTTAATACACTCTACCGCCGTTTCAAGGTCACCATGTCCAGAGATCATAATGAATGGGGTTTCTATATTTTGCTCCTTACTTTTAGACAATACTTCTAGGCCGTCCATTTTAGGCATTTTTATATCACATATAACTAAGTCATATTCACTTTTAGACAATGTGTTTATACCTTGTTCACCATTACTTGCTTCATGAATTATAAAATTTTTATTTTCATCTTGTAAGATGTTCTTCAATACGTTCCTTATTGCAATTTCATCTTCAATGATTAGAATTTTTGTCATAATTTTATCATTATTGGTTGAACATTTCTTTTACTTTTTCAAAAAATGATTTTTGACCATTTGGTTTCGGTTTAAATTCTTGTGATTTTTTATTTTTTTCAAAAAAATCTTGCTGTTCTTTTGTAATATTTTCGGGTGTCCAGATGTTAATGTGCACTAGCAAGTCTCCTTTGTGAGAAGATTCGATATCGGGAATGCCTTTTGATTTTAGTCTTAGTATTTTTCCGCTTTGAACTCCGCTTGGTATGTTAATTTTAGCTTTACCGTTAATTGTTGGTATTTCTACATTACAACCTAAAACTGCATCAGGAATACTAATATATAAATCGTGGTGTAAATTAAGGCCCTCTCTTATAAGATCCTCGTTGTCCTCTTCCTCAATTAATACTAATAAGTCACCAGAAATTCCACTATAAGGTGGCTGGTTTCCTTTCTCTCTAATTTTTAATTGCATTCCTGAGGATACTCCAGCGGGAATATTGATTTCAGTTAATTCTTCTACATTAATCATGCCTTGTGAGTCAGAACCTGAGCCTCTGTTTTGTAACATTTTACCCGTTCCTTGACAGTGGGAACATGTACTTGTAGTTTGCATTTGGCCAAGAATTGTGTTTGCAATTTTTGTAACCCCACCAGTGCCATTACACACATTACATGTTGAATAAGTTGTGTCTTTTGCAGGTTTTAGACGTTTTATTTTAATCTTTTTACTAACGCCTTCAGCAATTTCTTTCAAGTTTAATTTGATTCGAATTCTAAGATTACTTCCTTTTATTGTTCTACTTCTAGACGAGCCACCGAATCCTCCACCGAATCCTCCACCGAATCCGCTGAAAATGTCTCCAAATTGGTCAAAGATATCTTCCATGTTCATGCCTCCTCCAAAGCCTCTGTTTCCGGACATTCCTTGATGCCCAAACTGATCATATCGCGATTTTTTTTCTCTGTTGCTTAGCACTTCATATGCTTCAGCAGCCTCTTTGAATTTGTCTTCAGCAGCTTCATTTCCAGGGTTCCTGTCTGGGTGGTACTTAATAGCTAATTTTCTATATGCTTGTTTAATCTCTTTTTCATTAGCGTTTCTTGGTACGCCAAGTACTTCATAATAATCTCTTTTACTCATTTTCCAATTATTACTTTAGGATATCTTATGATCTTGTCAGATAACATATACCCTGATTCAACTTCCTCTATTATTTTACCTTTTTTATTTTTAGAATTAACAGGTGTACTACTAATTGCTTCATGTTTTTCTAGATCAAATACTTCATTTTTTTTAACAGCAATTTTATTTAAGTTTTGGTTTTTTAAAATATCAATCATTTTTTGACCGATTAATTCATATCCTTTAACATCTTTTTCATTGTTTTGAATTGCCCTTTCAAAGTCGTCAATAATAGGTAAAATTGATGTGATTAAATTTTCTTTTGCATATTTTGCAAAATCTTCTTTCTCTTTAATAGTTCTTTTTTTATAGTTTTCAAATTCTGCAACAAGTCTTAAGTATTTATCTTTTAGTAACTTAACTTCTTCTTCTTTCGTTGCTAATTCATCCTTAATTTTATTTTTTTTTGCCATAATTATTTAGTTATAATAATAAATTGTATATCAAATTTTAATCCAAACACGCATTTTGTGACATAATGACATTTTTATTAATCTATTCTTTGAATATTAGCCCCTATTGCACGCAATCTGTCATCAATATTTTCATAGCCTCTATCAATTTGTTCAATATTATGAATTGTGCTTTCACCATTTGCTGATAGTGCTGCAATGAGAAGAGAAATACCTGCCCTAATATCTGGTGATGTCATTGTTGTTCCTTTCAATTGGTATTGTCTATTAATTCCACTGATTGAAGCTCTATGTGGATCACATAAAATAATTTTAGCTCCCATGTCAATTAATTTATCGACAAAAAACAATCTGCTTTCAAACATTTTTTGATGAACTAATATGTTTCCATTTGCTTGTGTTGCTGTGACAATAATTATACTTAGTAAATCCGGGCTGAAGCCAGGCCAAGGTGCGTCAGAAATTGTTAAAATGGAGCCGTTGATAAAAGTTTCTATATTGTATTTTTTTTGTTTTTGAACAATAATATCGTCGTTTTCTACTTTTAATTTAATTCCTAGTTTGCGAAAAATATTTAATGTATTTCCTAGATTTTTAATTGATGCATTTTTAATGCGTATTCTTGATTGTGTCATTGCTGCTAGTCCGATCCAACTTCCTATTTCAATCATGTCTGGTAGTATTTTGTGTTTGCATCCAGATAATTTCTTCACACCATTAATAGTAATTAGATTAGAGCCAATACCATTAATTTTGGCTCCCATTTTACATAGCATATCACATAATTGTTGAATATATGGTTCACAAGCCGCATTGTATATTGTGGTTGTTCCTTTTGCTAAAACAGCCGTCATAACAATATTAGCTGTCCCAGTGACTGATGCTTCTTCAAGAAGTAAAAAATCTCCTTTAAGTTGATCGCAGGATATTTTATAAAAATCTTTTTGTAGTTTAAATTTAGCGCCTAGCTTAGAAAGCCCAACTAGGTGAGTATCTATACGTCTTCTTCCTATTTTATCACCACCTGGCGGGTAAAGTTTAGCGACATTAAACCTTGCTACTAGTGGCCCGACAAGCATGACAGATCCTCGAATTTTTTGACTAAGTTCTTTAAATGATTTGCTGTTTAAGAATTTTAAATCAATATTTTTAGCTTCAAATGAAAATGTGTTCTTGCTGATTTTTTCAATTTTCACCCCTAATCCTTTTAATATGCTCATTAGGCACATGACATCATTAATTATGGGTACTTTTTGTATAATGATTTTTTTTTCTGTTAGTAGAGTCGCAGAGATCACCTGCAAGGCTTCATTTTTAGCTCCTTGAGGTGAAATATTTCCGGACAATTGTTTTCCGCCAATAATTTTAAAACTTGCCATTTACTTTTTTGAATAATGTTTCTTATTATTTTTCTTGAAAAAGGTTTTTTTTCGAGTCTGTACTTGTTGAAATACGGGAATTATTTTTGTTTTATCTAAATCAAGTTTTTTTTCAGAGAATTTCTCTAAATCATTCCATATCTGTATGTCTTGTACATTTGTTTGATTCCAATTTAAATATGCCCTTTTCATTTGTTGAGCAATTTGATCGACAGCATAGTTTTTAATATGTGAATCTTTAATTTTAACAGCTTCTTGGATCAATAAAAGAATTAATTTGCCATAATGTTTATTTTTTACACTTCCTTGAGTATTATGAATTCTTAATTTGTCTTCTTTTTTTTCTTCTTTTTCGGCTTTCGGTGACGTGTAAGTGACATCTAATTTCCCTTCACACATCGTAAATAAATGGTCCCATAGCTTGTGTTTATATTCTTCGGCATCTCTTAGATGGGGGTTTAAATTCCCCATGATATTGATTAATACCTGGGCCTGTTGATTCCTTTTTTTGTCGTCTTTGATCTCAATTAAGCTTTTTGCCATCGTGTGAATATGCCTTCCGTATTCAGGAATTATTAACTGGAACTTATCGGTATTATATTTCATTCTATTGTTTTAATGTAATTGTGCCAAAATTATGAAAGAAAAACTGTTTTTATTAAAATATTATGGTATAATTTTAAATTTTGCAAATTTTGTTAGTAATAATTTTTCACCATAATCATCGAAAATGACATTTATTTTTTGATTGCCACCACTAAGATCAATATTTTTTATTTCACCTTCTCCAAAAATATTATGGTTTATTTTTTGACCTATTTTAATATCCTCTCGGTACTCATTAGAGTAGTTAGATTCCTTAATTTTGATTAATTTTTTTGCATTGATCGTAGGGGGCTTGTGAATTTTTTGGGTGTATTTAAATTTACGATGGTTATTGTTTTTTATAAAAAGAGGGTTTATTTCATCGATAAAATCACTTTTTTCGCAATCATGAATTTTCCCAAATCTAAACCTATTTAAAGCATTTGATAGTGTTACTTTCTTAATACCTCTTGTAATTGCAACGTAGAGTAACCTTCTTTCTTCCTCTAAAAGTGTCTTTTGTTGTATGCTTTGTTGAGATGGAAAAAGACCATTTTCTAGTCCTACAATATAAATGTAGGGAAATTCTAGTCCTTTAGACTGGTGTATTGTCATTAGTGAAACATATGATTTATCTTTCATTGCTTCTTTTGATTCGTCTAGTGAAATTTCATTTATGAAATTTGTTAATTTGTTATTTTTGTTCTTCATTGAAAATATTTTCATAGTGTTGACTAGTTCACTTATATTTTCTATTCTGCTAATATTTTCCGCTGTTGGATCATCTTCTAATCGCCTTATAATTCCAGTTGTCTGTATTAATTCTTCAATAATTTTAAATATGTTATCATTTTGTTTGGAAATTAAATTATTGAGTACGTTTACAAATGACACAATATTATTTTTTCCATTTGATGAGACTGGCATGTTTTGTAATTCGTTGGAATTGATAATAGACCAAATACTTTTGTTTTCAATTTCCGCTTGATGTCTAATTTTATCTATAGTTGTATTACCTATACCTCTTGTAGGGTAATTTATAACCCTGATAAGGGATTCGTTATCACTTTGATTTATTATTAATTTTAAATATGCTAAAACATCTTTAATTTCTTTTCTTTGGTAAAAAGATAATCCGCCAAAAATTTTATAATTGATTCCACGTTTTCTTAATGCATCTTCAATTACTTTTGATTGACTATTAGTTCTATAAAGTACTGCATGGTGTGATGCAATTGATTGGGTTGTAATTAAATTATCAATTATTGATGCTATTTCTTCCCCTTCTTCTCGTCCATTTCTATATGTAAATAATTGCATCTTTTCCCCTTCTTCGTTTTTGCTAAATATCTTTTTATCAATTTTTCTTTTGTTGTTTGCAATCAGTGAGTTCGCTGCATTGACAATATTCTGTGTTGATCTGTAATTTTGTTCTAGTTTAAATTCTAGAACATTTTTATAAAAAGATTTAAAATTTAACATATTATTTATGTTGGCTCCACGAAAAGAGTATATGCTTTGCGAGTCATCTCCGACAACACATACATTTTGAAGAATTTGGCCGATTTGTTTGATGATTGTGTCCTGCGCTTTATTGGTGTCTTGATATTCGTCAATTAAAATGTATTGAAATGTATGTTGGTATTGATTTAAAATATCTGGATTATTTTTAAATAATTCATATGTTTTTAGCAATAGGTCGTCAAAATCAAAGCAGTTTGCCTGATAGCATAGGTTGCAATATTTTGTATAAATTTCTGCAAAAAGAGGTCGCCTTATTTTCTTATCTTCCTCTATTAGTTCATAATTTTTCTTGTATTTTTCAAAATCAACAAGACTGTTTTTCATGAAAGAAATTCTTGAGAATATATATTTGGCGTTATATGTGTCTTTATCTAAATTGAGATCTTTTATTATTCTTCTAATTAACTTCATTGAGTCATCGTTGTCATATATTGTAAAGTTCGGGGAGTAGTTTATAAGCCTCGCTTCTTTTCTTAATATTTTTGCAAATACTGAGTGAAATGTCCCCATCCATATAGACGATGTATTTTTGTGATTTGTTATGTTGTTAATTCGTTCTACCATTTCTTTGGCAGCCTTGTTTGTAAATGTAAGGGCAAGTATGTTTTGGGGATCAATCCCAGAGTTAATTAAGTGTGCTATTCTCTCTGTAATTACTCTTGTTTTTCCTGATCCTGGACCAGCGATAATCATAATTGGACCATTTATTTGCTCTACTGCAGATTTTTGTTGAGGATTTAATGTGTCATTTGTCATGTTATGATACTGATTAGTTTTGATTCAGAATAATGCATTTGTTATGATAAATAAAATTATAACTATTTATCACAATAAGTGTGGTTTTTGTCAATATTTAATTTTCAAATATCGTTAGAATACAAGTTTATTCGTAATAATCTGAAAAACAGCCACTTAGATGTTGTTTTATTATGTTAAAATGATCATTCATTGTCATGCTATTGTAAAAAAAGAAAATTTAGGTTTGATATAAAGATTAAATTTTATAGATTTGCAAACCATTTTGAAAAATGGAATTTTAATAAGATTAATAACAGGTTAAAGCATCGACGATTATGCCAACTATACAACAATTAGTTAGAAAAGGAAGGAAATCAATTGTGAAAAAGAGTAAGTCTCAAGCATTAAGTGCGTGCCCTCAAAGGAGAGGAGTATGTACTCGTGTTTATACTACAACACCAAAAAAACCAAACTCAGCTATGCGTAAGGTTGCCAGGGTAAGATTGACAAATGGTTATGAAGTAAATGCATATATTCCTGGGGAAGGTCACAATCTGCAAGAGCATTCAATTGTTCTGGTAAGAGGTGGTAGAGTAAAAGATTTACCAGGTGTTCGATATCATATTGTAAGAGGAGCTTTAGACACAGCAGGTGTTGAAGGTAGAAATCAAAGGAGATCAAAGTATGGAACTAAAAAAGCGAAAAAAAAGTAATTAATTTAAATTAACTATTAGTGAGAAAATCTAGAGCAAAAAAAAGAATTCTATTACCCGATCCAAGATTCGGGGACAAACTTGTAACAAGGTTTGTTAACACGATGATGATGAGTGGTAAGAAAAATCTTGCATTTAAGATATTTTATGATGCTATTGACATTGTTGAAAAGAATAAAACTGATGATGAATCTTGTCTAGATGTTTGGAAAAAAGCTTTGTCTAATGTTATGCCTCAAGTAGAGGTTCGAAGTCGTAGAATAGGAGGCGCAACTTTTCAAATTCCGATGCAAATTAGATCAGAAAGAAAGGTTTCAATGGCAATGTCATGGATGATTAAGTTTGCTAGACAAAGAAATGAAAAGTCCATGGCGAACAAGTTAGCCCAAGAAATTTTAGCAGCATATAAAGAAGAAGGAGCATCAATTAAAAAGAAAACAGAAGTACACAGAATGGCTGAGGCAAATAAAGCTTTTTCTCATTTTAGATTTTAATATATAATTATTATGGCACAAAGAGATTTAAAATTTACTAGAAATATTGGAATTATGGCACATATTGATGCTGGTAAAACCACTACTACAGAGCGAGTTCTTTATTACACTGGCATAAGTCATAAAATTGGAGAAGTACATGATGGCGCTGCAACAATGGATTGGATGGAGCAAGAGCAAGAACGTGGTATTACTATTACATCTGCAGCTACCACTACTCAGTGGAAATTTAGAGACCAGGAATTTAAAATGAATATTATTGACACTCCCGGTCACGTTGATTTTACAGTTGAGGTAGAAAGATCTCTAAGGGTTTTAGATGGTGCTGTTGCTTTATTTTGTGCTTCAGGTGGTGTTGAACCACAATCCGAGACGGTATGGAGGCAAGCTGATAGATATAACGTTCCAAGAATTGGATTTGTGAATAAAATGGATAGAATTGGCGCAGACTTTTTTAGATGCGTTGATCAAGTTAAAGAGAGACTGAATGGTAACCCAATTCCTTTGCAAATCCCTATTGGATCTGAAGATGATTTTAAAGGAGTGGTTGATTTAGTGACAATGAAAGGCATAATTTGGAATGAACACGATCAAGGTATGACTTATGAGGAAGTGGATATTCCAGAAGATTTAAAATCTATTGCAAATGAATGGAGAGAAAAAATGCTTGAGGCAGTTGCTGAATCTGATGAGGGTTTGATGGAGAAATATTTTGAAAATCCAGATTCAATTACTAAAGATGAGATTGAAAATGCTATTAGAAAGGCAACATTATCTATGAGTATTACACCAATGCTTTGTGGTTCAGCATTTAAAAATAAAGGTGTTCAAACTTTATTGGATAATGTTATGTTGTACTTACCTAGTCCATTGGATGTGCCATCTATTACAGGAATAGATCCCAAATCAGATCAAGAAGTATCTAGAAAGCCTCAAAATGACGAGCCTTTTGCAGCACTTGCATTTAAAATTGCAACTGATCCATTTGTTGGAAGATTATGTTTCTTTAGAGTTTATTCAGGTGTTTTAAATTCAGGATCATATATTTATAATACACGGTCTGGATCTAAAGAAAGAATTTCACGTATTTTTCAAATGCATTCTAACTCTAGAAATGCTTTGGATAAAATTGAAGCAGGTGATATTGGTGCAGCAGTTGGATTTAAAGATATAAGAACGGGTGATACTTTATGTGTAGAAAATGAACAGGTCGTATTAGAGTCTATGGAATTTCCAGACCCAGTTATTGGTATTGCTGTTGAGCCTAAAACTCAAAACGATGTTGATAAACTTGGTGTTGCTTTATCGAAATTATCCGAAGAAGATCCAACTTTTCAAGTTAAGACAGATCACGACACTGGTCAAACAATTATTTCTGGTATGGGTGAGTTACATTTAGAAGTTCTAGTTGATAGATTAAAGCGTGAATTTAATGTTGAGTGTAATCAAGGAGCTCCACAAGTAAATTATAAAGAAACTATTAGAGCAGCAGTTGATCATAGGGAAGTGTATAAAAAGCAAACGGGAGGTAGAGGTAAATTCGCTGACATTATCTTTAAAGTCGAGCCTAATACAGACAAAGAAAATCCAGGTTTAATTTTCGTAGATAAAGTTAAAGGAGGAAATATCCCAAAAGAATTTATCCCTTCTGTTAAAAAAGGTTTTCAAGATTCAATGAGAAATGGTGTTCTAGCTGGTTATGAAGTTGATTCAATGAAAGTTACTTTAACTGATGGATCATTTCATGCAGTTGATTCAGATCAATTGTCGTTTGAAATATGTGCAAAGTCTGCATTTAGAGAAGCTCTACCAAAATGTAGCCCAGTTCTATTAGAACCATTTATGAAATTAGAAGTTGTAACTCCAGAAGCAAATATGGGAGATGTTATAGGGGATCTTAATAAAAGAAGAGGTCTAATAGAAGGAACTAGTGAACGAAGTGGTGCTACGATTGTAAATGCTAAAATTCCACTATCTGAAATGTTTGGTTACGTTACAGATCTTAGAACTATTACATCAGGAAGAGCGACATCTACAATGGAGTTTAGTCATTACGATGAAGTTCCAAAGAACATAGCAGATGAAGTTATTGCAAAAAATAAAAAAATAGAAGCTTAAAATTATGAGTCAGAGAATAAGAATAAAATTAAAATCGTACGACTATAATTTAGTTGATAAGTCGGCTTTAAAGATTGTGAAGACAGTTAAATCTACAGGCGCTATTGTAAGTGGTCCGATTCCATTACCAACTAACAAAAGAATTTTTACAGTATTGAGATCTCCACATGTTAACAAGAAGTCTAGAGAGCAATTTGAATTAAACTCATATAAAAGATTATTAGATATATATAGTTCTTCAACTAATACAGTAGATGCTTTAATGAAATTAGAGCTGCCTAGTGGTGTTGAAGTTGAAATTAAAGCATAGTTGTTATGGCAGGTATTATAGGAAAAAAAATAGGTATGAGTCAGTTTTTTAATAAAGATGGAAAAAGTATTCCATGTACTATGATTGAAGCTGGCCCTTGTATTGTTACGCAGGTTAAAGACTTGGATAATGATGGCTATGATGCAATTCAATTAGGTTTTGGTGATAAAAAAGTATCTAAAGCTACTAAATCTGAAGAGGGACATGTTAAGTCATCTAATACTTCTGTTAAGAAAATATATTGTGAGTTTCAAAAAAACTTTACAAAAACTAATATTGAAACTGGCGACACTTCGCAAATAGAGTTGAAATTAGGGGATGTTGTTCAGGTCGATATTTTTAAGGAAGGTGAATATGTAGATGTCTCAAGTAATAGCAAAGGAAAAGGATTTCAAGGTGTTGTTAAAAGACATGGCTTCAAAGGAGTTGGTGATGCAACACATGGTCAACACAATAGAATGAGAGCCCCTGGTTCTATTGGTGGTGCATCATATCCAGCTAGAGTTTTTAAAGGGATGAGAATGGCTGGAAGAATGGGAGGTAAAAAGGTTACGGTTAAGAATCTTGAGGTTCTTCAAATTTTTACAGATAAGAACGTAATTGTTGTCAAAGGTTCTGTGCCAGGGCCTAATAATAGTTATTTAAATATTACAAACTAATGAAATTACCAGTTTTAAATATAAAAGGTAAAGAAACAGGCAGAGAGGTTACTCTTGATAAGTCTATTTTCGGTGTTCCTGAAAATAATCATGTTGTTTATTTAGGAGTTAAGCAATATAGATCAAATAATAGACAAGGAACCAGTAAAACTAAAGAGAGAGGTGAAATTACTGGAAGTACTCGGAAAATTAAAAAACAAAAAGGTACTGGTACTGCTCGTGCAGGAAGTATTAAAAATCCTCTTTTTAGAGGAGGAGGGCGCGTTTTTGGTCCACAGCCAAGAGATTATAGTTTTAAACTTAATAAAAAAGTTAAATCTTTGGCTCGATGTTCTGCTTTAAGTTATAAAGCAAGTTCAAAAAGTATTGTAATTATTGAAGATTTTACATTTAAAGCTCCAAAAACAAAAGAGTATATTAATTTACTTACTAATTTAGGATTAGGTGAAGAAAAAACAATGTTGATTGTTACAGAAAAAAATTCCTCTGTAATTTTGTCAGCTCGCAATTTAAAAAAGGCTTCAGTAAACACTATAAATGAAATTAATGTATATAACATTTTGGATGCTTCTAAACTTATTATAACAGAGAGTGTTTTAAAAAGTATGAAAAATTAATAAATTATGAGTGTAATAATTAAACCAATAGTAACAGAAAAAATCACACAGCAGACTGATGCTCTTAATTGCTATGCATTTATGGTGTCAAGGTCTGTCAATAAAATAGATATTAAGAAGTTGATTGAAGATACATATTCGGTGAAAGTAAAAGCCGTTAGAACAATGAACTATTATGGTAAAACAAAAAATCGATTTACTAAGGGTGGTGTGATAACAGGTAAAAGAAATTCCTTTAAGAAAGCAATTGTTGAACTTTCTGAAGGTAATAGTATAGATTTTTATAGTAATGAATAATTATGGCAATTAAAAAAATTAATCCATTGACTCCCGGTCAGCGTTTCAAGGTCGTTACGACTTTTGATGATGTGACTTTTTCGAAGCCAGAAAAAAGCTTAACAAAGGTTAAGACAAGAAGTGGTGGAAGAAACAATGATGGTAGAATGACTATGAGATACGTAGGAGGTGGTCATAAGAAGAAATATAGAATAATTGATTTTAAACGTGATAAATTTGGTATTCCTGCTATTGTTAAGACCATAGAGTATGATCCAAATAGAACTGCTAGAATAGCTTTATTGTTTTATTCTGATGGTGAAAAAAGATATATTATAGCACCAAAAGGTTTACAAGTTGGTGATGAAATAATGTCAGGTAAAGGTGTCCCCCCAAATAATGGTAACACATTGTATTTATCAGAGATTCCTTTAGGTTCAACAATACATAACATCGAGTTGTCACCTGGAAAAGGTGCTGCTTTTGCTAGAAGTGCAGGTTCAGGTGTTCAATTAGTTGCTAGAGAGGGTAAATATGCCACTTTAAAATTACCAAGTGGAGAAACAAGATTAGTTTTAGTTACTTGTTTAGCTACAATCGGAGCAGTGTCAAATAGTGAACATATTCTTCAAAAATCTGGAAAAGCTGGAAGAAGTAGGTGGTTTGGAAGAAGGCCTAGAACTAGGGGGGTAGCCATGAATCCTGTTGACCATCCTATGGGAGGAGGTGAAGGTAAATCTTCTGGAGGACATCCTAGATCAAGAAACGGAGTGCCTGCAAAAGGGTTTAAAACTAGAAAAAAGAAAAAAGCGTCTAATAAATATATTGTAAAACGAAGAAAATAAGAAATGGCAAGATCTCTAAAAAAAGGACCATATGTGCATTATAAACTCTTAAAAAAAGTAGAGTCAAATGTAACTAGTAATAAGAAGACAGTAATAAAAACATGGAGTAGATCGTCTATGATTATTCCTGATTTTGTTGGTCAAACATTTGCTGTTCATAATGGCAAACAATTTGTTCCAGTCTTTATTACTGAAAATATGGTTGGACATAAACTAGGTGAATTCTCTCCGACGAGATCTTTTAGGGGTCATGGAGGTAAAAAGAAATAAATTAATTAAGATTAATCATAAATGGCAGTTAAACAAAAAAATAGTATTTCTGAATCAAATCAAGGCGAATTAAAGACAGCTTTTGCAAGGCTTAAGAATTGTCCAACTTCTCCTAGAAAAATGCGTTTAGTAGCAGATCAAATAAGAGGAATTGAGGTAAACAAAGCACTAGTCTTATTAAAACATAGTTCAAAAGTAGCATCCTTAAGGTTGGAAAAAGTTTTATTGTCTGCAATTGCTAACTTTCAAGTTAAGTATTCAGATTCAACAGCTGAAATTATTATCAAAGAGATTTTTGTTGATTCTGGTCGAATGTTAAAGAGAATGCAGCCTGCACCACAGGGTAGAGCGCATAGAATTAGAAAACGTTCAAATCATGTTACACTAATAGTAGGTTTAAAAAATAATTAATATGGGACAAAAAACAAATCCAATAGGTAATAGGCTAGGCTTTATAAGAGGTTGGGACTCCGCATGGTATGGTGGTAAAGATTTTGGAGATAGAATATTAGAGGATTATCAAATTAGAAAATATTTACATGCTAGATTAATTAAGGCCAGTGTCTCTAAAATAGTAATAGAAAGAACATTGAAAAATATCATTGTTACTATTAGTACTTCACGCCCTGGTCTTATTATAGGAAAAGGAGGGCAAGAAGTTGATAAATTAAAAGAAGAATTAAAAAAAATTACTTCAAAAGATGTTCAGGTTAATATATATGAAATTAAGCGTCCAGAATTGGATGCAAAACTAGTTGCTCGAAATGTAGCAAATCAAATTGAGGGACGATATCCATATAGGAGAGCTGTTAAAATGGCTATTGCAGCTGCTATGAGAATGGGTGCTGAAGGTATTAAAATACAAGTGTCTGGTCGATTAAATGGAGTTGAAATGGCACGTTCAGAGATGTATAAAGAGGGAAGAACTCCTTTACATACTTTTAGAGCTGATATAGATTATGCACTTGAAGAAGCTTTAACAACCTATGGATTAATAGGTGTAAAAGTTTGGATTTGCAAAGGAGAAGTGTATGGTAAAAGGAGTTTGAGTCCAATAGAGACAATCGTTAGTTCTAGTAAAAGATCAAGTAGTCAAAGAAAGAAAAAATAAATATAAACTTATTTTAATTTATTATGTTACAACCAAAGAAAACAAAATATAGAAAAAGCCAAAAAGGGAGAATGAAAGGCAATGCTCAAAGAGGAGCGGTCCTCACCTTTGGATCTTATGGTATAAAATCTTTGGAAGAATCGTTTATAACGGCAAGGCAAATTGAAGCAGCTCGTATTGCTGCTACAAGGTATATGAAGAGAGAGGGACAGTTATGGATTCGTATATTCCCAGACAAAGTGTTAACTAAGAAGCCTGCAGAAGTTAGAATGGGTAAAGGTAAGGGTGCTCCAGAATACTGGGTAGCTGTTGTAAAGCCCGGAAGAATGTTATTTGAATGTGACGGAGTTAGTTTTGAAGTAGCAGCTGAAGCATTACGTTTAGCTGCACAAAAACTACCAGTTAAAACTAAATTTATTAAGAGAAGAGATTTATAAAATATATAGATATGGCAAGTAAAAATATCGTACATGAGATGACAGATCAAGAACTTTTAAAAAAAGTGAAAGATGATAAAGCAAGTTTTAATAAACTAAAATTAGTACATAAAGCATCTGCCTTGGATAACCCAATTCAATTACGGTTTAAGAGACGTGAGATTGCTAGATTGCTAACAGAAATTAATAAAAGAAATTTAAAATGATAGATCGAAAATTAAGAAAAGAAAGAATTGGACTGGTTTCTAGTAATAAAATGGATAAGTCTATTGTTGTTTCTGTAGAGAGACGTGTACAACATCCTGTATATGGTAAGTTTGTAAAAATGACTTCCAAATTTGTTGCTCATGATGAAAAAAATTCATGTGATATTGGAGATTTAGTTTCTATTATGGAAACACGTCCAATGAGCAAAAGAAAATGTTGGAGATTAGTTAAAATTATAGAAAAAGTTAAGTAGATATGGTACAACAAGAATCTTTATTAAATGTAGCAGATAATACTGGAGCAAAAAAAGTTTTATGTATTAGAGTTTTGGGGGGTACTAAGAGAAGATATGCCTCTGTTGGTGATAAAATTGTTGTTTCGGTTAAGGATGTTACACCAACTGGCACAGTTAAGAAAAAACAAGTGACTACTGCTGTCGTTGTTAGAACTAGAAAAGAGGTCAAAAGACCGGACGGATCTTATATAAGATTTGACGACAATGCGTGTGTCTTATTAGATACGAATGATGAAATGAGAGGTACTCGTGTATTCGGTCCTGTAGCAAGAGAGTTAAGAGACAAAAATAGAATGAAAATAATTTCATTGGCACCTGAAGTGCTTTAAATTTAAAAGATATGTTTAAAACAAAATTAAAAAAAGGTGATAGTGTGAAAGTGATGGTTGGCAAGTCCAAAGGTCATGTTGGACGCATCATATCCATGTCTCCTAACAAAGGAGTTGCATTTGTTGAAGGTGCAAATATTGTGAATAGGCATACAAAACCAAATTCTCAGTATCCAGAAGGTGGTATTATTAAAAAAGAAGGGCCGATTAATTTGTCAAATTTAATGATGGTAGATAGTAAAGGTGATGCCTCCAAAATTGGTGTCAAATTTGATAAAAAAACAGGTAAAAAAAATAGATATTTTAAAAAATCAGGAGAAGTAATAAAATGAAAAAATATAGTCCTAGGTTAAAAGAAAAATACATTAATGAAGTTGTACCAAGATTACAAGATACTCTTGGGTACGCTAATGTAATGCAAGTCCCGAAGTTAAATAAAATTTGTGTTAATCAGGGTGTAGGTCAGGCAGTAAATGATAAAAAATTAATTGAGCTGGCCTCCGAAGAGATGACTAAAATAACAGGTCAAAAATCTGTAGTAGCATTGTCGAAAAAAGACATATCCAACTTTAAATTACGAAAAGGCATGCCAATCGGTGTGAAAGTAACATTGAGGAAGGAAAGAATGTATGAATTTTTAGATCGTTTAATTTCAGTGTCTCTGCCAGGTGTTAGAGATTTTCAAGGTATTAATCCAAAAGGTTTTGATGGTATGGGTAATTATACACTGGGAATTAAAGAGCAAATTATTTTTCCAGAAATTAAGGTGGATGAAATAAAAAAAATAACAGGTTTAGATATAACTTTTGTTACTTCTGCAAAATCAGATAAAGAAGGTTTAGCATTATTGACAGAATTAGGTTTACCATTTAAAAAATAGATTATGGCTAAAGAATCAATGAAAGCTAGGGAAGTAAAACGTGCAAAACTTGTCGCAAGGTATGCGGAAAAGAGAGCTGCGTTAAAATCTTCAGGTGATTATACTGGGTTACAGAAATTACCTAAAAACGCATCTCCTGTTAGGTTACATAACAGATGTAAAATTACTGGTAGACCGAAGGGATACATGAGAGTTTTTGGTATTTCAAGGGTTATGTTTAGAGAAATGGCAAATAAAGGTTTAATACCGGGTATTAAAAAATCAAGTTGGTAAAATTATAATTATGATAACAGATTCGATAGGAAATTATTTAACATCAATTAGAAATGCAATAAGTGCTGAACACAAGGTGGTTCAAGTACCTGCTTCTAGAATAAAAACAGAAATAACCAAAGTTTTGATGGATCAAGGTTATATTTTGAATTATAAGATTGATGAAAGTGGTCCACATGCAAAAATTAAAATTGCATTAAAGTATAATTCAGTTACTAAAATACCTGCAATTAGAGGCATAGATAGAGTTAGTACACCTGGTCTTCGTAAGTACAGTAGTGCAACTGACTTACCACGTGTTTTAAACGGTTTAGGGGTTGCAATTATCTCTACATCACAAGGTGTTATGACTGATAAAAAAGCAAGAAAAAATAATATTGGAGGTGAAGTAATATGTCACGTTTATTAATTTAAAATTAATTAAGATTATGTCAAGAGTTGGTTTAAATCCTATTATAGTTCCTACAGAGACTCAGTATAGTTTTAAAGAACAGGTTTTTTCTGTCAATAGTCAGAAGGGTAACTTGTCTTTGAAGTTAGATGATGGGTTTGTGATTTTGGAACAAGATTCGACTATTATTATACAGCGTCCAAACGATAATAAAGACGTTAAAGCTAAGCATGGTTTATATAGATCATTGATTGCAAATATGTTTGAAGGTCTGTCGAAGGGTTACAAGAGAGAATTAGAACTACATGGTGTAGGTTATAGAGCTTCTAATAGTGGTCAAAAATTAGATTTATCTTTAGGTTATTCACACAATATTGTATTGCAAATATGTGATGAGGTTAACGTAAAAACGGAGAATGAAAAAGGTCAGAACCCTAAAATCATATTAGAATCCTATGATAAAGAATTAATTGGAGCAGTTGCTGCAAAAATTAAATCTTTACGAAAGCATGATCCTTATAAGGGTAAAGGAATAAGATTTGTTGGAGAAAGAGGCAGAAGAAAAGCTGGTAAAACAGCTAGTAGTTAATTAAATAATATTATAGCTATGTCAATATCAAAAAGAAGAATAAAAATTAAAAAGAGAATCAGAAGTATTATAAAAGGAACAGCTGATTTTCCAAGATTAACGGTTTTTAGAAGTAATAAAGAGATATATGCGAGTCTTGTAGATGATGTTAAAGGTGTTACAATTTGCGCAGCATCTTCATTAGAAAAAGATGTTTTAAAGAAAAAAGCCAATAAAACGGAAAAAGCTAGTTTAGTGGGTACTTTAATTGCTGAAAGAGCAGTTTCTGCAGGTATTAAAAAATGCGCTTTTGATAGAAATGGATATTTATATCATGGCAGAGTGAAGTCTTTGGCAAATAGTGCTAGAGAAGGGGGATTAAATTTTTAAATTATGAAAGAAAAATTAAACATACAACATGTTAGACCAAGTGGTTTAGAATTAGTTGAAAAGGTAGTTAGTATTCAACGTGTTACTAAGGTAACCAAAGGTGGAAGAACATTTAGTTTTTCGGCTATTGTCGTTGTCGGGGATCAGAATGGAGTTGTTGGTTATGGTCTTGGAAAAGGCAAGGAAGTTACTTTAGCAATTACAAAAGCGACTGATAATGCTAAAAAACAATTAGTCAAGATACCACTTGTAAATGGTACTATCCCACATGAGCAATATGGTAAGTATGGTGGAGCATCAGTTTTTATTAGACCTGCCTCCAGTGGAACAGGAGTAATTGCTGGTGGTGCGATGAGATCTGTTATTGAATCAGTTGGAGTAAAAGATATTTTATCGAAATCGAAAGGTTCTACGAATCCACATAATTTAGTAAAAGCAACAGTACAAGCTTTGATGAGTTTGAGGGATGTACATGAAATTGCAAGTATTAGAGGAGTTTCAGTTAATAAAGTATTTAATGGTTAATAGATATGAAAATAAAAGTTAGACAAATTCGGAGTGCAATTAACAGACCAATGAGACAAAAAAAGACATTGGTGGCCCTTGGTTTAAAAAAAATCAATCAGGTTGTAGAACATGAATCTACGCCACAAGTTTTAGGCATGATAAATGCGGTTAATCATTTAGTAAGAGTAGAGAAATAATTTAATATCAAATACAATGGAATTATCAAATTTAACACCTGCAGAAGGATCTATTAAAAAGCGTAAAAGGTTAGGACGTGGACAAGGCTCTGGACGTGGAGGAACTTCTACAAGAGGACACAAGGGTCAAAAATCTAGATCAGGATACTCAAGAAAAAAAGGCTTTGAAGGTGGTCAAATGCCTTTGCAAAGGCGTGTTCCTAAATTTGGATTCACTAATCCAAATCGACAAACTTTTCAACCTCTAAACTTGGGTGATATTCAGAGTTTATGTGAAGATAAAAAAATAAAAGACACATTAGATTTTGACTTAATGATTAAACTAGGTGTGGTCAAGAAAAATGAAATGGTCAAAATTTTATCAAAAGGAAAATTTAGTTCAAAATTAACTATAACAGCCCATAAATTTTCTGCGTCTGCAAAAGTACTGATTGAAAAAAATGGAGGACAAGTTATTGAAATGTAATTAGAATAAGTTTTTATGAGAACGTTATTTAACACGATACGAAATATTTGGAAAATAGATGATTTAAGAATTAGAATTTTAACTACGCTAGGTTTTATTTTAATTTATAGATTAGGTTCTTTTGTTACATTGCCGGGAATAGATCCTTCTCAGTTAAGTGCATTAGAGAATCAAACTTCGGATGGGTTATTAGGCTTACTAAACCTATTTACAGGTGGAGCATTTTCTCAAGCATCCATTATGGCTCTTGGAATTATGCCATATATTTCTGCTTCGATTGTCATACAATTATTAGGAGTTGCTGTTCCATATATTCAAAAATTACAACGTGAAGGAGAAAGTGGTAGAACAAAAATTAATCAACTAACTAGATATCTTACCATCTTAATTACTGGTGTTCAAGGTCCTGGATATATTGCTAATATTAAGGCAACTTTACCTGAAACTGCATTTCTACATAATATAGTTGCATCACAGGATCCAAGTTTTTTATTAACAGAAACTGGATTCTGGTTTTCTAGTGGCGTTATTTTAGTCACTGGAACCTTATTTGCCATGTGGTTAGGTGAAAAAATTACTGATCGTGGTATAGGTAACGGTATATCTCTCTTAATTATGATTGGAATTATTGCTGCTTTACCTCAAGCATTTGCATTTGAATTTGCAACTAAAGTTGCTAGTTCTGGTGGAGGTCTAGTAATGTTAGCTCTTGAACTAGTATTTATATTAGTTGTTATTCTAATATCGATTCTATTAGTTCAAGGTACGCGTCGTATTCCAGTTAATTATGCTAAAACAGTAATTAGAAATAGGCAATATGGAGGAGTTAGACAATATATTCCATTAAAAATTAATGCAGCTGGGGTTATGCCTATAATTTTTGCACAAGCTATAATGTTTATACCTATTACAATTGCTGGATTTTCTTCTTCAACTGCTGCAAGTGGTTTTGTACAAGAGTTTTCTGATTTTGGTGGATTTTGGTATAATTTTGTTTTTGCAGTATTAGTGATTGTATTTACATATTTTTATACAGCTATAACAATAAATACTACTCAAATGGCAGCTGATATGAAAAGAAATAATGCTTTTATAACAGAGAGAGGCGGAGTTAGACAAGGTAAGGAGACTGCTAAATATTTAGATAATGTAATGTCTAGAATTGTTTTACCAGGTTCTTTCTTCTTAGCATTTGTAGCTATTCTTCCTGCATTTGCAATGCAAGCTGGCGTTAATCCTCAATTTGCTCAGTTTTATGGTGGAACATCATTGTTAATTATGGTTGGAGTAGTTTTGGACACAATTCAGCAAATTAATGCACACTTAATTAATCGTCATTATGATGGTTTAATGAAAAAAGGTAGAAGAACTAGATCAGGAATGTAATTATGGTGTATATAAAAACATATCAGGAAATTGATTTAATGCGTGAAAGCTCATTACTTGTATCTCGTACACATGCTGAATTAGCTAAGATTATAAAACCAGGTATTAATTCATTGTATTTAGATAAAATTGCAGAAGAATTTATCAGAGATAATGGTGGTGTTCCCGGTTTTAAAGGTTACAATGGTTTCCCTAATACATTATGTGTCTCTCAGGACAACGAGGTGGTACATGGTATACCCTCTGATCAACCAATTTCAGAAGGTGCAATTTTATCAATAGATTGTGGTGTTTTAATGAATGGATATTATGGTGATTCTGCATATACATTTGCAGTTGGAGAAATTTCGCATGATAAAAAAAAGTTATTAAAAGTAACTAAAGAAGCTTTAGATTTAGGTGTTATGGCAGCAGCTTGTGGTAATAGAATTGGTGATATTGGATATTCAATTCAAAGTTTTGCAGAATCTCATGGTTATTCTATTGTTAGAGAATTAGTCGGTCATGGGATAGGGCAAAATTTGCATGAATCACCAGAAGTGCCAAATTACGGTAAAAAAGGAGAGGGTATTAAGTTAGCAGATGGTATGGTCTTAGCTATTGAGCCAATGGTTAATCTTGGGAAAGCGGAGGTGCTGCAAAAAGATGACGGATGGACTATAGAGACGAGAGATGGTTTGCCCTCAGCACATTTTGAATATACTATAGCAATTAAAAAAGAGAAAACAGAAATTTTATCTTCCTTTGATTTTATTGAAGATGTTTTTAAAATAAATAAAAATGGTTAAACAAGTATCAATAGAACAAGATGGTGTGATTAAAGAATCATTATCTAATGCAATGTTTAGAGTTGAGTTAGAAAATGGTCATGTAATTACTGCACATATTTCAGGAAAAATGCGGATGCATTATATAAATTTACTTCCTGGAGATAAGGTGAAACTTGAAATGTCACCATATGATTTAACTAAGGGTAGGATAACATTTAGATATTAAAATTATTAATATGAAAACAAGAGCATCAGTAAAGAAAAGAACTGCCGATTGCAAAATGGTAAGACGTAAAGGCAGACTATATGTAATTAACAAAAAAAACCCAAAATTTAAACAACGACAGGGTTAGTATTAATTTAAAAAAATAAATCTATGGCTAGAATAGCAGGGGTAGATATTCCAAAAGAAAAACGAGGTGAGATAAGCTTGACTTATATTTATGGTGTTGGTCGAAATATATCACGTAAAATATTAACAAAGGCTGGTGTAGATGTCAATAAAAAAGTAAAGGACTGGAAAGACGATGAGTTGCAGAAAATTAGACAAATTCTATCAGATGAATATGTTATTGAGGGTGAGTTGCGTTCAGAAGTTCAGTTAAATATTAAGAGATTATCAGATATTGGCTGTTTTAGAGGTATTAGACATAGAATAGGTTTACCACTTAGAGGACAGAAAACTAAAAACAATTCAAGAACTAGAAAAGGAAAAAGAAAAACAGTTGCAAATAAAAAAATGGCAACAAAATAATATAACATTATGGCTAAAAAAGCAAATAAAAGAAATGTTAAAGTTGAATCAGAGGGAGAAGTACATATTCACTCTAGTTTTAACAATATAATTATTTCAATCACAAACAAAAATGGGCAAGTTATTAGTTGGTCTTCTGCTGGAAAACAAGGATTTAGAGGATCGAAAAAAAACACACCCTACGCAGCACAAACAGCCGCAGAGGATTGTGGCAAGGTCGCTTATGATGCGGGTGTAAGAACAGTGAATGTATATGTGAAAGGCCCTGGGAATGGTAGAGAGGCAGCAATTAGAGCTATCTATAATATTGGAATTTCAGTTTCCGAAATTGTTGATGTTACTCCATTACCTCATAATGGATGTCGACCGCCTAAAAGAAGAAGAGTATAATTTTAATGATTTAATATAAATAATATGGCAAGGTATATAGGACCAAAAACAAAAATTGCAAGAAAGTTTGCTGATCCAATATTTGGACCAGATAAATATTTTGAAAAACGAAAATTCCCACCTGGACAACACGGTCCAAATGGTAGGAGAGGAAAAAAGTCAGACTATGCGCATCAATTAGCTGAAAAACAAAAAGCAAAGTATACTTACGGTATATTAGAAAAGCAATTTTCTAATATATTCAAAAAAGCTTCCAATAGTAAAATGATCACTGGTGAAGCCTTACTTCAATTTTGTGAATTACGTTTAGATAACATTGTTTATAGATTAGGTTTAGCAAATTCTCGCAATGGTGCTAGACAATTAGTTTCTCACAAACATATTACCGTTAATGATCAGGTCGTTAATATCCCATCTTATTTAGTTAGAATGGGAGATGTGGTATCTGTTAGACAAAAATCTAAAGCCCTTGAATGTGTGACAAATTCTATCTCTAAAAACAATGATGTTTTAGAGTGGTTAGAGTGGAATGTAGATGCTATGAAAGGAAAATTAATAAACATCCCTAATAGGGATCAAATCCCTGAAAATATAAAAGAACAATTAATCGTAGAATTATATTCTAAATAATAATTTAATATAAAAGTAATATGGCAATTTTAAATTTTATAAAACCAGACAAAGTATTTATGATCGGTTCAACTGAAACAAGTGGTCAATTTGAATTTAGACCCTTGGAACAAGGATATGGTCTAACTATTGGAAATGCACTTCGAAGAGTATTGTTATCATCACTAGAAGGCTTTGCAATTTCATCAATAAAAATCGATGGTGTTGATCATGAATTCTCCGCTATTGAGGGCATGGTTGAAGATGTTGTAACACTTATACTTAATTTAAAGCAAGTTAGATTTAAGAAACAAATAGAAGACGCAGATAGTGAAGATGTAACTATTTCAATTACAAATCAGAAAGTTATAACAGCAGGTGATTTTGGTAAATTTATATCAAATTTTCAGGTTTTAAATCCTGATTTAGTTATTTGTAATCTTACAAAGTCTACAAAATTAGATTTAACAATTAGTATTAAAAAGGGTAGAGGTTTTGTTATTTCTGATGAAAATAAAAGTGAAGATGCTCCTATTGGAACAGTATTTACAGACTCTGTATTTACACCTATTAAAAATGTTAAATACTTTGTAGAAGATTTTAGAGTTGAACAAAAAACAGACTATGAAAAATTAGTTTTAGAAATTGAAACGGATGGATCCATTCATCCAAAAGATGCATTAACTGAAGCTGCAAAAATCTTGATTCATCATTTTATGTTATTTTCTAATGAACGTATTTCTATTCAAGATGAATACGCATCATCAATTGAAGAATATGATGAACAATCATTGCATATGCGTCAATTATTAAAAATGAAATTAGTTGATTTAGATTTATCTGTTAGAGCATTGAATTGTTTAAAGGCTGCAGAAGTTGATACTCTAGGTGATTTAGTAACTTATAATAGAAGTGATTTAATGAAGTTTAGAAATTTTGGAAAAAAATCTCTCACTGAGCTTGATGAGTTGGTTGATGCTAAAGGTGTTCAGTTTGGAATGGACTTAAGTAAATATAAATTAGATAAAGAATAAATAATAATGAGACACAGAAAAGCATTTAATCATTTAAAAAGAACATCAAGTCATAGGAAATCAATGCTTTCTAATATGTCTTGTTCTTTAATTGTACACAAGAGAATTAAAACAACACTAGCAAAAGCAAAAGCGTTAAAAAGAGTTGTAGAGCCGATTATTAATCGTTCTAAAAATGATACTACACATAATAGGCGAATGGTCTTTCGTAACTTAAGACAAAAAGATGCAGTTACAGAGCTTTTTTCGATTGTTGCAGATAAAATAGCAGATAGACCAGGTGGTTACACAAGAATAATAAAATTAGGTAAAAGATTGGGAGATGCTGCAGAAATGTGTTTCATTGAATTAGTTGATTTTAATGAGATTTATAATGTTGATGATACTAAAAAGAAACGTACTAGAAGATCTAAGAGAACTGACAAGAAAGAAGAAGTGTTAGCTAAAGCAGTTCCAGGATCTGATGAGGTGGCAGCTGAAGCCCCGTCGTCTGATGAGGTAGTAGCTGAAGCCCCGTCGTCTGATGAGGTAGTAGCTG
>NZUK01000008.1 GCA_002701365.1 Flavobacteriales bacterium
AAATGGACCATCACTACTTAAGTCATCATCTAGTTCGGCGGCAATTACAGCAGTTTCTAATGTATTATGATCATCAGAATTTACAATTATGTCTACGACTGTATTTGAATTTACAATTATGGTTCCTGTCATACCATTTAATGCATGACTGCCAACAGAACAATCATAATAATATGTTCCGGGTATTGAAAATTCATGAGTATATATTACAGCTCCTACTGTACTGGTTGGAGGAGAGTCGAAAGATTCAGGATTATTAAAGGGAACGCTACTTATAGAGTTGACATCTCCGTTGACATCGTGCAAGCCTCCATCATTTATCCATTCTACTATATCACCTTGATTAATTGTTATTTCACTAGGACTATAATAATAAGAGCCAGCGTTAATAGTATGCGTAGTTTGTGCTACTGTTAAACTAATTAGCAGTAGAAATATATAAAGTATTTGTTTTTTCATGAGTATTTAATTTTAATTGTGTATAATTATTTTGCATAAAAGCTATACAAGAATAACAAATGTATAATTTATTTTTAAAAAAACTATACAATAGTTATTTTTTTTTAAATTTGTTGGATAAATAGCAATTTTCAATAATTCTATATGAGTTATACAATAGATCAATTTTCAAAAATTACAGGTATCAGTAAACTGGTATTAAGAACTTGGGAAAATCGTTACCAATATTTATCGGCAGATAGAACAAATACCAATATAAGGTCATATTCTGATAAGCTTCTTGTTAAGGCTTTAAAAACTAAGTATTTAATTGATTCTGGGTATAAAATTTCTACAATTACTAAAAAAAATGATAATGAAATTAATAATATAATTGAAGATTTGAGAATTCATTCAGCCGATTACCAATCAACAGATTATTACATTAATAAGTTAATTGAATCAGGAATAGATTATAATTCAAAATTGTTTAATAAAACATATGATCAATGTATGAAAGATTTTGATCTTATTGGTTTTTATACTAGTATTTTACTTCCTACATTATCTAAAATAGGTTTATTTTGGCTAACTAATAGAATAAACCCTGGTCAAGAACATTTTTTATCTGAAATGTTTAAGCAAAAAATATATAGCGAAATTGATAAAATATCCAATCAAAATCATAATTCTAACACATGGTTATTGTTTCTTCCACCAGATGAGTACCATGAAATTGGACTATTGTTTTCACGACTTTTGCTCTTAAAAAACAGTTATGATGTCGTGTATTTAGGGGCAAATGTGCCATTATCTGCTCTATCTCAGGTGGCTATTTCAAAAGAGATAAATAATGTTCTGTTTTTTTCAATTTCAAATTTTTCAAAAATAAAAATTAAAAAAACTATTAATTTTTTAGATTCAGAATTTAAAAATTCATCTATTTATGCAGTGCATTCTAGTGATTCAAAGGATTTGTTTAAAAAATCTAAAATAAATGTGATTAGTTCTATTCAACAATTTGTTCAATTAATTTCTAATTAATAATTTATTAGGTTGTTTATTTTTTATTAATTAAGTAATACCCGATACATATAGATAAGATAGATATGCTAAATAAAAAGATATCATTTGGAGTGTTGAAGTTTTCTGATAATTTCAATACTTTTTCAAAAAATTTAACAATTAATACAATAATAATAACTTTAATTATTTTATTCTTCAATTGATCTAAATTATTAATTTTCAGTGTTGATTCTGAAAATTTACTTTTAGGAAATTTTATTTCATTAATAAATAATTCATAAACTCCAAATCCAAATATTAAAAGAACAATACCAATCAAGAATAAATCAATAGATGATATTATTGTAAATAATATCTCTGTATTATTGTTAATCTTATTATTAAAAATAGGGTTATATAATATAGTGGCTTGCACGATATCTTTACTGCCTAACATAAATAATGTTATTGATGAAATAATGGATAAGATCACTGCAAATAATACAATAAATCTAGTATTCCAAAGTATCTTTTCAAATTGTTCCTTAATCATGTGTTTTTTTTTAAATATATGTTAAATTATAAGTATTATATTTTTATTTATTAGTAAACCTTAAAGCTTCTCTTTCAGTTTTTGTAATTATTGTTTAAAAAAAAAAGGGCGATGATATCGCCCTTTTTTAAAAAATTATATGTTGATTATTTAGGAGATGAAACAACACAGTTTTCACAATGTGTATCATCTTGTAAAATAATTTTTAGAGTATTTTCCCAACTCAAAACATCTTCCGACATTTCAGTGCCAGCGTCTGTATAGTATGAGTCAAGATTTCCATTTTCATCAAACATTAAGTATGCAGAATGTGCATCATGATAATGAACATTTGCAGCTTTAAGTGTACTCATGTAATAAGTATCTTTAGAGCTTTTTACTTTTTTTGATCGATGCATGTACTTGTACTCTAATATCATGCCACTTTCTTTCAAGTTATTCAAGATATTAAAAGGTTGTGCATTTAATGTTGCTCGTACTTCATCGTAAGTCATTCCAACTTCTAAGTCAAAAAGATTTTGAACTGAGGTATAGTAAGGTTGAACTTCTTTTACATCACTATTAGTTGAAGGATGAACCTGTGAGCTAGCGAAATTTAAGCTTAGTATGCAAACTAAGGTTGTTAAAATTATCTTATTCATTGTTCTTTAAGTTTTTAAGTTTCATATCTAATTCTAAATTCATTGGAGCAACCATAGAAGGCATGAAGTCAATTTTGAAGTCAAGTAGATCGCATAAGTCACAATCTTCTTTAATTTCTTCAACTTCCTCTTTTTCATCTTCTTTCATTACCTTAATGCATGGGTTCCCGTTACAATTACGATCTTGATTTATTACATAAAAGTAATCATCTGTATCACATGGGCAATGAACACAACTTCCGTCATCTTTGTTAGCTTCTGTGTCATAATTTACTGCCAATTCATCTGTACAGCCATAGTTATACTTGTCTGCTAGTTCAGGATCAGGTATACATTGAGCTTCACAATTTCTTTTTGGATCATAAGCAGGGTTAACAATTTCATCACATGGACAGTATTCACAATCGTCTGATGAAGTATTAATGTCTTCTGCTACATCATTGTAGGCCATTGTTTCACCACTTTCTACAAACATTACTTCCCACTTTCTTGTGTCATTAGAATCATTTTTAATAACTCTAAATTCAGCACCAGAATACATGTTGTAATTAAGAGATTCGTTGTCATCACATCCTTTAACCATCATAGTTTCATATTCACATGAACCATCATCTTGATTAGCTTCAGCATTAAAGTTTATTGCTTCCTTATCTGTACATCCACCACAAGCAATGTAGTTATTTTCAGAATCACAGTTGTCTTTAAAACAAATTACACTTTCAAGTTGATTTTTAGCATCGTCAGTGATTACACTTTCAAGTTTTTGATCTCTAAAAATCACATAAAGATTTTTTGATTCAGGAGAATACATTTCCTTACCATTAACTAACATGCTTTTTGAAGTAAAGTCTTTCATGGTGAACTCTCTGTCAATGTGGCGATATTCGTAAGAATATATCTCACATGTTTCATTTGAATGAAGTAAGTCAAATGGAGTAGCATTTAAGGTTGCAGCAACTTCATTTTTTGACATCCCAGTTTCTAATCTAGCTATGTTTTCGGCAGAAACAAAATCATTGATTGTAATGTAGTTGTAATAACATGAACCATTATCAATCTCTGCTTGAGAATCGTAATTCGCAGCTGTTTTATCAGTGCACCCTTTTACCTTGATAGGTTTTGTTGTCTTAACTACCTTTTTTACAGGGGCTTTTGTTTTTACTTTACATGATGTAAGAACAAAAAGTGGTAGTATTAGTATCCAAAGTTTTTTCATTTTTTAATATATGTTTAAATTTTATTTTTTTTTAAATTTTCATGCAATATATGACAAATAATAACGTTACGAAACAATTTTTAAAGAAAAGTAATTGCTAATTCTATAATCATTTCACCTCTTTTAACTTTTAAATTAGTTTTATCTCCTTTTTTAAATAGACCAAGTGCTTTCATGTAATCCATAATGTCTTTTATTTCAATATCACCAACTTCCAGAATTACATCTCCTTTTTTAACGCCAAATTTAAAAGCAGTTTTTTCTTTTGTTACTCCATCTATTCTTAAACCAATGCCATCATATAAGTAATCAGGCATTATTCCAAGTGTGACATTAAATTTAGGTGTTTGAGTATTGTTGTTGGTTGTTTCTTGGAAATCAAAATCAGAGATGTAGTAAGATTGTTCTATTATTTTTGTGACAAAAGAGAGAATTAAATACATTCCTTCAAAATTAATTTTTTCAATATCATCACTTGGTTTATGGTAGTCAGAATGTTGACCAGTAAAGAAATGAATTGAGGGTATATTTTGCCAATAAAAAGAAGTATGATCTGATGGACCAACACCTGATTCTGACGTAATAAGTTTCAAGTTGAAATCGTTAGATTTTTTTAATAAATCTTCCCATTTTTGACATGTTCCAGTTCCGTTAATTGCTAGCTCTTTCTTTTCATTTAGTCTGCCAACCATGTCAAAATTTAACATAAACTTAACTTTACTAAGATCGATAGTTGGGTTTTTAGCGAAATATGAAGAGCCTAGTAGACCTTCTTCTTCACCAGAAAATGCAATAAACAAATAATTATATAGTTGATTATCACATAGTTTATTTGCAAGATTTAATAATATACTGACTCCACTTGCATTATCATCTGCTCCATTATGAATTTCATTTTCTCCAACATGTAATGAGCCAGCTTCTCCTAATCCAATATGGTCATAATGAGCACCAATTATAATTGTATTGTCTTGATTGTTGTCACAAAATCCAATAACATTAAAACCTTTTTGTATCTCACTAGTTTGATGATAGTTGATTTTTCCTTGAAATTTTTGGTAATAATCACAACTTCCTTTTGCTTCTAGGCCATATTCTTTAAATTTCCTTTTTATATATTTAGCAGCTTTTTTTTCGCCCTTGGTGCCTGTTTTTCTTCCCTTGAGTTTGTCAGAAGCTAGATAGTTGACATCTTTATACATATTATTCATGAATACTTCTTTATTTTCTTGAGAAAGAATTTGATTTGAAATTATAAAGGCGAAAAATAAAATAATTATATATCTCATATTTTTAATAGTAAAAGTTAATATAAGCTTAGAATTTATAAATGCAATCCATAATAAATAACTAATTTTGAGCAATGCAATAAACGCTTCAAAAATATGAAACACTTTTATTTTTTTATTTTCTTTTTTGTTTTATTTTCTTGTGATTCAAATAAAATAAATTCTCGGTCTAAAAAAATAAATACATCATCCGATAAAGTTCTGCTTTATGATGGGGAAACAAATTTAAAAAATATCAAACAATTAACTTTTACAGGAGATAACGCTGAGGCATATTGGAGTTTTGATGATAGTAAATTAGTTTTTCAAGTGAAAAATTCTGATTGGGATCTTGATTGTGATCAGATTTTTATTACAGATACTAATAATTACAATATGAATATTGAAATTCCTGATATGATTAGTACAGGTTTTGGGAGAACTACATGTTCTTATTTTTTACCGGGAGATACAACAATCTTATACGCTTCTACTCATTTGTCTGATTCTTTGTGTCCATCTCCACCAAAAAAAAGAGAGGATGGTAAATATGTTTGGCCTATATATGAAACTTTTGATATTTTTATCTCAGATTTAAATGGCAATATTGTTAATCAATTAACAAATCACGCTGGATACGATGCTGAAGCAACTGTTTCACCAAATGGAGATAAAATTGTTTTTACTTCAATGCGGTCAGGTGATTTAGAACTCTATACTTGTGACATAGATGGAGGGAATGTTTTTCAAGTTACTAGTCAATTGGGTTATGATGGTGGAGCATTTTTTTCTAATGATGGCAAAAAACTTGTTTTTCGAGCTTCTAGGCCCTCAACAGAAGAAGAAGTTTTAGAATATAAAACATTACTGTCTCAAGGTTTAGTTAAACCTACTAATATGGAGTTATATACTTGCAATATAGATGGCAGCGAATTAAAACAAATTACTTTTTTAGGAGGAGCTAATTGGGCTCCATTTTACCATCCCAGTGATAAGAAAATAATTTTCTCATCTAATCACAAGTCTACGAGAGGCTTCCCGTTTAATTTATATATGATTGATATTAATGGAGAAAATTTAAAACAAATTACTTATGATGCTATGTTTGATTCATTTCCAGTTTTTTCTAATGATGGCACGAAAATTGTTTTTTCATCTAATAGAAATAATGGAGGAACTAGAAACACTAATTTATTTATTGCAGACTGGTCAGAGTAAAAAATATGGATAAAAAGAAAATATTACAATTAATCCTTGAAGAACGTCAAAAACAAGATGAAAAGTGGGGTGAGCAAAATCATAATATTTACAAGTGGCTTGCGATCTTAGGTGAAGAAGTTGGAGAAGTTAATAAAGCAGTCCTAGAGGATAATTATAAAGATGTTATTGATGAACTTGTTCAGATTGGTGCTGTTACTGTTGCGATGATAGAAAGTTTAGAGAGAAATCGTAAATAAAATTAAATGGAGATTAATACTTGTTTAAATCAGTTTAAGCCAATTTCTTTAAAAGAAATGAATAGTGTTAGTTTGATGAATAGAATGGATGTTAAATTTCTTTTTAAAAAATCTCAATTACCTATTTTACTTTCTCATTTAACATCACATTATAATATTTTGAAAATTAAAAATAAAATTATCCAAGATTATAAATCACTATATTTTGATACTCCTGATCGATTTTTTTATATGGCTCATCATAATAGAAGAGTGAATAGGAATAAAGTTCGTTTTAGGGAATATGTAGGATCTGATTTAATTTTTTTAGAAATTAAGTTTAAAAATAACAAAGGCAAAACAATTAAAAAAAGAATGCGGGTTGATAAAGTCTATAAAGATCTTTTACCTGAACATAATTTGTTTATTAAAAGTACTATTGGTAAAGATTTAACTCTTATAGCACAGCATTGGATTAATTTTAAGAGAATCACTTTTGTAGATAAATTAAATACTGAAAGAATTACAATTGATTTAAATCTAAATTATTCAGATGATTCACAGTCAGGCAGTTTGGATAATATCGTAATTGCAGAGGTGAAAAAAGATAGATCTAGTCAATCATCAAAATTTACATATATTGCAAAAAAATATCACATTACACCTACACGAATGAGTAAGTATTGTGTTTCAACAATTAATCTAAACAAAGATGTTAAGTTTAATAGATTTAAATCAAAATTATTATTAATAAATAAATTACAATTACTATGATGTTATTATTAAGTTTATTAGAGGGTTTGGAGTTTCTTGGTGCTCCTGTTTTTGATTCGCAAGATTTTTGGAGACTATTGTTAAAAACATTCTTTAATTTGACTGTTGTAGCAATTATAGCTAGAGGTATTTATTATCCTTTGACAAAAAATAAAGATTATTTATTTACTTATTTATTAATTAGTTTAACAGTATTTGTATTATGTGTTCTGCTAGATGACGTGAAACTTCAATTAGGTTTTGCTTTAGGTCTTTTTGCAATATTTGGTATTATACGTTATAGGACAGATCCAATCCCTATTAAAGAAATGACATATTTATTTCTTGTAATTGGAATATCCGTAGTTAATGCTCTTGCTAATAAGAAAATTAGTCATGCTGAGTTAGTTTTTGCAAATGCAATGATTGTTTTTGTTACTTACGGCATGGAAAGACTATGGTTGTTAAAACATGAGTCTAGAAAAAATATCATTTATGAAAAAATTGAACTTATTATTCCAGAAAAACATGATGAATTACTTCAAGATTTAAAAACCCGAACAGGAATCGATATTATTCGTTTTGAAGTTAAGCGTATTGATTTTTTAAGGGACGTTGCAAATATTTGTATTTATTACTATGAAGAAAATAGGTCTTAGAATAACTTTTAAATTTTTTATTTTATTAATTCCATTTTTTACATACTCACAAGACGAAGGACTTCAAAATTGGTATAATCTAGAGTTAGATTATGATTTAACAAAGAAACTTAAATTGTCATTAGAGGGTTCAGGTCGTCAGTCACATGATTTTTATTTTTTCATAGGTGAAACCCCCCAAAATACTCAAAAACTTTTTTTTGATTTTAATATTAAAAAAAAACATAATAATTTCTTTGGATATTCTTTAGGATATAGATTCATTCTATTAAATGAAATGTATGATGAAAGCAATTCATTAGCATATAATGTTATAAATAATTTCTCTAAAAAACATAGGTTGTATTTTGACGCTTATTTTAATAAAAAAATTACTAAAAAGTTTAAAATGTGCTTGCGAACAAGATATCAGCAACAATTAAGTTGCGAATTTGCAGATAATTATGAAACTATAGAAATTGTTGATAAGTTAAGAGAGAAAATTAAATTAGAATATTTTTTAAACAATAGTTTGGTTTTTTCTACTTCTATAGAATTATTTTATTTATTAGAAAAAGATATTGAAAAAATAAGGTATGCTACAGGTTTTAAAAAGACTTTTGGTAAAACGTCTATTAATTTTAGTTATATGATACAACATGAATTAAATAATCAACCTTCTGACATATTAATGGCATTGCGGACAAAATTATCATATAGTATATAAATACTCATTGTGATCAATTACCTTTTTATAATTGATGTAAAAAAAATATAATTACTTTTATATTAATTTAAATAATTTTATGAGAATATTAACTTTCATTTTATCATTGCATTTTCTTGTTATTGATGCACAAAATTTACCAGATAATTATTATTTTTCAGAAGACAGTCAAATGCTTTTGAGAGGAGGTGTTATCTTAGACAACAGTCTGTATTCTATGTCAACCATAGATACTATTTTTCTATATTTTTCCCAAATTGATTTTTGGGAACAAATGCTTGATAATTATTGTGATAAGATTAATATTTCTGCAAACTTGATTTATAAGGGTGATTTATTTGAGGATGTTGGCGTTAGATTTAAAGGCCAGACATCTTACTTTAACACAAATGGAAGTAATGGTCCTGGTGGCGGTCCTGGTGGCGGTCCTGGTGGCGGATCTGTTGAAACAGATAAAAAGTCTTTTAATATTGAATTGGACTGGATGAATAATCAAGATATTGATGGATATGAAACTTTAAATTTGAATAATTGTTATCAAGACCCTAGTTTTTTAAGAGAATTTATTTTTGAAAAATTTTCTAGAAATTATATTCCTGCAGTACAAGTTAATTTTGTTCAATTGATGATTAATGATGAGAACTGGGGCCTTTATCCTAATGTACAACAACTAGACAAGGAACATGCTTCTCAATGGTTTTTTGATGATGAATGTACAAGGTGGCGAGCTGAAGATCCTAATGGTGAGGCTCCAGGATGTGGTGATCCTGGTAGTGGTGGACCAGGCGGTGGTGGGCCAGGTGGTGGTGGGCCAGATTTTGGCGCAGGTAACTCTTCTCTGAATTACTTAGGATCAGATTCTTTAAATTATATTGATTATTATACTTTAAAAAAGAGTTATGTTGATAATCCTTGGAATAATTTAGTTGACGCATGCCAGTCATTAGATGAAGTTAGTGAAGTAGACAATTTAGATGCTTATTCTTTTTTAAATGAGCACCTAGATGTAGATGCCACTTTATGGCATTTGGCTGATGAGATTATTTTCTCAGATGATGATAGTTATATTAATAAAGGTGGGATGGACTATTATGTTTACTATGATAAATATAACAATAGAATATTACCTATAGAATATGATGGTAATACTGTTTTTGGTAATCCTAACTGGAGTCCGTTTTATAATGTTGATGATCCAGATTTTGCCTTATTAAATAAACTGTTAAATATACCTTCATTAAGACAGCGATATCTTGCTCATTTTAGAACAATCTTGAATAATTGTTTTAACTTAAATTATATTGAAAGTGAGATTGACCAATATTCTAATTTTATTGATTCTCATGTTTTTAATGATCCTCAAAAAATATACACATACGGTGAATTTTTAAATGAAATAGATAACCTTAAGGACTATTTTGAAAATAGATCAGAATACTTGTGGTCAAATAGTGAAGTTGCGCAAATTGCTACAGATGTATTAAATGTTCAGTATTATGTTGGAAATAATGCTTTTGCTCAACCTACGTCTAATGATGATGTTTTAATTTCTGTTGAAGTAAATTCTAATAAACCAATAGATGTTAACTTATATTATGGTACGGGTTTAACTGGCAGATTTGAATCTTTTGCAATGGATTATAGTTTTGCTACTAATGAATATACATATTATATTCCACCTCACGATGGAGGTGAATATGTGCGTTTTTATATAGAGACCATTTCCGAAGATGGATCTAGATTTTATAGTCCAGAGGGAGCAGAACATGATGTTTACATATATCAGATTAAGATGGATGATCTTGTTTACCTTGAATCCGATATTGTTATTAATGAAATAATGGCTGCTAATGATAATTCTATAGCTGATGAATTTGATGAATTTGATGATTGGATTGAAATATATAATAAGGGTAACTTAGATATTAATTTGAATAATTATCATTTAAGCGATGATTTGAATAATCTTGGTAAATATACTTTTCCTAATATTACGCTTGGTCCTGATGAATATTTTATTGTTTGGGCAGATGATGATGAAGAAGATCAAGGTGATTATAGTCATGCTACATTTAAACTCTCCTCAGATGGCGAAGAGTTGTATCTTTCAGATGTAAATTTTAATGTACTGGATGGTTTTCAGTTTGGTCCTCAGGAAGTTGATATGGGTTATGCAAGAGTCCCTAATGGAACTGGAGAATTTGTCATTCAAAATCCAACATTTTCATCCAATAATAATAATAATAATAGTTATTTAGAGTCTATTTTATTAAATAGAACTTTGATTAAGAGAATTGATTTATTGGGTAGGGAAAGAGAACAGAAGAAGGGCGTTTTTATTGACATATATAGTGATGGTTCGATAGAAAAAATCTATTTAAATGATTAATGTCGTCTATTTATTTCCGTAATATCTGTTGGTTGCTTGCTGATTTTTACCATACGAAATTCCAATATCTATGATTGCTTGAACTCTACCTTTTTTTAGCTCTACGGTATTATTTCATCTCCTTGTCTTAAAGTCCCATTATTTATTGTTTTGCTCATATGATTTTATTTTTTGATTTACCAATAATTTAACTTATTGATAATCAATCGCCAAAAATGTTTTATGTGCAACATTTAAGTCTACATATCCTGTTATACCATTAATTGTGCCTGTTCCGCTATATTGCCATATTAAAGGGCATTTACTGTCAAACATAATTGGTTCATGTTTCATTGTATTATTGTCTGGCTTATTTTTAGATCCATTTTGTCGTGCTATCCAAATTTGATAATTATTAAATCTGTTTCTCAGATAAGTATTATAAAATCTTTGATGAGCGTATATTATTGGTTTTATGTTAAATTCTTGCTCAACTAAATTCAAAAAAATATTAATTTCTTTTCTTATTTTTTTTCCATTTCTACTGCCTATTTCTTCTATATCTAAAACAGGCGGAAGATCACCGATGTTAGTTGTGTTTTTTGCAAAATTTTTAAATTGTTCAATGGCGCTTTCATTTGGTCTAAAGTAGTGGTATACGCCAACTTTGATGCCATTCATTTGAGCTTGACTAAAATTGTAGGTGAATGATTTATCTTTTCCATCTTTCCCCATCGTTGTTCTAATATAGGCAAAGGATATCTTAGGGTTAGTGTTATCTTTTACTTGTTGCCAATCAATTTGTTTGATGTCATCTTGATAATGCGAAATGTCAATGCCATATATATTTTGATTACTTTGTTTAAAAGAATTACAGTTTTTATGACAACTTATATTGATTACTGAAAGTCCTATGATTAAAAAAATATATTGAATACTCATGTTTTTTTTAATTAATCTGTCAAAAAGTATTTATTTTAATCAATGATTTTTAGTCCTGCTTTTTTTTTAATGTCATTAAAAATTTCTTCAAGTATTCCATTTGAGTTCCCCATTGTTTGAAAGCAATTTTTTATTTCGCTCTCTTTTAATTTATAAGATTTTAAAAATTCAGTATTTGCTTTTAGTTTTTTAGATTTTAAAGTCTCTAATTCTTCCTCATTAAATCTGATTTTTAAATCATCTATTATTGGATTAACAAAACAGGTGCATTTAATTGGATCTAATTTTTCGCCATCACAGTATAATTTTTGAACATCATCAATGAGATTGGTGTTTGAAAACTTTTGATATACAACAAGCGCAGTGGTGACAATCAATAGTAAAATAATTAATCTGAATATTATTTTAGTTACAAGTTTAATGACAAAAAAACTTGCGATAATAGATCCAATAAGTAGTATGAGGTCTAGGTTTTCAGTGATTATTGATTGTATATCCATTGTTGCTTAAAATTAAAGAAAAATATTAACTATTTAAAATTATGGTTAATAATTGTAGCAAATACGTTTAGCATCAATATGCCCATTTTGAGTTAATACTTTTACTATGTATATGCCTTTTGGAAAATTATTACTGCGTAAAATATGATGTAAATTAATTTTATTTTTAATTGTTTTGATCTGAAGAATTTTATTCCCATTAATATTACATAATTCAATAATTTTTTCGAGATGTAATTGTTTGAAATATATGTGAGAATAATCAGTTATTGGATTTGGATAAATTGACTGAATAAGGCTGGATTCGTGAATATTATTATTTTGGATTTCTGAAGGAGAGGTGTTAAGAACAATATCAAATACTCCGTTCATGTTATTTTCTGTATCAGTTTCAATATTGATAATTCTGTTTTGAGAATTTGGATTAGAAGCCCACGGATCCAAAGGTATGCTAGAATCATTCTCAAAATACAATTGAGTTGTTAATTCATTTTGATTTAAGTAAGATGATTTATAGTGGATGTGGCTTGGTCTATAATAATTGCCATTTAAATATTTTCCTGGTAAAATGGTTTGAAATGCATAGTTCCCATTAGCGTCAGTAAAAATTTTAGCCCTATATAAATTGTCCTCATAATCAGAGTTTAGATATGTGTTAGTTTTTGTATTGTATGTTCCTTGGTTTGCGTGCCACACGTCTACTATAGCATTAGGTATAGGGGTTTTGCAGTCATTTGCATATACGGTACCTGTTATAAATAATAAATTACTTGTTATTTCTGGTGGAGTTAGAATAGATGTATTAGGTGAGTTAGGAATATAATATGGTCCCTCTATATCTGATGTTGTAGGGGTGCATTCTTGCATATAGTCAAATGCGTTATTGTAAGACTTAAGTTTAAGTGAAAAAAATAAAAATGTCGCTAAGCTTAGTAGTCCTTTTATTAGCTTTCTTCTTTGTTGATTTTTTTTGATCATATTTTTATAAAAATACAACATATAAAAATAGTAGATAACAGATGGGGTAAAAATATAATTAATAAACATTTTTTTTTTTTACATATTTCATTGCTGTAATCCATTATTTTATTATATCTTGCCGCCATGGAAAAAAGAGGTAGACCTTCTACTAAACCGCCTAAACTGCGTGATGGATTTTATATTGAGCTTAGAACTCAAGGCTCATCTTCACCTATTAAGATTATTCGTAAAAATATGCAAGAAGTTGAAATTGCAATTGCTCAGTATTCAAAAAACAAGGTAGTAAACTATCTTGGTCAAGTCAAGGGTGGTAAATGGGTTGATGGGGACAAAAAAGGACAAAAAGTCTAACATTCATTTTATTTTTTTAATCATTTTTTTATTTCAATAAATTATTTATTTATTATTTATAATAATTCTAAATAATATTGTATTTTTGCGTCTTTATTTAAAATTATTCTAAATAAGGATATTAAAAAGATTTCAATATGAAAGTGAAAATTTTATTCTACATTCAATTTCTAATTCTTTTATCATTTTCTCAGCAAACATGGAATGTTGATGCCGGCATGTATTACTATTCTCCTTCAGATTTAGTTATTAATCAAGGAGATATTGTGATTTGGACAAATGCAGGTGGTTGCCATGATGTTAATGGCCTTACAAATAGTATTACTGGTCAGCCATTTAATAATCCCGAGTCTTTTGGCTCTGAAGTTATATGTGAAACAGGATTAGAAATATTGTCTTACACATTTAATTCTCCAGGTGACTATAGTTATGATTGTTCTGTGTATGGTCATGCTTCATCGGGAATGGTTGCTACTATTACTGTTAATGAGACAGGTTGTGTTGATGATGATGATTCAGCAGCTTCATTAGCTAGTCAATGGAACCCATCTTTTAATGGCGGTTGTGAGGAGGCAGTTGCTTATTTTATTAATTCTGGATATTCATGTGAAACTGATTTAACAGTTTTAGGGTTATCAGGCACAATTAATGATATGTGTCAATGTACCTGTTCTGAGAATGAAGATTGTCAAAATGATGATAATCAAATTGAAGATATTTTTGGATCTATGTTTATTTCTGACTGTAGTTCTTTAATCACTTACTTAATAGATAATTATGGTTATACTGAAAATCAAGCTTGTAGCTGGAATGGAGCGCCTATGTTCGATTTAGGGGGAGCAATTATTGTTGACTTATGCCCATGTTCATGCGAATCATCTTCAAACACTAATTTGATTGATTATAATGATAAAATTGAAATAGTTATGATAATTGATTTATTAGGTCGAAAAATTGACAAGATTGAATTTAACAACCCCATCTTAATTATATACAGTGATGGTTCTATTCAAAAAACTTTATTAACTAACTAAGTAACTCAAATAACAAATTTAACTATGAAAAATATATTTTATTTATCTATGATATTATTTACTTCATTATTTTTTACATCTTGTGAAAAAGATGATGATCACAATACTGTTGTCGCTCCTGATACTTATATGTTTGAAAGAGATGGTATGTCGACAGTTTCATTTCCAGGTCAAACTTGTAGATTACAAATGGCAAAGGATATTTATGATGCCATGAATGTGGAAAATGCTGCTACTGTAAGTGAATTTTTAACAATGTTTAACGACGGTTCAGGGTTTACTTATAACTATACATGTGGAACAAATGTTGGTGAAAAAACAGCTGCATCTCCAACTGCTTTTTCTACTGTAAAGTTCCAATTTGAGGACATGTTTACTGTTCTTGTTGACGAGGTGTATCCAAATTGGATGAGTACTGCTTCTGTAGGAGCTGCTGGGCAAATAACTACGAGTAGTGGTTCTACATACCAAGTTGATGGCAAGGGACTTGAAATTGATCAAGCATTTATTAAAGGTTTAATGGGTGCAATGGTTGTTGATCAAATGAATAATAATTATTTAACTGCTACTAAGTTAGATGGAGATGGCACAACTAATAATACTGATGGATTAGGTGCTGGAGAATATACTAGCATGGAACATTATTGGGATGAAGGATATGGATATTTATATGGATATAATAATGAACATGTCGGCGGTACTGATAATAATGCAAATGGACCAGCTGAAGGAAATGGTGTACTTGTTAATAAGTACTTAAAAAAGTTAAATGAAGGTTCACACCCTGGAATTGCTGATGTGATTTATGATGCATTTAAATTAGGTAGAGCAGCAATTGTTGCAGGTGATTACACTCTAAGAAATGCACAAGCTGCAATTATTCAAGAGCATGTAGATAAAATAATTGCTCAAAAAGCTATTGATTATCTAACTGGCGGTGCAGAAACTATTTCATCAGGTGCACCAAGAGAAGATTCATTTCACGCTCTTTCTGAAGGATATGGATTTGTTTTAAGCTTACAGTTCACAAGTTACTTTACTAATAGTGAAGTAAATACTATGCTTGATGCTATGATGGATGGTGATGGTTTGTGGGACATATCAGCTGATGACTTAAGTAATATGGCTGCTGACATATCTGCTGCTGCAGGATTATAATAATCATTAATTAAAGAGAATCTTAGTAGGTAAAAGATAACACAAGTTGCTGGGGGGTAATCTGTTTATTGTCGTCATCTACTAAGATTCTTTTATAGTATTTCAAAATATGTTGAAACGAATTTTACTTTTTCTAGTTATATCAATTACTTTTTTTTCATGTGAAAAAGATGATGATAATAACAATGATAATAACAGCGACAATTATAACAGATCTGAAATGCTAATTCACTGGGCAGATAATATTATAATTCCTGCTTACGATGCATTTTATGATAAATTAATAACTCTAGATTCATCTGTTGATGCATTTATCAACAATTCTAACTTATCAAATCATGAAAATCTATCTAATTCATGGTTGGAATGTTATAAGTATTGGCAACATGTTGAAATGTTTAATATTGGAAAGGCTGAGATTTTATACTATAAAGAAAAAATGAATATTTATCCAACCGATCAATTTTTAATTGAATCTAACATAGAAAACGGGAATTATGATATTGATAATAATGCAAACTTTGATGCACGTGGTTTTCCAGCTATTGATTACATGCTTCATGGTTTAGCTGATAATAATGAAGATATCATTGAGATATATAATTCAAATTCAAATTATTATATCTATTTAAAAGATTTAGTAACATCAATGCTTGGATTCACAACTCTTGTTATAGATGATTGGAATACTTATAGAGATGAATTTATTTCATCTACTAACAATACATCGACATCGTCAATTAATAAAATGACTAACGATTTTATATTTTATTTTGAAAAAGGATTTAGAGCAAATAAAATTGGAATACCGGCAGGTGTTTTTTCAGCTGGAACTACTTATCCTGAAAAAGTTGAAGCATTTTATAAAAAAAATGTTTCAAAAGAATTGGCCTTGGAAGCATTAAATGCATGTAAAAATTTCTTTATTGGTAGAAGTTTTAGTACTCAAAATATTAATAACAGTTTACTTGTGTCTGAAAATATTGGTTTAGGATTAGGCTCTTATTTAGATTCACTAGCTATGTCATCAGAAAACAACCTATCAAATGAAATTTTTACAGAATTTAATAATGCAGAGACTGAACTAAATTTATTAAACGACAATTTTATTGATCAAATAAACAATAATAAACTTCAAATGTTGTACGCATATGATGTTGTTCAACAATTGGTTGTTTCATTTAAAGTAGACATGCTAGCTTCACTAGCAATCTCTGTTGATTATGTTGATGCAGATGGAGACTAATAATGAATACTATATTTGCTAATTACTTAAACAAAAAAACATCTTCTTATTCATTATCAGTATTTAGATTTTTATTTGGTCTTTTAATGTCAATCAGTATTGTTAGATTCTGGTTAAAGGGATGGATAGAAGAACTATACATAAACCCAGTATTTCATTTTTCATATTCTTTTTTCGAGTGGGTAAAACCATTTGGAGAATATACATATCTTCTTTTTTTGATATGTTTTATTTCTGCATTACTAGTTTGTATTGGACTAAAATACAGATTATCAATTATAGTTTTTTTTCTAAGTTTTACTTATATAGAGCTAATGGATAAAACTACATATTTAAATCATTACTATTTTGTTAGTGTGATGAGTTTCTTATTAATATTCTTGCCTGCTAATCTTTCTTTTTCGATAGATTCTATTTTAAAAAAAAAAAAAATACTTAAAAATTCCACAATGGTCAGTTGATTCTATTAAACTGTTAATATCAATTGTATATATATATGCTGCAATTGCTAAAATTAACTCCGATTGGCTTATTGAAGCTATGCCTTTGAAAATTTGGATATCATCAAAATACCATTATCCTTTTGTAGGTGATACTCTTTTTCAACAAGAATGGTTTTACTATTTAATGAGTTGGGGAGGTTTTTTATATGATCTTTTTATTCCACTACTATTACTTTACTCTAGAACCAGATTGTTTGCATTTTTGATGGTTATAATCTTTCATGTATTAACTAAAATTTTATTTCCTATCGGAATGTTCCCATATATTATGATTGTTAGTGCAATTATTTTTTTTAATTCTAAAACACACGATAATATAGCAGGTTCTTTATCTTTTATATTTGTAAAAATATTATCTTATTTTAGAAAGCAAAAAATTGATCTAATTTTAGATCAAAGACAAGAATCATCTTATGGTTATAAAAATGTATCATTATATATTGTTATGATCTTTTTGTTTTTACAACTAATAATTCCTTTTAGACACATGTTATACCCTGGTGAGTTATTGTGGCATGAACAGGGTTATAGGTTTTCTTGGAGAGTAATGTTAGTTGAAAAAGTTGGTATAGCAAATTTTAAAATTGTAAATAATAAGGATCAAACATTTTTCTATGTCAGAAATAGTAATTTTTTAACTCCTTTTCAGGAAAAACAAATGAGTTTTCAACCAGATTTTATTTTAGAATATGCACATTATCTAGGAGATTATCACGGTGGTGTTGATAATGATAATATACAAGTTTTTGTAGATAATTATGTCACTTTAAATGGAAGAAAAAGTCAGCGTTTAGTTAGTGATAAAATAGATTTATATTCACAAAAAAAATCATGTAAAAATAAACAATGGATTATTCCACTAAAAGATGAAATTAAAGGTTTTTAAATATTGGATTTTTTTTATGTTTTTGTCTTTATGTCTAAAAGGGCAAAACATTATCTATGGTTTTGTTTATGATGATATAACCAATTCTAGTTTACAATATGTTAAAGTGTTAAATGTTAAGGGTAAATTAGTTTCAGGTACAGATAAAACTGGATATTTTAAATTCAACACCTATTTAGATACAATACAACTAGTATTTTCAAAAAATGGATATGTTGAAAAAACAAAGAATTTTATTTTTGACAAGAATTCTAAATCAATAGAATTCAATACCTCATTATCATTATTAAGTCAAGATCTAGAAGAAGTATTAATTATTGAAGAAAACCCAGATTTAAATGACGTTAAATATCAAAAGGATTATAGTACTGACTTTATATATTCAGGAAAAAAAAATGAATTAATTATTTCTAGTGATAAAACTGGAACTTCATCAAATAATGCTAGATCAATGTACAATAAGGTGGTCAGTCTAAATATTGTTCAAACTGATAATGCAGGATTACAATTAAATATTGGTGGGAGAGGGTTAAGCCCTAGAAGAACATCTAATTTTAATGTTCGACAAAATAATTATGATATAACTCCTGACCCCTTAGGTTATCCAGAAAGCTATTACATTCCAGCGTATGAATCTCTTGAAAATATTGAATTGATTAGAGGTGCTGGAGCATTGCAATATGGAACACAATTTGGTGGACTAATTAATTTTAATATTAAAAAGCCAAATCTAAAAAAGAAATTTGAAATTATTACTAGAAATAGTATTGGTTCATATGATCTGTTATCTCATTTTACAAGTATATCAGGAACAATAAATAAGTTTGGATACTATACTTATTATAACCATAAAAAGGGAAATGGATTTAGACCAAATTCAGATTTTTACTCTGATAATTTATATTTCTATTCCTCATATTCAATAAATGAAAAGAGTGATTTATCATTTGAGTTAACGTATCTTAATTATTTAGCTCATCAGCCTGGAGGATTAACAGATCAAATGTTTAATCAAGATATTTACCAAAGTAATCGTAAAAGGAATTGGTTTTCTATCAATTGGTTATTAGGAAATATGAAGTTTAATTATCTAATTTCTAAAAATACAAGCATTGTAATTAGTTCTTATATTTTAGATGCATATAGGTATTCAATAGGCTTTCGACCAAACAGAGTTAATGATTTTGATGCTAATCAAGAAAGAGATTTAATTAAATCTAATTTTAATAGTTTTGGATTTGAGTCAAAATTAATACATAATTATTCTTTGTTTGACTTTAATATGGTTTCGTTATTTGGTCTAAAAATCTATTCAGGAGAAAATTCAACTGAACAAGGCCCTGGATCAGACGGCAGTGATGCTAATTTTAATTTTCAAAATTCATTATTTCCTAATTATGAAAATCAGTCCTTTTATTTAAATCCAAATTCTAACTATTCCTTTTTTGGAGAAAATATTATTTATATAAATGATAAAATGTCCTTAATGCCAGGCTTTAGATATGAGTATATTAAAACAGCTTCAGATGGTTATTATAGACAAATTAATTTAGATGCAGCTGGAAATCTACTTTTAAATAATTTAGTTCAGTCAGATAATATGAGAAAACGATCTTTTATATTATTTGGAATTGGTTACAGCTTTCAAATAATGGACTGGTCAGAATTTTACAGTAATTTATCTCAAAATTATAGAGCAGTAACTTTTGCAGATATTAATACTATTAATCCAAATTTTGTAATTAATCCAAATATTCAAGATGAAGACGGTTATACTTTTGATTTTGGATTTAGAGGTAAGTTCAAGGAATATTTTTCCTATGATATAAGTTTTTTTCATCTTTCATATAACAATAGGATAGGGTTTGTTCAAAAGGAATTTTATGACCAAATTATTGGAGTAAGGGTTAAAAATGAAAAAGGTAATGTGGGAGATGCGACTATATTAGGTAATGAGAATTTATTTAATTTTAATTTAAATGAATTATTGAGTTTTAAATCTAAATTAAAAATCAACTACTTTATAAATTTATCGCATATTAATTCTGAATATACTAATTCTGATGTTAATGGTGTTCAAGGGAAAGAAATAGAGTATGTGCCTGAAATAAATTTAAAAACTGGTTTTAATTTAAGCTACAAAACTATAAGTACTAATATTCAATATACATTCATGTCTCAACAATTTACGGACGCAACAAACTCTATTAACGGAGATTTAAGTGGAATAGTTGGTGAAATACCAGCATACAGTATTTTAGACTTGTCAATTAAATGTCTTTTGTTAAATAATATTGAAATAGATTTTGGAATTAATAATTTATTAAATAATTATTACTTTACAACTAGAGCAACTGGATATCCTGGACCAGGAATCATGCCATCACCTACAAGAAATTATTACCTAACTTTAGAATATAAATTTTAATAATTATGACAACCAATAATTCAAATATGATTATACTTTTTGATGGCGTATGTAATATGTGTATTTGGTCAGTTCGATTTATTATTTTAAGAGATAAAAAGGATAAATTTAGATTAGCCTCTATCCAAAGTGATATTGGAAAAAAAATTATTAAAGATCATCATATTGATATAAAAAAAAATGATTCAATTGTCTTAGTTTCAAATACTATTGTACAGTATAGGTCTTCAGCAGTTTTGTCTATTTTATATCATTTAAGAACTGTATGGAAAGTATTACTAATTTTCTATGTAATTCCATATCCAATAAGAGATTTAATTTATAGATTTGTTGCTAACACAAGATATATGCTCTTTGGTAAAAGGAAAAAATGTATTTTGCCAAAAGAGTTAAATAATTCAAAATTTTTATCTTTGTAATCAATATGGAAAATGCACTAAAAAAATGGATTGATTTAGTTTCTGTTCAAGATATGGATGGAGTTGTTGGTCTTTATGCTGAAGATGGTTTATTACTAGGAACTTTTTCTGATGAAATCAGGCAAGGTAAAGTTAAAATAAGAGAGTATTTTGAGTTTTTCTTAGCTAAAAAACCAAAAGCTTCTGTATCTGAATATAAAATACATATTATTGATGATAAAAGCTTTACTATCAATGGTTTCTATGACTTCGAAGTTGATTCTCAAGATGGATCTAGAATTAACTCTAGAGCTAGATTTACATTTGTATTTCAAAAACAGGGTGAAGATTTTAAAATATTGTCTCATCATTCCTCTGTTATGCCATAATATTATCTTGAAAGATAATTTTATTAACAATTTTTCAATTTTCTTAATAAGTTTTTTTATTTCAAACGTTATTATTTAACAAAAAAAATAATAAAACTTCTTATATTAATAGCTTATTATTAATAACCCCTTTTACTCTAAAATTATGAAAAAAATACTATCTCTTTTAGTGATGATTTTCTCATTACTAATGTTTTCTAATGTTAATGGTCAATTAATGATCACAGAATTAACAGATCCTCAAAATTCAAGTGATGCTGGAAGATATGTTGAAATATATAACTCAGGTTCTGAGGACATCGATCTTTCTACTGGTTATGCATTACAACGTTGGACGAATGCTGCAACAGATCCTCAGTCAGCAGTTTCTTTAACAGGGACTATTGCTGCAGGTGGATTTTATATTGTATGTAATGATGCTGACAAATTTTTAGCAACATATGGTATGGATGCTAGTCAAGATATCGGAACCGGTGGTGCTGCAGATTCAAATGGTGATGATAATATTGCACTACTAGGTCCTGATGGTTCTATAATTGATATGTTTGGTGTTGCTGGAGAAGATGGATCAGGAACAGGACATGAGTTTGAAGATGGTAGAGCAGAGAGAGTATGTGGCACATCAGCTTCATCTACATGGATAGAAGCAGATTGGAATATAGATAATGATAGTGGAGGAGGAGACGGCAATCAATATGCTCCTGAAGGGTTTGATCCTTTTATATGGGATTGTGGAGTACAAGAAGTATTAGGTTGTATGGATGCAACAGCGTGTAACTACAATGCAGATGCAAACGCTGATGATAGTTCATGTACGTATGCACAAGAAAATTTTGATTGTGATGGTAACTGTACTGCTGATGTTGATTGCGCAGGTACATGTGCAGGTTCTGCAACAGTAGATAATTGTGGTACTTGTGATGATGATGCATCAAATGATTGTACTGTAGACTGCAGTAGTTTATCTGCAACTGCATCATCTTCAGATGTCAATTGTGATGGTTTAGGAAGCGCTTCAGTAAGCACTAGCTGTGGCTCAAGTTCTGAAACATTAACTGTATCTGCAGAGTCGTATGGTTATTCTAATCCCTATGTAATGGAACTTTCGATTGATGGAATAGGTTGGATTGACTTGCTAGGG